>JAVJVK010000013.1 GCA_040221175.1 Phycisphaerales bacterium
CCGGCCCCTGGCGGGCCTCGCCCCCCCCTGCGCACTTCGCTCGCGGACGCGCTCGGCGGCGGCGGCGGCGCGGGGCACCCGGCGCGCGTGGGCGTGCCCGGTGGCGCCGCAGCAGCCGCCGAGCCCCGTCTTCGGGGCGAAAGCGCCTGCGGCGGCGCGGCGGCCCCCGGCCGCCCGGGCGCAGCCCGCAAGCGAGTCTTCGAGCGCCTCAAGAACACCAACATTGGTCGAGCCCCGGCGCAGCGTCCCGTCTTCGGGGCGCTCCGCCGGGGCGTCGAACTTCGGCGTACCTCGAGAGCAGGGTGCGTCCGGACCACCGTGCAGATCCAGAGCACGGTGCGCCCCGCACCCCGGCGCGCGTCCGAGCCGAGGCGTCCCTACGCCACCTGCTCCCCCTGCGCCCCGTTGCCCACGCCCATGCGGACGAGCGTGATGGGGCCCTCGACGGTCTTGTCGGTCTGCCGGGCGATGATCTGGTAGAGCACCTGGTCGGTCCCGTAGGGCACCGAGTTGTCGGTGTAGCTCTTGTCGGTCGCCGTGGCGATGGTCGTAAAGTTACTTTCGCCGGGCAGCTGCCGCGTGATGACGTAGAAGGTGCCCTGCGGCCCCTTGCCCTTCCAGCGCAGCTCGATCTTGCCGCTGGGCAGCAGGAGATAGCGAACGTCGCTGGGCGCCTCGGGCGGCGGCGTCTCGCTAGGGTTGGCCTTGGGGCTGAGCCCGCTGAGCACGTACACCTGCGGGTCGTCGCTGCTGGCGGCGAAGGCCTTGATCTGCAAGATAAGATCGCGGGCGCCGTCGAGCGCGACGTCGGCCTTGTCGTAGTAATTTTGTGTTGCGTTTTTCGCGGCCGCGCGTGCCGCGCCGGCGGCGGCCCGTGCGTTGGCCGCCTGGCTCGTGGCGGTGGCCACGGCCGAGACGTCAAGGGGATCCACGCCGATCGCCGCGGCGTTTTCGGTCCACAGGCCGATGCGTTCGCCCAGCCAGTCCAGTGCGGGCCCTCGTTGCGAGGGCATGTTGCGTCCCATGGTGGAACTCCGTTTCTGTGCGGGCGGCCCGGCGTGCGCCGCGGCCCCCTGGTTGTTGCTCGGCCGGGCACACGCCCGGGCCGCTTGTCTGACACGCTTGTCTGACACATCTGTCTGACACCCCATGGATCGACGGAGCGGGCAGGCGACTTTGGTCCGAGTTGGATGTTTTCGCAAAGTTTTTTGGAAGTCTCGCAGGGACAGGAACTTACGAACTCTCAGAAATCCGGAGTGCCGCCCCGGATCGCCCCCGCCGGGCCCGAGAACCCGAAGAACCGGTCCCGTTCATCGCGATGACGCGGCCGCTCACCGCGATGCACGGGCCGATCACCGCGATGAACGGAGCAATCACCGCGATGACGGGGCCGATCACCGCGATGAACGGCCGCGTCACCGCGATGCATGGTGGGTTCACCGCGATGACGGGGCCAATCACCGCGATGCACGGGCCGGTCACCGCGATGGACTGGGCCCTCACCGTGGTGTCTGGTCCCGGCGACGCGATGCCGCGAGCCGCGCACGCCGTGGCGCGAGCCAAATGCCCTTGCATCGCCCGCGCATTTCTGGTAACCTGCGTTCGGAAGGAGCGAGAACATGCCATCGACCCGATTTCCCGAGGCCGCGGCGACCGTCCTTGCCATGGCTCCCGCGATCGCCCTGGCCCAGCCCCTGAACACCAACCTCGTCGTCAACGGCGACGCGGAGACGGGCGACGTCTCCGGTTGGATCGACGGCGGCTTGCAACCGCGCGAGACGTCGGTGTCCGGCTCGCTCGGGGTGCCCGATTGCCTGGACATCGGCGCCTTCTGCTTCACGGGCCGGACGGGCGCGAGCGTCGAAACGCTGGAGCAGCGCATCGACGTGTCGGCGCGTGCCGCGCAGATCGACGCGGGCGAACTGACGTCGGTGTTCTCGATCCTCATGCAGTCGCGGATCGTGGGCGGTGCGCGCGATATCGCCCGGACCGAACTGGAGTTCGTCGATGCGGGCGGCATGATCCTGGAGAGCGCCGGCTTCGAGGATGCCGGGGCGTCGGGCGTCTTCGATTGGTCCCGGTCGTCCGACCGCCGCACGCCGCCCGCGGGCACCAGGACCATCGTGGTGCGGCTGGTCGCGACGCGGTCCAGCGGCTCGTCGACGGACGCCTACTTCGATCTTGCATCCCTGGCGCTCACCGACGAGTGCCGCCCGGACGTGGACGGCGACGGCGTCCTCACGATCTTCGACTTCCTTGCTTACCAGAACCTCTTTGCCGCCGGCGACCTGGGCGCGGACTTCGACGGTGATTGCGAGCTGACCCTGTTCGACTTCCTGGCCTTCCAGAACGCCTTCGACGCCGGCTGCCCGTAAGCGCCCCGCGTACCGTGGGCCATGGCCCCCGCCCGCCGCAATCTGCTCCTGCTCATCGGCCCGGGCGTGCTCGTCGCCGCGACGGGCGTGGGGGCGGGCGACCTGGCGACCGCCGCCTTCGCGGGCAGCAAGCTGGGCCTGGCCGTGCTGTGGGCGGTCGTGCTGGGGGCGCTGGTGAAGTTCGTCCTCAACGAGCAGCTCGCGCGGTGGCAGCTCGCCACGGGCACGACGATCTTGGAAGGGGCCATCTCGAAGCTGGGCCCGATCGTGTGGGCCGTGTTCGGCGCGTACCTGCTCTTGTGGAGCCCCTTCGTCGCCGTCGCGCTCATGAAGGCGTGCGGGGCGGTGCTCGGGGCGATGGTCCCCGGCCTGTCGGCGTGGGCGGGGGCCATCGGCTGCTCGCTGGCCGGGCTGGCGATGGTCTGGCTGGGCGGCTTCGGGCTTTTCCAGAGGGTCATGGCCGCGTGCATCGGCGTCATGGTCGTGGTGGTCGTCGCCAGCGCGGCGATGACCGCGCCCGCGTTGCTGGAGGTGGCCGGCGGCTTCGTCCCGCGCGTGCCCGAGGGCGGACAGGCGCTGGGCTGGACGATCGCCTTGATCGGCGGCGTGGGCGGCACGCTGACGATTATTTGTTATAACTACTGGATGCGCGAGGCCGGCCGCGAAGGGCCCGAGGACCTGAAGGTCTGCCGCATCGACCTGGCCGTGGGCTATTCGATGACGGCGCTCTTCGGCGTGGGCATGATCGTGCTGGCCGCGGGCGTGGCCGGCGGGGGCGAGCTGGAGGGCCGCGGGGCGTCGATCATCGTGCAGGTGGCCGACCGCATCGGCGGCGCGACGCATCCGTTCATGCGATGGGCGTTCCTGATCGGCGCGTTCGGGGCGGTCTTCTCCAGCGTGCTGGGCGTGTGGCAGGCGGTGCCCTACGTCTTCGCCGACTGGTGGGCGATGCGGCCGGGGTCGGGCAAGAGGGCGCCGGTCTCGACGAATTCATGGCCCTACCGCGGGTTCCTCATCGCGCTGGCGACGGTCCCGATGGTGCTGCTGGTGGTGCGCTTCGAGACGGCCCAGAAGGCGTATGCCATCGTGGGCGCGGCGTTCATCCCGCTGCTGGCCGTGGCGCTGCTGCTGTTGATGAACCGCCGCGCGTGGGTGGGCCGGATGCTGGCCAACCGCTGGTGGGCCAACGCGGCGCTGGTGCTGGCCCTGGCGGTGTGCGCCCTGGCGGCGTGGCAGTCGATCGCCGGCCGGCTGGGGTAGAGGGCTGGGGTAAAGGCCGGGAGTAGAGGGGCGGGGTGAGCCAAGCTAGCCCTCGTTGAACTTCTCGCGGAAGGCCTCGTGGGCTTCGACGTCGCCGATCAGCACCAGCTCGTTGCCCGCCTGGAGCACGGTGGTGGCCGGGGGGTTGGCCGTCAGGCCGTTCTTGTCGCGGTAGCCCACGATGGTGCAGCCGGTCGCCTCGCGCAGGCCGCTGTCCATGATCTTCTTGCCCACGACCGACCTGGGCACCTTGGCGTCGAAGACCTCCAGCCCCTGGGCGACGGTGACCAGCCGCCCCTGGTGCAGCAGGTTGTAGAAGGCCGATGCGCCCGTGCTGGCGTAGCTCTGCACGAAGTCGGCCCCCGCGCGGTGCAGCGCCGCCACGTGCTTGTCCAGCGTGCATCGGGCGATGACCTCGATGTCCGGCCGCAGCTTGCGGCAGAGCAGCGTGAGGTAGAGGTTCACGTCGTCGTTGTTGCTGGTGATGACCACGGTGGGGGCCTTGGCCAGGCCCGCCGCCTCGAGGATGCGCGGCTCGGCGGCGTCGCCCACGATGGTCTTGTCGGGATTGGTCACCCGCCGCTGGGCCCGCTCGATGACGCGGTAGTCGACCTCGCGCAGCTCGAGCGCCTCGGCCGTCGCCCGCCCGATGCGGCCGTTGCCGATGACGATCACCGGGTCGGCGCTGACGTTGTAGATGGCAAAGTGCTCGTCGTAAGCCTCCAGCTGCTCGGCCGAGCCGGCCACCAGCAGCACGGTGCGCTCGTTGACCACGGTGTCGGGCCGGGCCGGGCGGAAGACGCCGCGGTCCCACAGGCCCACGACGTTCACGCCCAGGTCGGTCAGGCGGTTCTCGCGCAGGCTCTTGCCGATCAGGGGCGTGCGGGCCGCGCTGGCCTCGGCGATGATGAGGTTGTCGAAGCGGGCCACCTCGTGCGTCACGGCGTCGCCGCCCGAGATGCACCGCGCCAGGGCCTGGCCCATGACGCGATCCAGGCGGATCACGCCCGTGGCGCCGGCCATCTCCATGATGGGCACCGACGCGCCCAGGTCGGCCGTCGCGAACACCGGCACCGTCTCGCTCACGGCGCGCACGGCGAAGGCCACGGCGGTGTCCTGCGCGTCGTTGCGCGTCGTGACCACCATGGCGGCGCTCGAGACCCGGGCCGCCCGGTACGTATCGGGGTCGTCCAGGTCGCCCACCATCACGCGGACGTCCTGGTCGTGCAGCTTGCGGGCGTGCTCCACGTCGGGCACCAGCACCACGTACGACTGGCCGACCTGCTGGAGCTTGGCGATCAGCGACTCGGTCACCGCGTCCAGGTGGGTCAGCACGACGTGGTCGCGCGTGGTCGCGGGCAGCTCGCGCGGGGTCCTGGCGGCGGTCTGGGCCTCCATCCATGGCGCGTAGAAGAACTGGATGAACATGAACGGCAGCAGCGCGAGCAGGAAGATCGTGCCGCTGATCACCACGAAGATGGAAAACAGACGCCCCAGGTCGCTCTCGAAGGTGATGTCGCCGAAGCCCAGCGTGCTCATCGTGACCAGCACCCAGTACAGGCCGCTGAGCCAGGAGTGCTCCTGCCCCTCGTACTCCATAATGACGTGAAAGAGCACCGTGTTGACCGCCATCAGGCCGACGAGCACCGCCATGAACCACCCCAGCACCTTCAGGTTGCGCTGGGTCCGGCGCTGGCGGGTCAGGATCATGATCTGCGCGGCGATCGACTTCATGGCCAACGGTAGGGGGCCGAAAAAATGGCGATCACCATTCTGAAACGAGGGAGTCGCTGCCTCACTGTGACCCCGGCCGGAGCTGGGCGACCCAAAATCGAAAAGTGGGGTGCAACCGAGTGTCGCCGGCCCGGTACAAGCTCGCGGGGAACATCAGCCAGCCGGCTGGAGCACATCGCCGAGCGCGACCGAACCCTGGGTTTGCCCGGCCGGCGTTGCCAACACGCCCATGGATCTATCCAAGTCCACATCCGAGATCCCAGCGAAAGGCTTGGATCCTTCAGAATCGAGGAATCACCAATGAAGTTCAAGATCGCAAGCCTGATCCTTCTCGGCGGCATCGCCGCCAGCGCAGCCGCACAAACCACGGGCATCCGCTGCGCCGAGCGGGACTTCCTGGGGGCGGCCGACTTCGGCCTCACCGCCGAGCACGTCGAGTTTGATGGAGGCTACGCGTTCGTCGCGTCCTCCTCACGCTTCAGGAACGGCGTGATCGTCTTCGATGTCCGCGACGCGGCCCAGCCGGAGATGGTGGCCTCATTCGGTTCGGGAAACACCCGCCGGTTCACCATCCGCGACTCGAAGATGTATGTCGCCTCGGACACGAGGGTGTTGGGCATCTATGACATCGAGGACCCGCTCAACGCCAGCGGGGTGGGGGGGCTCATTGGCAGCGGCGACGGGTATGCGGTGCAACTCGTTGGAGACATCGCGATCGTGGCCGCGGGACAGGCCGGCCTCGAGACGATCGACATCTCTGGCGTCGCGCCCCAGGCTCTGGGCATCGTCGATACACCCGGGCACGCCCGGGATGTCGCCGTACGCGATGGGTACGCCTACATCGCCGATGGCGAGATGGGCCTGAGGGTCATCGACATCCGCGATCCTGCCAACCCTCAGATCGTGTCGGGGCTCGACACGCCAGGGCTGGCGCGCCGCGTCGTGCTCAGCGACGACTACGCGTTCATCGCCGACGGTGTTGAGTTTCCCGATCGCGGTGGTGGCGTGCAGATTATCGACATCAGCGATCCTGCTGCGCCGACGCTTGCCGCGTCCTATGAGCCCCCGCAAACCGCCGTTGACCTGCGTGTGCAAGGGCACGAACTGTTCGTCGCTTTTCGCAGCGGCCGCATCGACATCCTCGACATCACCGATCCGACTTCGCCGGAGCTGACAAGCCAGTACAGCACGTACGGCAGTGTCGGAGCGTTGGCCGTCCGTGACGGTCTCGTCTCGATCGGGCAGTCCGTCGAGGGCCTGCGTCTGCTGGAGAGCTCCGACCCAGTCGAGCCGCCGGTCGTCGGCGAGTCGCTGGTCGAACTCGTACCCTTCGCACTCACCGTGCACGAGGGATTTGGCTACGTGGGCGACCGCGACGCCGGCCTGCACGTCTTTGATCTGGCCGATCCCGCGGCTCCCGCGCTCATCGCAACCTTGCCCATCGACGACGTGTCGACCCGGGTTGCTGTCGCGGGCCAGACGCTCTATCTGCCGACGCTCGGGTCCGAGCCGGCGATTCTGACGATCGATATCTCGTCCCCGGCAGAACCACAAGTCATCGGCAGCACGCCGGCGGCCGGCCCCGTGCTCGACCTCAGCATCCGCGACGACACCCTGTTCGCCCCGAGCGCGGATGCCGGACTGGTCGTCTACGACGCAGCCAACCCAGCATCTCTCCAGCAGATCGCCGCTCTGCCCGTTGGGACCGCGACACGCACCATCCTGGATGGCGACAGGCTCTTCCTCAAGGTTGGAGACACCTTCGATGATGCACGCATCGTTGTGGTCGATGTCGCCAACCCGGCCGATCCCATGATCCTTGGTGAAGCGACGGTGGCTGGATTCGCCAATGACATCGAGTACCTGGGCGGCGACGCTGTTGCGGTGGTAGGAGAACGTTTCTCGATCGTCAGCGTCGAGGATCCCGCCATGCCCTTCGTTGCTCGCGAAATCGATCAGCCTAGCGGCGCCCTTCAGTCTCTCCGACGGAGCGGAAACGTGCTGCTGGCCAGTGGTTCGGGGGCGTTCGTGTACGATGTCAGGAATCCCTTTGCTCCCACATATGCCGGTCGTACGGCTCTGGATAGCGGAGACACCGGCTTGGACTTCCTGGGCGGACTCGCGGTAGCCGTCTCTCATGACGGCCTGCACGTGTTCGACATCTCCGATTGTTGCCCAGCCGATCTGGACGGCGACGATGCCACCACGATCTTCGATTTCCTGACCTTCCAGAATCTCTTCCAGGACCGAGATCCGAGGGCAGACTTCGACGACGATGGCGATCTCACGCTGTTCGACTTCCTTGCCTTCCAGGACGCCTTCGCGGCCGGCTGTCCGTAGGCCAGACGTAAGTCCAGCCCCCACCTTCCGAATGACCCTGCCGGACCGCCGCTTCCGGCGCGTCCCCGCGAGCCCGGCCCTTGCCCTCCGATCGGTGGGCCGGTGCCGTACACTGCCCGATCTGGAGGTGTTTCTACATGGATAAGCGTCTAACCGTCGTTCCCGTTCTGGCCGCCCAGGCCATGCTCGTCTCGTGTGCCGGCTCGGCTGAGACCAGCACCGCCGAGCCCGCTCGCATTGTCGCGGCATCGGGACAACCCTTGTCCGCCCGCCAGGCAGGCGACCAGCAGGACGGCGATTACGCCGGCATGCTCCGCTTCCCCGCCGTCAGCGATGAACACATCGTGTTCTCTTACGGCAACGACCTGTGGCTCGTCTCGCGCGATGGCGGTCGGGCCGAGCCGCTGGCCAGCCCGCCCGGGCAGGAGCTCTTCCCCCGCTTCAGCCCCGACGGCCAGCACGTGGTCTTCCAGGGCAACTACGACGGCGATCGCGACCTGTACACCCTGCCCATCGAGGGTGGCGTGCCCGAGCGCGTGACCCACCATCCGTCCAACGAGACGCCCACACAGTGGCACGACTCGGGCGTCATGTTCTTCATGAGCGGCACCGCCGGCCTGGGGCGCCAGCAAGAGGTCTTCCGCGTGCCGGCTGATGGCGGCCTGCCCGAGCGCATGCCCGTGCCCTACGGCGCCAACGGCGTGCTGAACGACGACGGCACCTGGCTTGCCTACACGCCCATCCAACGCGATGCACGCACCTGGAAGCGATACCGCGGCGGCATGGCCAGCGACGTCTGGCTGTTCAACATCAACACCAACGAGAGCCGCCAGATCACCGATTGGGAGGGCACCGACAGCCTGCCCATGTGGCACGGCGACTCGGTGTATTACGTCTCGGACGCCGGCGATGACCACCGCCTGAACATCTGGCGCTACGACGTGGACAGCGGCGAGCGCGCCCAGGTCACCAACTTCACTGACAACGACGTGAAGTTCCCATCGATCACCGGCGGCGACAACGCGGCCATCGTCTTCAGCCTGGGCACCAAGCTGCACTTGCTCGACCTGGACGCCAACGAAGTGAGCGAAGTCAACGTCACCATCCCAGGCGCTAAGCCTGCGGTGCGTCCGCGCACCGTCGACGCGGCCGACCACATCCAGGCCGGCGGCATCAGCTCCACCGGCAAGCGCGTGGTCGTCGAGGCCCGTGGCGACATCTGGACCATCCCCGCCGAGAACGGCCCGCCCCGCCAGCTCACCGACACCAGCCGCTGGGCCGAGCGCAACCCCGCCTGGAGCCCCAGCGGCCGGTGGATTGCCTACGCCAGCGACGAGAGCGGCGAGTACAACATCCACCTGGTGCAGAGCGACGGCAAGGGCGAAACCCGCCAACTGACCGACATGGACGGCAAGTATTGGATGTCCATGGCCTGGTCGCCCGACAGCAAGACCCTGCTGGCGATCGACAAGTCGGGCGAGATGTACCTCATCGACGTTGAGAGCGGCGAAGCCAACCAATTCGACAAGGAGCCGATGGCAAATGTGCCCAGCGTGAGCTGGAGCCCCGACAGCCGCTACGTCACTTACGCCAAGACCGAAGGCAACATGCTCACGGCGGCCATCTTCATCCACGACACCGAAGACGGCACGACCCACCAGGTCACCAGCGGATACTTCGGCGATGGCTCGCCCGTCTTCGGACGCGACGGCAAGTACCTGTTCTACACGTCCAACCGCGAGTTCACCAGCCCGCAGTACGAGACCGTGGGCGCCAGCTTCATCTACGCCAACGCCGGCCGCCTCATCGCGGTGCCGTTGACCGAAGAAGTCGAGAACCCGCGTCTGGTCGAGGTCGATGAAGAGACCTGGGAAGAAGACAAGCCCGAAGACGAAGACGCGGAGGAATCAAGCGACGAAGCCGACGAGTCCGCCGACGAGGGCGAAGGCGATGAAGGCGACGAGGCCGCCGCCGATTTGAGCCCCATCGAGGGCACCTGGGCCGGCACCGCCACGGGCCTGGCCGCCCTGGGCCTGCCCATGGACGAGCTCGAGGTCACGATGTACTTCAAGAAGCTCGACGACGGCACCTTCGTGGGCGCCAGCGAGAGCCAGGGCGAGACCTCCGACTACGACAGCGTTACCTTCGACGAGGCCACCGGCAAGCTGGTCACCACCAGCAGCGAGGGCCCCATGACCTCCAAGACCGAGGCAACCCTCAGCGGCGACACCCTCACCGGCACATGGAGCATCTCGGGCCCGCTCGAGGGCAGCGGCCCATTCACCGCCACCCGCCAGAGCACCGAGGTCCCCGACGGCATCATTTCCGACGAGGCCGGCAGCGGCGGCGACGACGGTGAGGTCGAGCCCACCGAGATCACCTTCGAGGGCTTCGAGGCCCGGAGCTTCGCTCTGCCCGTCGCCGCCGGCAGCTTCAACGGCCTGGTCAGCAACAACCAGGGCCACCTGCTCTACAACAGCTTTGGCGGCGGCGCGCCCACCGTCAAGATCATCGATATGTCGGGTGACGAGATCGAAGAGAAGACCGTCGTCGCCGGGGCGCAGATGGTCGACGTTTCGGGCGACGGCAAGAAAATCCTGCTGGCCGGGGCCGGCAACCGCTGGAAGATCGCCGACGCCCGCGCGGGCCAGTCGATGTCAGGCGCGCTGAGCCCCAACGACCTGCGCAAGCAGCTCGACCCGCGCGAAGAGTGGCGTCAACTCGTGCAGGACGCATGGCGTCGCCATCGCGATTTCTTCTACGTCGAAAACATGCACGGCGTCGACTGGGACGCGGTCTATGACCACTACTCGCAGATGGTCGACCACGCCGCCAGCCGCGAAGACGTGAGCTTCATCATCGGCGAGATGATCGCCGAGCTCAACGTGGGCCACGCCTACTACTGGGGCGGCGACGTCGAAGGCCAGCCCAGCGAGAACGTCGGTTTGCTGGGCGTCGACTTCGAGGCCGTCACCGAGAACGGCGAAGACGGAGAAGCGTCCGGCTTCCGCATCACCAAGATGTACGGCGGCGCCCCTTGGGACACCGACGCGCGCAACCCGCTGGACACCCTCGGCGTCGACGTCGAAGAGGGCGACATCATCACCCACGTCAACGGCAAGCCCGTCGACGCATCGAAGGACCCCTGGGCCGCCTTCATCGGCACCGTCGGCCAGCAGACGACCATCACCGTCGTCGACAGCCTGACCGGCGACGAAGAGGCCATCAACGAGCGTACCTACACCATCGAGCCCATCGGCAACGACCAGGCCCTGCGCTACCGCGACTGGGTCGAGTCCAACCGCCAGTACGTCGAGGAAGCCTCGGACGGCAAGATCGGCTACATCCACGTGCCCGATACCGGCGTCAACGGCCAGAACGAGCTCTTCCGCCAGTTCTACGCCCAGATCCAGAAGGATGCCCTGATCATCGACGACCGCTGGAACGGCGGCGGCCAGATCCCCACGCGATTCATCGAGTTGCTCAACCGGCCGCGCACCAACTACTGGTACCGCCGCGACGGGAAGGACTGGCCCTGGCCCTACGACAGCCACCAGGGCCCCAAGGCCATGCTGATCAACGGCTCGGCCGGCTCGGGCGGCGACATGTTCCCCTGGCTCTTCAAGCACAACGATCTGGGCCCGCTGATCGGCCGGCGCACCTGGGGCGGCCTGGTGGGCATCAGCGGCGTGCCCCCGCTCATCGACGGCGGCTACACCGCCGTGCCCAACTTCGGCTTCTATCGCGCTGATGGCACCTGGGGCATCGAGGGCCACGGCGTCGATCCGGACATCGACGTCATGGATGATCCCACGAAGCTTGCCGGCGGCGAAGATCCGCAGATCGACGCGGCCGTGGACTACCTGCTCGAGGCCATCGAGCGCGAGGGTTACCAGCCCCCGCAGCGGCCGGAAGAACCCGACCGCAGCGGCTTCGGCATCGATCCCGCCGATCGCTGAACCAGCCAAGTATTCACGCAAGGCCCGGTCGATTGACCGGGCTTTCTCGTGCGCTCGCTACAATGGAACGCCGATGGCCGATCAAGACGACAGGCTGTACATCGTGGGCTGGCGCGAGCGTGTCGCGTTGCCCGAGTGGCGCATTCGCGGCGTGCGCGCCAAGATCGACACGGGCGCCCGCACCAGCGCCATCCACGTCCAGACGTTCGAGCAACTGCCCAACGCCCGCGTCCGCTTCGAGGTCGTCATGCGTGAACGACCCGAGCGTCGCACCAAGTGGGTCGAGGCCGACGTGGTCCGAGAGTCGATCGTCAAGCCCAGCAATGGTCAAGTGCAGGTCCGGCCGGTCGTCAAGACGACGCTGGTCATTGGCCCCCTCTCGATGGAGGCCGAGGTCGGGCTGGTCTGCCGAAAGGGCATGCTCTGCCGGATGCTGGTCGGTCGCCGCGCCATCGCGGGCCTTGCCCTGGTCGATCCGTCCGCCCGCAACCTGCTCTCTTCGACCTCTTCCGATCCTGAACGCAGAAAGGCAACCCCGTGAAGCTCGCGATTCTCTCCACCGCACCCAAGTGCTACAGCACGCGCCGATTCAAGCAGGCCGCCGAGAAACGCGGCCACAAGGTCAAGGTGCTCAACACCCTGCGCTTTTCCATCGATCTCGAACACGGCGACCCGGACCTGTTCTACCGCGGCAAGCAACTTGGCGACTATGACGCCATCCTGCCCCGCATCGGCGCTTCGATCACCTACTTCGGCACCGCCGTCGTGCGTCAGTTCGAGCAGCTGGACGTCTACACGCCCAATACGGCCAACGGCATCCTCAACTCGCGCGATAAGCTCCGCAGCATGCAGATCCTGAGCCGCCACGACATCGGCATCCCGCACTCGTGCTACGTGCGGGACCGCAACGACGTGCTGCCCGCCATCGATCGCATCGGCGGCGCGCCGGTCATCATTAAGCTCATCGAGGGAACCCAGGGCGTGGGCGTGATCCTGGCTGAGTCCAACAAGGTCGCCGAGGCCATCATCGAGACGCTCCAGGGTGCCAAGCAGAACGTGCTGGTCCAGAAGTTCGTGGCCGAGAGCAAGGGCAAGGACATCCGCGCCCTGGTGGTCGGCGACCGCGTCGTCGCCGCGATGCGCCGCGTGGCGCAGGGCACGGAGTTTCGAAGCAACGTGCATCGCGGCGGGCGAACCGAGCCCGTCACGCTCGATGCCGCCTACGAAGAAGCGGCCGTTCGGGCGGCGCAGATCATGGGGCTCCGCGTGGCTGGCGTCGACCTGCTGGAAAGCAACGAGGGTCCGCAGGTCATGGAGGTGAACTCTTCGCCGGGCATGGAGGGCATCGAGGGCGCGACCGATCTCGACGTCGCGGGCTCGATCATCGACTACATCGCCAACCAGGTCGACTTCCCGGAAATCGACATCCGTCAGCGCCTCACCGTCAGCACGGGCTACGGCGTCGCCGAACTCCACATCCCCGAGGGTTCGGAGTTCGTCGGCAAGACCATCGAGGCCTCGGGCCTGCGAGAGCGAGACCTTACCGTGCTGACCGTCAATCGGGGGACGGCGGTGTTCTCCAATCCCAAGGGCTCACGCGTGCTCGAGTCGGGCGACCGCCTGCTCTGCTACGGCAAGCTCGAGACCATGCGAGACCTCGTCCCAGGGCGGAAGAAGCGCACGAAGAAGGCCCGCATCGGCAAGCTCGACAAGCAACTCGTCGAGGCGCTGGAGGCTGACAAGTGACCCAGCGGATCGGCGTGCTCTCGTGGACGGACCTGGACGTCAAGCCCGGGCAGCACAAGGAAGGCCGGCTCGTGGTCTCCGAGAGTTACGCCGGCGTGGACATCGCCATCCCATTCAGCGTCTGGCGCGGCAAGGCCGACGGACCGGCCGTGTTCATCACGGCCGCGGTCCATGGCGATGAGATCAACGGTACCGGCGCGATCCGCCACATCCTGATGAACTGGCCCTTCACGCTCTCGGCCGGCACGCTCGTGCTCGTTCCGGTCGTCAACCTCATGGGCTTCGAGCGCAACAGCCGCTACCTGCCCGATCGTCGCGACCTCAACCGCAGCTTCCCCGGCTCGCCCACGGGCAGCCTGGCCGCCCGGCTTGCGCACGCCGTCTTTGAAGGTCTCGTCAAGCCATGCCAGTTCGGCATCGACCTGCACACGGCTGCCGTCCGCCGAACCAACTTTCCAAATGTTCGTGCGAACCTGAAAGACCCGGCCATCGCCGAGTTCGCCCGCGCCTTCGGCGCCGAATTGACCATGCACGGCGCTGGGCCGGATGGCTCGCTCCGAGCCGCGGCGTGCGATGCGGGCGTGCCCACGCTCATCCTCGAGGCCGGCGAGGTCTGGAAGGTCGAACCAACGTACGTAGAACATGCGGTGCGCGGCATCCGCAACTGCCTCATCCACCTGGGGATGGTCGAAGGCGAGCCCGAGAAGCCCGCGTACCGCATCGAGGCCGATTCATCCAAGTGGGTTCGGGCCGATCGCGGCGGCTTCCTGAGTTTCCACGTCTCTCCCGGCGAATTCATCGCCAAGGGCGACCCGATCGCCACCAATACCGATCTGCTGGGCAACGAACAGAACGTCATCGAAGCGCCGCAGGCCGGCGTCATCCTGGGCATGACCACCATCCCCAGCGTGGCGCCGGGCGATCCCATCTGTCACATTGCCGTCCCCAGCCGCGGAGCATTGCAGAAGGCAGAGGCCGCCCAGGACAAGCTGGCCGACCATCACCTCCACGAGCGAACCCGCGAAGACCTCGCGCGCAACGTTCACCTCAGCGATGCGCCCGACTCGGGCGACTGACCTGCGTCAGGCGGCATCGCCCTCGGCCGCCTTCTTGCGCATGTCCGCAAGCGACGGTCCGGAGGGTCGCTCGGGCAGGGTTGCGGGCATGCCTCCGAACGAGGGCTTGGCCGCAACCGGCTCTTCCTCAGCCTCTGGCCGTTCATTGCCGATGCGGATGCCGGCGCTGCCGCCCTTGCCCGCGAATGCCATGTCGAGCAGTTGATCGTCGAAGCCGTCGGAAGAACTACCCGTGCGGGCGTATACGTAGAGCACGGCGTTGGTGATCGACTCGAGCGTCATCGACACCAGCACCATCAGCCCCATCCACGCCAGGCCCAGCACGATGCCGAGCCCGCCGATGATCGGATCGCCAGTCATCATCGCCAGGAACATCACCGAGAAGCCGGCCACGACGCCCAGTCCCACGAACAACCCATTGGCCCAGTTGGCGACCAGCCCCTCGCCCCACGTCTGCTTCACGAGCGAGAACGAGCGACCGATGGCCTTGTGGGCCGGCGCCCGCTCCACGATCAGCACCGGCACGACGAAGTACGTCATCGCCGTCCACGCCGAGCCGAGAAGCAGCGCAATGATCTTGCCCACAAGCTTCGATCGCTGCTCGATCATCTTGAGTGCAAAGCCCACCGAGGCCGCGATGACCGCCCACATGAGTATCAAGCTGAGCCGATCCCACGCGATCCGAAGCCCGTCGCTGAGCTTGTAGGGCCGCCCGTCCAGGTGCATCATCGTGACGCCGACCAGCGCCGAATTGAAGAACAGCGTCACGAAATAGCAGCAGAAGTACAGCAGGAACATCACCAGCATCGGTCCGGCGTCCGACGTCTGTTCCTCGCTCATGAAGATGTTCCGTCCCGTCGTCGTACCGACGATGGGCGCCACGAAGCTCGCCACGACCATCAGCGAGGCGATCGAGCTGAGCAAGGGAAACACGATGAGCTTCTTGTTTTCCTTGAGCAGCCCCAAGCTCGCCATCGACAGAGCCCAGCCATTGCGCATGCGTGTGAACATCCACCGCCTCCAACGGGGCTCGCATCATCGAGAGCCCGTCTGTGCGATGGATCGGCTTCGTCACGCGGCTTGCTGTGGCCAAAAGCGGCCCTGCGACTGTTGGGGAACGCCGACTGTCACGGTTGGGCAATTCCGAACGTCCGCATCACGACTTACCGAGCACCAGTGCCGGCCGATAACGCCGGTTCAGGATCGCCTCCGCATCGGCGCCCATCCAGCTGTCCAGCACGCCGGCATACACGTGCCGGAAGTCAAGCGTGTGCTTCAGGTCGCCGCCGTCCAGGTCGTTCATCGAAGGATGCGTGCCATGCACGCCCGGCCGCACCATCGGGCCGAACAGGAACATCGGCGCCGCCGTGCCGTGGTCGGTGCCACCGCTGGCGTTCTGCGACACGCGCCGCCCGAACTCGCTGAAGGTCAGCGTCATGACGCGGCCATCGTTGCCCTGTTCCTTCAGGTCCTGATAGAACGCCCGGATCGACTGCGCCATCTGGCCCAGCAGCTGCGCGTGGCGCCCGTTGGCGCCACCCTGGCCCGCGTGCGTATCGAAGCCACCAAGCGTGGCGTAGTAGATGCGCGTCTTCAGCCCGGCCCGGATCATCTGCGAGATCATCGACAGTTGGCGTGCAAGCCCGTTGCCGGGGTATCGCACCAGGGGCTGGGCGGAGACGGCCTGACGGATCAGGTCGCTGCTGACCTGCGCATCCAGTGCCGTCTTGGTCAGGAAAGCCTCGTTGGTGTCGGCCGATGCCACCTCGCGCCGGTTCAGGCGGTCGTATTCACCCTTGAGCGTGCGATCATGGTCTTCACCCAACCAGCGGAACACGTCGGCGCTCTCGAACGAAACCGGATTTACCTTCCGACCCTGCATCGCGAGCGGAGCCGTACGTCCCATCGCGACGGCTGGCGGGCCCGCGTTCGCGCCCTCGAGCGATCCGCTCTCGCCCTTGCCGAAGCCCACGCACTCGCTGTCAAGATATCGGCCAATCCAGCCGTCACCCGTGCCGCTGGTGTCGGCGGTGTGCCAGATGTCCATGCTCTTGAAGTGGGAGCGATTCGGATTTGGGTAGCCCACGCCCTGGAAGACCGAGCAGAGCCCCGCGTCGTACATCTCCTTCATCGGCGCGAGCGCGGGGTGCAGGCCCAAACCCTGGCGGCTGTCGAGTTGCAGCACGCGGTCCTTGGCGATGCCGATGCCCCGCCGTGCACGGTAGTACTCATCCATGTCGTAGGGCACCACGGTGTTCAGCCCGTCGTTGCCGCCCGAAAGCTGCACGACGACCAGCACGCGGTCTTCGGGCACGCCCGCGAGGCTGCTGAGCAAGGCGCTGGGCGAGGGAAGCCCCCATGCCGCCGATTGCACGAACCCCGGCGCGGCAATGGAAGCCGAAGCCAGCATCATCCCTCGTCCCAGGAACGCGCGCCGCGTAAAGGCCTTCGAATCGTGCAGGTCCATGCTGAAACTCCTCCCGGGTCTTCCAGAGCCGCCTAGCAGAGCTGGTATTCGGGCATCGCCGCCACCAGCAGCAGCATATCACGCAGTGCCTCACCATCGCGAGCGCCGCCGCGACGCTCGAGCACGTCCTTCAGCGACGAGATCGCATGGGAAGGCGTCCGGCCGAGCGTGTACCGAAGCACGCTCCGAACCGTGTGCTCGTCGTCGCCCGCGCCCAAAGCCTCGCGAAGCTCGGCCATGATCGCCTCGGGCTCGTAGGGCTGCATGTCGGCCAGGGCGTCGGGGCCGTTGGGCTTACGGCCGGTCAATAGGAACGCCATGGTGTTCTGCCGAACGAACATGGTGGAGGTGTTGATCCACGCACGACCGCCCGCCCAGCCCGCAACCGAAGGCGGGAAGAACAGGCTCTGCCCCATCAACTCCATCGCGTCCAGCAGGGCCGAAAGATCCCGCACCGGCGTCCGAAGCTCGCGCACGCCGCCAACGACCAACTCAGCCGGGCTCTTGATCCGCTGTCCGCGCACCGCTTCGCTGTAGAAGTGGCGGCTGATCAAGAGCTCTCGGAGCAGCGGCTTTACTTCGTACCTCTTTTGCACGAACGTGGATTGCATCTCGTCGAGTACCGCGCCCTGCGCAGGCGAGTACTCGCGAGGTTCTTCGGGCAGGCCACCGACGAAGAACTCGTACAGCTTGCGGGTCATGTACACGCTCGTCGCCCGCTGAGCGAGAATAGCCGTGACGAACCCGTCGCCGTCGTACTCGCCCGTGCGGCCGAAGATGCGCTTGCGGCCATCGTCGTGGTTCTCGCGGTTCAGCACGAATTCATCGTCGACGAACGTGTAGCCCGTCAGCGCCCGGGCGCCTTCCTTGATGTCGCTTTCGGAGTAGTTGCCCACGCCCATGGAGAACAACTCCATGAGCTCGCGGGCCAGGTTCTCGTTGGGCCGGCCCTTGCGGCTGTCGTTATTGTCCAGGTACGCCAGCATGGCCGGATCGCGGATGATCTCGTGCATCAACTGGCCGTAGTTACCCAGCGCATGCTTGCGGAAGCGCTGGTTCTGCAGGAACATGTGGTAGCTGTCTTCGATCGTGCGGTAGCTCGTGGGGAAGTGCCCATGCCAGAACAGCGTCATCTTCTCTTCCAGCGGCCGCGGTGTTTCGATCATCCGCGTCAGCCACCACCGCTGGATCTCGCGCATCTGCCGGCGATCCCACACCTGGGCCTGCTGACGCATCGCGCGAAGGTTGGCCAATGCATCCTCGTCGCGGGCGCGGCGGGCCTGGGCGGCGATGCGCCGCTCTTCCTCGGTGTACGGTCGCATGATGTTGCGGTCGAACAGGTCGGCCTCGACCGCCGCATCGGGCGCGTCGGGCGTTTCCAGAAGATAGTCCACCGCGCGCTCGGGACCCATGCTTGCAATGGCCGAGATCTGTCCGGGCGTCCCTCCGAATCCCGCGCGCCACAAGAGATGCCTCGCCTGGTCGAAGCCGAACTCCGAAGCTTCAATCGGCTCCCACACACGGCGAAGGTCCACACGCTCACGCCGCTGCCGCTCGGCGAGCGTCTCGGCCCGCGTGTCCTGCTGGGTTCCCTGGTTCTGGCCGGGCATGGTTGTGCTCCACCGTGTGCACGCCGCGCGAACGAACCCGTAGCGCCCCACGCCACTCATCGGCCGTCCGCATCAGCCCAACGCAACAACCGGCCCGAGCATTGCACGCCGCCCGACGATACGTAGTCATGCTGTTGGTGGGTTCAGACCGCCGCGGGTTCCACCGCCGGGGACTTCCGCGATGCCAGCACGAGCCCGCCCCACACGATCGCCGCGCTGGTCGTGGCCAGCAGCAGGGCCCCATTGGCCTGGTGGGCGAACGTGACCAATGCCGTGGCCGCCGGCACGCTCGCAGCGTCCGCTAACTGTTCGGCCGTGGGAACCACTCGCCGCTCGCCGCCGGTCACCAGGGCAAAAGCCGCCCAGCCCAGGATGAACTGGAGAATCACCGCGGCAAAGAGCAACTTGCCAAGCCGGCCGCACACCCGAGCGCCGCGGGCATCGCCAGGCTCGCCGCTCTCGCGCGACGGTCCGGAGCCCTGCCCCATCAGCGCAAAGCCCACGACGGCCGCCAGCACGACCACCACGATGGAGAATCCCATATGCCCGTGCAGCGCCGGGCCCGACCACGACGTGGGCTCGGCGGCCATGCTCCCGTGCCGGTACATCGCCCCCATGATCAACTGCAAGACCAGCGACACCAGCAGCGCCCACGCGCCCACGCGCACCCAGGCCCGCGGACGATCGATCGATCGCAACGCACGAGCCGCCGGCGAGAGCCAGGCCGCGAACATCACCATGGAAGCGAAGTACGCCTGACCGAGCACGCCGTGGATGGTGCCCAGCAGTGGGTTCGCTTCGGTCACTCGGGTGCCGCCAAGCACGCCTTGAGCGCTCACCATCAGGATGAGCGCCGCGGCCGCCTGTGCAGGCCGATCGGCCCGCAGAGCCAGGAGGAACCACGCCACGCTGGCCACGGCCACCGCCACTGCGATGCCTCCGAAGGCCATGCCGCCCAGGTCCTCGGCCATGTGCAGACGAAGCCCCACGACCAGCACCGCCCCCACGAGCACCACCACGGCCACGGACACAGGCACGTCGAACCGACGCCGGAGCGCCGCGGTCGACCACACAAACACCGCCAGTGCGATGGTGGTGATGCCCACCAGCGAACCAAACAGCCGGTGCGTGTGTTCGAGGAAGATGCGCGGATCGGCCATGAGCGCAATGGGATACAGGAACATGTTCGCGCCGTACGTGCCCGGCCAGTCCGGCACCGCAAGGCCCGACCCCGTGCTGGTCACCAGGCCGCCCAGCAGCAGCAGGGGCGCGACGGCCGCGAAGGCCACGATCGCGAATCGCGATGCCCAGTACGCCGCCGGCCGCGTCGGCAACGGCCCCTTGATCAGGCTGCCGATGAGCCCGCACACCGCCCCGCCCACCGCGCTCGCCGCCAGGAAGCCCAGCATCGCCACGCCGGCCGAGGGCGTCAGCCCGGCTGATCCCTGAGCCGGCTCGGCGCCGTCGATGGTCTCGGAAACAAGCGAGCCCATGATCAACAGATTCAGGAGGGCAGCCAGCAAGGCAGTCGCTCCGCCGGAAGCCCAGCCCAGCCGTCGGCCGCCAAACGCCCCGGCAAGTGCGGACCCGGCCACGATGACCAGCCCCATGCCAGGGCCGGCGATGCTCGCGGGGAGATCGAGCCATGGCTGATGTCCTATAAGCCATACCAACCACATCGTGATCGCGGTCGCAAAGCCGAGCACGACCGTCGGCCCGACGATCGATCGCGTCGAAACGCCGGCCGTTTGGTTTTCGATAGCATCGACCGCGGCTGCGGCTGATCCAGTGGCGATGGCGGGCTGGTTGGCGGTCATTGAGACTCCGTCTCACTTTCCGTAAAACAGTACTTTTTTCTGTCTAAGTGTACGCCGCCGCTGCTTTTTGGGTCGTTCGGTGGGAATATTGGGGCAACGCTGGGCCGAGAGGCCCGGCGACGCTTGTTTAGGCCCGACGCGGCCGTCCATGGGTGGGCGGGAGCCGCGTGGGGATTGCACGGGAGGCGTCCGGTGTCCGTTCGATTCCCCGTCTGGATGAACGTGCTGCCCACGGTGGGCGCGATCGGTGGGGCCCTGGGCCTGATCGCCGCCATTTCCATCGTGACGTACTACTTCACGCCCAAGTACTGGGAGGTGGGTTACATGCCCACCCAGCCAGGCTCGGGCTTCAGCCACCAGATCCACGCCGGCAAGCTCGGCATGGACTGCCGCTATTGCCACACGCACGTGGAGAAGTCGGCCGAGGCAAACGTGCCCCCCGTGTCGACGTGCATGGGCTGCCACACCGATGGCATGCTCGCGCCGGCGTACGACCCCAAGGAGAAGGTCGAGTTCGTTCGGACCGCATGGACCGAGGATGCGTCGATTCCCTGGGAGCGCATCCACAAGCTGCCCGACTACGTGCGCAACTTCCCGCACCACGTGCACGTCAACGCAGGCGTGAGCTGCTACTCGTGCCACGGCCAGATCGAAGCCATGCCCGTGGTCTATCAGGCCGAGGCATTGAGCATGAGCTGGTGCTTGGACTGCCACCGCGGCATCGGCGACGCCATGGATGGGCACGACGACCCCGCGATGTATCTCGTGCCCCACGACAAGGTCACCGACCTGGAGTGGGTCGAGACCACCTGGCTCGGTGACATGGCCGGGACTCAGGCCCAGACCGCCAGCGTCCAGGCCGTTCTCGAGGGCATCCGTCAGATGCCCCCGGAGAACTGCGGCGCCTGCCACTACTAGTTTCGCTCGAGATCGCCCTGCCCGAATCAGGCTTGCCAGCCGGAGAACAACCGCATGGCAGAGAAGACCATCGACCAGTGCCCCTCGACCCGCGGCAAGCGCGAGGTCGACCACGCACCCAGGAAGCTCGCTCAATCGTCCGGCCGCGCCGTGTGGCGCAGTGCCGACGAGTTCGTCGACAAGCCCGAGTTCCGCGAATGGCTGCATCGCGAGTTTCCCGCGCGCGCCAGTGAACTTCTGGAAGGTTCGCGTCGAGACTTCCTGAAGGTCATGGGCGCCTCGCTGGCGCTCGCCGGCGCCGCCACCATTCCCGGCTGCCGCCGCCCCGAGCACACGATCATGCCCTACTCGCGTGAGGTGCCCGAGGATCAGGTCCCCGGCCGCGCGAAGTACTACGCCACCGCCATGCCCCTGCCCGGGGGCGGAGCCGAGGGCCTGCTGGTCGAGACGCACGAGGGCCGCCCGACCAAGATCGAGGGCAATCCGCTGCACCCGATCAACCAGGGCCGTTCGAGCGTGTGGTCGCAGGCCAGCGTGCTGGACATGTACGACCCCTATCGCCTGATGCAGGTGACCTACGACAACCCCGCCCGAGGCCCGCTGCAGGCAACGTGGGATGACTTCGGCGTCTGGGCGCGCAGCAACGATGGCTTTGCGCGGTACGACGCCACCGGCGGGCGCGGCCTGGCGTTCGTCGCCGGCAAGCAGACCAGCCCCAGCCGCGATGCGATGCGCGACGCGGTCAAGAACCGTTGGCCCAACGCCCGGTGGATCGCCTACGAGCCACTGGAGAATCCCAACGCCGTCGAGGCGACGCGCCTGGCCTTCGGCCAGCCGATGACCCAGGAATTGCGCCTCGAGAACGCCAAGCGGATGGTGTTCGTGCAGTGCGATCCGGCATACGAGGACAATGACGCCCTGCGCAGCGCTCGCGGCATGATGGCCCATCGAGCTCCGATGAAGGCCAAGGACGACAGCGGCGCCCCCATCGACATGAGCCGCATCTACGCCGTCGAGGGCTCGCTCACCGTCACGGGTGGCAAGGCCGACCATCGCATGCGGCTGGCGCCCTCGCTGCAGCCCGCGTTCGTGGTGGCCCTCGCCCGGGCGCTCATGGCCGAGCTGGGCGGCGACGCTGGCATCCGCGCCGCGCTCGACGCGGTGCCCACGCCCCAGGGCGTGACGCTCAACGACGTGTGGATCCGCGAGTGTGCCGCCGACCTGGCCGCCCACCGCAATGAATCGATCGTGCTCGTGGGCGCGTCGCTGCCCCTGGGCGTGCACGCGCTGGCTCATGCCATGAACGCCGCTCTGGGCGCCGTCGGGCCGGTCGTCCGCTATCGCCCGATGGCCGCCGACCTGGCCGCCAACGGCCATGCCGACCTGGTGTCGCTCGCCCAGGCGATGGACGCCGGGCAGATCAGCACCGTGGTGTGCCTGAACACCAACCCGGTGTACGACGCGCCCGCCGAGGCACGCTTTGCCGAGCGGTTCGCCAAGGTGCCCACCCGGGTGACCCTGAGCGTGCAGGACACCGAAACGGCCGCCGCGTCGACGTGGCGCCTCAACGGCACGCACTACCTCGAACAGTGGGGCGACGTCGTCGCCGCCGATGGCACACTGAGCGTTGTCCAGCCCATGGTCGCGCCGCTGTACTTCGGCAAGAGCGAGATCGAGTTGCTGGCCTTCCTCGCCGGCGAGACCTTCGAAGAAGAAGCCCGACTGACGCACCTCGAAGAAACGGCGCGCAAGCATGGCGCCGTCGTGGTCGACGGACAGGACGGCCCCACGCGGATGGGCAACGCCGACGACGTCTTCCCCGAAGACGCGGCGTCGGACGAGGGCGGCAGCGACCTGCCCACGTGGCCTGATGGCCACCACATCGTGCGTGCCGTGTGGCGCAGCGTGATGCGGGAGCGCTTCGGCGTCTCGGCTCGCGGTGAGTTCGAAAAGCGCTGGCGCCGGGCTCTGCACGACGGTCTGGTTGCCAATTCGGCCACGCCTGCGCGTACGCCCACGACCAACCTGGGCAATCTGGCCGATGCCGTTCGAACCATCCGCCTGACCGCCGCGCCCGCGGCCGAGTCGATGGACGTGCTGTTCACTCCGGGTCGAACCCTCGATGGCCGGTTTGCCAGCAACGCGTGGCTGCAGGAGCTGCCCGACATCGGCAGCATGACGACGTGGGACAACCCCGCCCTCATCAGCCCGGGCACCGCCCGCAAGATGGGCTTGGTGCCCGGCGGCGACAACCCCAAGCACGTCTACCTGCGCGAGCACACCACGGGCAAGATGGTCCGCCTGAACGTGGGCGGCCGCGAACTGGAACTGCCCGTGTGGATCTGCCCGGGCCTGGCCGACGACACCGTCGTCCTGCGGCTTGGCTATGGCCGCACTCGCGGCGGCGCGATCGCCGAGGGCGCCGGCTTCGACACCTACAAGCTTCGCGAAGCCGGGCAGTACGCGGCCATGGGCGCCGAGATGCAGCGCGTGCCGGGCGACTACTGGATCGCCAGCACCCAGAACCACTGGTCGCTCGAAGGCCGCACGGAGATCGTCCGTCGCGTCGAGCTGCCCGCGTGGCAGAAGTACGGCGACCTGAAGATCGACTACACCGACGAGTACGAACTCGCCCAGAGCGAGCTGAACTTCGCCGAGCAGCTCGGCACGGTCAGCCACGCGCCGCCGAACCAGTCGATCTACGAGAACCCGATGAACGAGAGCACGGGCGATCCCGCCCCGGGCTCGACGTACAGCAAGAGCCCGCAGTGGGGCATGACCATCGACATGGGCTCGTGCATCGGCTGCGGCGTGTGCACCATCGCCTGCCAGAGCGAGAACAACATCCCCGTCGTCGGCAAGCAGGAAGTGGCCAAGGGTCGCGAGATGACGTGGATCCGCGTCGACCGCTACTTCGTGGGCGATGAGCTCAACGAGCCCGAGGAGATCCTGCACCAGCCGGTGGCCTGCGTGCACTGCGAGAACGCGCCGTGCGAGACGGTGTGCCCGGTGAACGCCACCGTGCACGGCCCCGAAGGCCACAACTACATGGTCTACAACCGCTGCATCGGCACGCGGTATTGTGCGAACAACTGCCCCTATAAGGTGCGCCGGTTCAATTTCTTCGATTATGCCACCAAGCGTCTTGAAGGCGGGCTGAACGAGGAGACCAGCCGAGCCACCGGCGGCATCTTCGACGACAAGCTGCCGCCCAACCAGCACTTCATTCCGCCGCGGCTGCGTGCAAAACTCACCGAAATCGAGAAGATGGGCAAGAATCCGAACGTCACCGTCCGCTCGCGCGGCGTGATGGAGAAGTGCACCTACTGCATCCAGCGCACGAACAACGCCAAGATCGAGACCAAGCTCAAGGGCCTCGAGAACGTGCCCGAGGGCTTCGTGCAGACGGCCTGCCAGCAGGCCTGCCCCACCGGCGCCATCGTCTTCGGCGACATCCTGGATCCGGAGAGCGCCGTCACCAAGACGCGCGAGAGCGGGCGCAACTACGCGGTGCTGGGCTACCTCAACACTCGCCCACGCACGACGCACCTCATGGCGGTCTACAACCCAAACCCCGAGATCCTCAAGGAACTCGACAAGGACCGATACAAGTATCTCGACTGGCACCCGCACGACGTCAAGTGGGTCAAGAAGGGCCTGGAGCCCCACTACCAGCACATGGACGAGCACGGCCATGGCGATGGTCACGATGGCGACCACGGCGGCGAACCGCACGCACGCCGGGGCGCCAGTTTCATCGATCTCGACCGGCGTGACGAGGACGCCGGCTACGCCCTCAGCCTGAAGGTGCTCAAGGGTGCGATGCCCCAGGGAGGCCTGCTGTGAGCCAACTTCCTCCGGACCAACGCACGAGCGAACGACTGGCGGGCCGCGCGCCCGAGGCTTCGGGCTTCGCGCCCGAACCGGGCAGCGGCGACGGCTCGCTAACCGAGGACCCGTCCTATCGCGCTCCCCTGGTGCTGAACAACCGCTCGGTCCACGAGATCACCGAGATCGTCTGCGGGTATGCCGAGAAGGCGCCCGGCCGCTGGTGGCTGCCGCTGTTCGGCCTGGCCGCCAGCATCGCGGGCATGGGCCAGTTGATGATCCTTTACCTGATCATCACGGGCGTGGGCGTCTGGGGCCTGACCAACCAGGTCGACTGGGCGTGGGACATCACCAACTTCGTGTTCTGGATCGGCATCGGCCACGCCGGGACGCTGATCTCGGCCATCCTCTGCCTCTTCAAGCAGCAGTGGCGTACGGCGGTGAACCGCTCTGCCGAGGCCATGACCATCTTCGCGGTAATCTGCGCGGGCATCTTCCCGGGCATCCACGTCGGCCGGGCCTGGATGGCCTGGTTCCTGGCCCCGGTGCCCAACAGCAACTGGATCTGGCCCAACTTCCGTAGTCCGCTGCTGTGGGACGTGTTCGCGGTGAGCACCTACGCCACCGTGTCGCTGCTCTTCTGGTTCATGGGCATGATTCCCGACCTGGCCACCCTGCGTGACCGGGCCGACCTTCGACTCTTGAAGGACCCGCACCAGCCTCGCCTTCCCTTCACGCCCTTTAAGCCCGACACGCTGCGGTCGTTCATCTACGGCTTCCTCTCGCTTGGCTGGCGCAACTCGAGCCGGCATTGGATGCGGTACGAGAAGGCCTACATCCTGCTGGCCGGCCTGTCGACGCCGCTGGTGCTCAGCGTGCACTCGATCGTGTCGTTCGACTTTGCGACCTCGATCCTGCCTGGATGGCACACGACGATCTTCCCGCCTTACTTCGTGGCTGGCGCCGTGTTCGGCGGGTTCGCCATGGTGCTGTTCCTGCTGATCCCCGCTCGCGAGTTGTTCCCCAACATGAAGGACCTGCTCACCCTCCGCCACCTGGAGAACATGAGCAAGATCCTGCTGCTTACGGGCATGCTGGTGGGCTTTGCCTACGCGATGGAGTTCTTCATCGCCTGGTACGGCGGCAACGACTTCGAGTACTCGGTCTTTGCCTTCAACCGCGCGTTGCCCCTCTGGCTGCACGAAGATGGCGCTCCGTACTGGTGGGCCTACTGGACCATGATCTCCTGCAACGTGCTCAGCCCTCAGCTCTTCTGGGTCAAGGCGTTGCGTCGCAACCCGATCGTGATCTGGATCGTCGCGCTGCTGGTGACCATCGGCATGTGGTTCGAGCGCTTCGTGATCATCGTCACCAGCCTCCACCGGGCCTTCATTCCCGGCGAGTGGCACATGTTCTACCCCACCTGGGTCGACATCCTCACCTTCGTGGGCTCGTGCGGTATCTTCATGACGCTCTTCCTGCTCTTCCTGCGATTCCTTCCGATCTTCCCGATCGCCGAGATCAAGGCCATCCTGCCCGAGGCCGACCCGCATGGGCACGGCCATGGGCACGGCCACGGACACAACCAGGCGCACGGCCCGGGCTCGGGCGGCGTGGGCCACGGCACGAACGAACCCGACACTTCCGCCCCCAGCACCGAAGGGGAGGGACACTGATATGGGCATCCTCGGACTTCCATCCCGTCCCGATCACGGATTCCGCACGCCCGAGGGCGGCGTCGTCCACGGCATCATGGCCGAGTTCGCCTCGTCCGCCGACGTCTACCACGCCGCCGAGCAGGTCCGCGATGCGGGCTTCAAGAAGTGGGACGTGTTCGCGTCGTTCCCGATCCACGGCATCGATGAAGCCATGGGCATGAAGCGCACCAAGCTGCCGCTCATCGTGGCAGGCGGCGCCATCACGGGCATCACCGTGGCCCTTGCCATGCAGTACTGGATGAGCGGCGTCGATTATCCGCTCGTCGTCCAAGGCAAGCCGTACGCCGCGTGGGAGCCGTTCGTGCCCATCACCTTCGAACTGGGCGTGCTCTTCTCGGCGTTCGCGTCGCTCATCGGCATGCTGGCGCTCAATGGCCTGCCGCGATGGAACCACCCGCTGCTCAAGAACGAGCGCTTCCTGCGCGTCAGCGACGACAAGTTCGTCATCGTCATCGAGGCTGGCGATCCCAAGTTCCAGGGCTCCGACACCGTCGCGATGCTCGAAGAGATCGGCGCCACCCACGTCGAGTTGGTGGAGGAATAAGCACATGCAACGCCGAACCACCAGGCTGACCATGATCCTGACGCTGTCCGCGGCAGCGATTGTCTCCACGGCGACGCTCGCGGGCTGCCGCGGCGATCGCTCGGAAGAGAATCCGCGGCAATTCTTCCCGGACATGGACGACAACCCGAACTTCAGCCCGCAGGCTGCCACGCCCCTGTTTGCCGATGGCCGGCAGATGCGACCGCCGGTGGGGGGCACCGTTGCATTCGGTGCGTTTACCTTCACCGAGTCCACGCTGGGCGAACAGTCCGAGTGGGCCGACGCGTTCATCAGCGAGCGGCAGGACCTGCTCGCGGAGGGCGCGAGCGTCTACGCCGGCCTGAACGAGGACGGCACGTTCATCGAACGCATGCCCACCGAGCTGACCAGTGAACTGCTCGCTCGCGGCGAGGAACGCTTCAACATCTACTGCGCCGCCTGTCACGGCTACGCCGGCGACGGCAACGGCATGGTCGGGCGTCGCTGGTCGGCCCCGGTTCCCAGCTTCCACGACGCCAAGTACAAGGACCTGAGCGAGCCCACGGCCGGCGATGGCTACCTGTTCCACATCGCACGCAACGGGCTGAAGCACCCCGATGGCCGCTACCGCATGCCCGGCTACGGACACGCCCTGAGCATCGAAGACACCTGGGCAGTCGTGGCCCATATCCGCGTCTTGCAGCAGGCCTTCGACAACGACCCGCAGTCCCTGCCCGCCGAGGCCAGAGACCAACTCGATCCTCGCGGTCGATCGACGCGTTCGACCGAGCAAGGGGGTGGTCAGTGAGCAGCATCTCCGCCAACCAACCCGTGGCCGAGCACCAGCCCGCCCACCTGCAGGATCCGGCTCTGCGCGAAGAGAACATCACGCTGGAGCCCGCCCGCGTCGGCCTGGTCTGGAAGGGCCTGGCCGGGCTGGGCGTGCTGGGCATCGTGATCGCGATCATCGGCGCGTTCGTGCTCGCCGGCCCCACCAGCACCCACGCGGCAATCCTCCACGTCAAGGGCATCCTGCTCATCGGAACGCTCAGCGTCCTGGGCTTCAGCCTGGGCTCGCTGTTCTTCATCATGATCAACGCCGTCGGCGCCGCCGGCTGGCACGTGACCATGAAGCGCGTGCTCGAGCAGGCCGCCGCCCTGATCTGGCTGCCGGTCCTGGGCGTCGTTCTGTTTGCCATCTCCGAGATCATCTCGGTGTCCAGCGATCACGTGGGCGTGGTCTCCAGTTGGCTAACGCCCGACATCATCGACGAAGAGTACTTCATCACCAAGAAGGGGGCCTACTTCGACCCCATCTTCGTGGGCGCCCGCATGGCGTTCTACGTGCTCGTCTGGGTCGGGATGAGCCGGCTGGTCTGGAGCATCTCGCGGAAGCAGGAGCGCACGGGCGACCGCTGGCTGACCAACAAGCTGGCCTTCCACTCGGCCTGGGGCCTGGTGGTCATGGCGCTGGCGACCGCCTTCTTCAGCTTCGACTGGCTCATGGCGCTGACCGACTACAAGTTCTTCAGCACCATGTGGGGCGTCTACTTCTTCGCCGGCACCCTGTTCGTGACCTTCCCCGCCATGGCCCTGCTGCTCACCTTCCTGCGGTCCAAGGGCAAGATGCAGGGCCTCATTACCGAAGAGCATCATCACGACCTGAGCAAGTTCATGTTCGGGTTCATCGTGTTCTGGGGCTACATCGCCTACAGCCAGTACTTCCTCATCTGGTACAGCCAGATCCCCGAGGAAACCACCTGGTTCATGTTCCGCAAGACCGAGTGGCCCGGCCTGACCATGTTCCTGGTCTTTGGCCACTTCCTCGTGCCCCTCGTGCTCATGTTCCCGCGTGCGATGCGGCGCACGGCGCTGGGATATGGCACCGTCGCCACGTGGCTGCTGTTCATGCACGTCGTCGATCTCTACTGGATCATCCGTCCGTCGCTCGGGGTCACCCTCGAGAACCCGGTGGGCTTCATGCAAGGCTTGTGGGTGGACATCGCGGGCATCGGTGGCGTGGCTGCGTTGTACACCGGCGTGCTGATCTGGAGGCTTACCAAGGCTCCCCTCGTGAATCGCATGGAACCCCGTATGCCCGAAGCGTTGGGCCACAAGAACTACATCTGAGCCGTCAACACTGGGAGCCATAGGGGTTCCCGTGGCTCCGGCCCGGAGATTCAAGCTCGGAACAAGATCAGCCGTACAGTAATTTGTACTGTTCCACAGGAACCAAGAGCATGAGCGCCAACCACAATCACGACGACTGGTTCGCACACACGCGCGAAGAGGGCCTGCCCCAGCAGGAGCATGCCGGGCACGTCGACACCCGCGCTCTGCTCATCTTCTACATGGGCATGCTGGCCTTCGTGGTGATCTCGATCATCGGCGTGGCCCTCTTCTTCAAGAGCTACGTCCAGAACGCCCGCGTCAAGAACATCGAGACGCTCCAACTGGCCGTCGACGCCAACGCGTACAAGGCCGAGACGCTCGAAGAACTCACCCAGTACGGCTGGTCGGGCCAGATCGTCGAGGGTGCCGCACGCATCCCCATCGACGAAGCCCGGCAGAAGGTCCTCCAGGACTATCGGCAGCGATAAGGAACACCGCAACGCCATGAACTCGATCCTGCGCACACTCTCGATTACGTCGGCGGCCCTCGGGCTGTCCGTGACGGCGTGCGCCCAGATCATCGAGGAGGAAGTCCCCGTCCAGGCTCGCGGGCTGGACATCGAGGAGAAGCTCGGCAGCCAGGTTCCGCTGGACGCCCAGTTGACCACCAGCGATGGTGAGTCGGTTCGCCTGGGTGACTTCTTCGACAGTGACGATGCCCCCGAGCGAGGCAAGCCCACCATCCTGCTGATGGTCTATTACGACTGCCCGGTGGCCTGCCCGGCGATGCTCGGCAACCTCAACAAGGCCTTCAACGGCATCGAAGACTGGACCATCGGCGACGAGTACAACGTCTTGGCGGTGTCATTCGATCCGACGAATACACAAGAGCAGGCCCAGCAGTACGCGATGCTGTACCGCTCGGGCTACGAGAAGAACCAGGGCGAGACCGACACCGTCGCCGAGGGCTACCGGTTTTTCCGCGCCAGCGGCGACACCTCGCGAGCCATTGCCGATTCGGTTGGCTTCGGGTACCGCTACCTCCCCGACGTGGACGAGTATGCCCATGCCACCGGCGCGGTCGTGCTGGCGCCCGATGGCACCGTCTCTCGGTATTTTTATGGGTTTGACTATCCATCCCGGCAGGTTCGGCTGGCACTGCTCGACGCGGCCGATGGTCGCGTCGGCGCCAGCTTTGGCGACCGGGTGTTGCTGTTCTGCTATACCTACGACCCCAACAGCAACTCGTACAGCCTGGCGGCCTTCCGCGTGATGCGGGCGGGCGCCGGTCTGACGATCCTGCTCGTGCTCGGCCTGCTCATCGCCCTCAAGTTGAGCGAGCGCGTGGCCAAGGGTCGGCGGGCGTCTGCGCACACCAACGAAGATTCAGGACTTGACGGCGGCGCCCCGGCTGGGCGTGCCGCGGGAGCCCACGCATGAACGTGATGAACGCCGCTGTGGCGAACTTCTCGGCCGCCCTAGCCTCGGCCAATCTCCAGGATCTCTTCTGGTTCGGGGGCAAGAGCTATACCAGTGCCGGTCGGCAAGCAGACTGGATGTTCATGTTCATCTGGTGGCTCTCGGTCGCCTTCTTCGTCGTTCTGATGGTGCTGATGGTCTATTTCGCCATCCGCTATCGCCGGCGGAAGGGCCAGGCCGCCCCCGCCAGCCCCGGCCACAACACGCCGCTGGAGATCACCTGGACGATCATCCCCACGATCTTCTTTTTCGTGATGTTCTTCGAGGGCTTCCGCGGGTACATCAACCTGAACTACAACAAGGTCGGCGCCATCGAGGCCAACCTCATGGCCTTCCAGTGGAGTTGGACGCTGGAGTACCCCGGCGGCCAGATCACGACCGAAACCGCCACCGAGACCGAAGGCGCCAGCGCCGAGGATGGACGCCAGACGTTCACCAGCCAGGCCGCGCCGGTCTGGTACTTTCCCGAGAACACGCCCGTGCTGCTGCGCATGACCAGCCGCGACGTGATCCACAGCTTCTGGATTCCCGACTTCCGCGTGAAGCAGGACATCTTCCCCAACCGCTACACCAGCTACACGTTCGTGCCCGATCCGCTCGACGACGCCTCGCTGATCATGGAGGACCCCGAGCTCGGCGCCTATCCCTATCGCGACCACATCCTGATGTGCGCCGAGTACTGCGGCGACAACCACTCGGAGATGGCCGGCCTGATCCGCATCGTGCCCCAGGAGATCTACGAAGCCAAGCTCGAAATCTTCGGCTCGCCCCGCGGCACCCTGGCCGAGCGCGGACGCATCGTGGCCCAGCAGAACGGCTGCTTCTCGTGCCACTCCGTCGATGGCTCGGCCGGCACCGGCCCGACGTGGCAGAACCTCTACAACACCGAGCACCAGTACGCCGACGGCAGCACAATCCTTGCCGACGACAACCACATCCGTGAATCCATCTACGTCCCGGCGGCCAAGATTCGTGCCGGTTACCCGAACCAGATGGTGAGCTACCAGGGGGCCATCAGCCCCGAGCAGCTTGGCTGGATCATCTCGTATATGAAGACGCTGAGCGAAGCCACACCCGAGGCCGAGCTTGCCGCCACCCAGGTCGACCCCGACGCCGACGGCGCCGAGGGCGAAGCCGGGGAGGGCGCCGACGCTGCGGGCGACGCCGGCGCGTCGGATGGATCGATGGAAGGAACCCCCAGCGGTGGCTGATGCCGCTGCTGTGCAGATTGACTTTGGAGGCGCACGATGAGTTCGCTTGACTCCCATGCCGGTTCGGCCCCCCAGCACGGCGGCGGCCACCATGGGTCCTACCTGACCTCGAAGGGCAGCTTGTGGGCCGACATCGCCAACTGGGCGACCACCGTCGACCACAAGAAGATCGGCGTGATGTACCTCACGGCGCTGCTGATCCTGTTCTTCCTGGGCGGGGTCATGGCGCTCGCGGTGCGATTCGAGCTGCTCGAGCCCACCCGCATCGTGATCAACCAGGCGGGCGAGAGCGTGACCACGGGTCAGCGCCTGGCCTTCCTTGCGAGCGACGGCGCGACAGCCAACAACATCTACAACCGCGCCATGACGCTCCACGGCGCCATCATGACCTTCATGTTCATCGTGCCAGGCATCCCGGCCAGCCTGGGCAACTTCTTCCTTCCGCTCATGATCGGCGCCAAGGACGTGGCCTTCCCCCGCCTGAACCTGGGAAGCTGGTACGTCTACGTCTTCGGTTCGCTCTTCGCGCTGGCGTCGGCCCTGGTGGGCGGCATCGATACCGGGTGGACGCTCTACACCCCGTACTCAACCATGACCGATGCCGACCATTGGCGATTGGTCGCGATGATCACGGGCGTGTTCATCATGGGCTTCAGCTCCATCATGACGGGGCTGAACTTCGTGGTCACCGTGCACAAGCTCCGCGCCCCGGGCATGGGCTGGTTCGACATGCCGCTGTTCGTGTGGGCCATCTACGCGACGGCCATCATTCAGGTGCTTGCCACCCCGGTCATCGGCATCACGACGCTCATGCTCATCTTCGAGCGTTTGTTCAACTTCGGCCTGTTCGATCCGCGCCTGGGCGGCGATCCGGTGCTCTTCCAGCACTTCTTCTGGTTCTACAGCCACCCGGTGGTGTACATCATGATCCTGCCTGCCTTCGGCGTGATCAGCGAGACCATCACCGTCCACGCCCGCAAGCCGATCTTCGGCTATCGATCCATCGCCTTCGCTTCGCTGGGCATCGCGGCGGTGAGCTTCCTGGTGTGGGGCCACCACATGTTCACCAGCCAGGGCGAATTGACGGCGGCGATCTTCAGCTTCCTGACCTTCTTCGTGGCCGTGCCGACGGCCATCAAGGTCTTCAACTGGATCTCGACGCTCTACAAGGGCTCGATCGTCTTCAACACGCCCATGCTCTACACGCTGGGCTTCCTGTTCCTCTTCACCATCGGCGGCCTGACCGGCCTGCCCCTGGCCACGCTGTCCACCGACATGCACCTCCACGACTCCTACTACGTCGTGGCCCACTTCCACTACGTCATGTTCGGCGGCACCGTCATCGCCTTCCTGGCGGGCCTGCACCACTGGTGGCCCAAGATGTTCGGCAAGATGTACGCCGAGACGCCCGCCAAGCTGGGCTTCTGGCTTGTCTTCCTGGGCTTCAACACCACCTTCTTCATCCAGTTCATCATGGGAGCCCACGGCATGCCGCGCCGGTATGCCAGCTATCCCGATGAGTTCCAGTGGATGCACATCATCTCGACGGTTGGCTCGTGGATGCTGCTGGCCGGCTTCCTCGTCCACCTGTTCACGTTCATCCACGCCTTGCTCCAGGGCAAGACCGCCTCGGCCAATCCCTGGGGCGGCATGACGCTCGAGTGGCACGCCGATTCGCCGCCCGATGAGCACAACTTCGCCCACGAGCCGATCGTCAAGCATGGTCCCTACGCGTACGACCGCGTGGTGCCCCCGCACACCGATCCGGCCGAGTATCCGTTGCCTGAGAAGACCGATCTGCACTGAGTTGCCGACGATCGGGACGGTTCGTCCCGCCGTGATTGCCAAAGAGAGCCTCGTATGAGCACGATGAATCCACCCTCAGGCCGTGACATGCCCGCCGGGCCCAAGCCGCTGCACGAAACCGTCGAAAAGGGCCACCACTGGCGGACCAGGGACGACGAGTTCGACGCCGGCAAGCTGGGCATGTGGCTCTTCCTGGGCACCGAGGTGCTGCTGTTTGCCGGCCTGTTCTGCGGCTATGCGATCATGCGCATGCTGTACCCCGAGGCCTTCGCCAACGGGTCGCACTACCTCAACTGGGTCTACGGTGGCGCCAACACGCTCATTCTGCTGTGGTCCAGCTACACCATGGCCGCCGCGATCCGCCATACCCAGCTGGGCGACAAGGCCCGGGCGCAGATCTGCCTGGTCATCACCTGGCTGTGTGCGCTTGCGTTCCTCCTGATCAAGTTCATCTTCGAGTACGGGCCCAAGTGGGCCGAGGGCAAGCGGCCCGGCGTCCTGTTCAACTATCCCTACGCCGAGAACCCCATGGAGCCCATGTGGTGGTCGCTCTACTACGCCGCCACGGGCATCCACGCGTCGCACGTGGTCATCGGCATGGGCCTGATCGGCTACCTCATCTACCGCAACGCCAAGGGCTGGTACGGACCCAAGAACTACCTGGCGATGGAGAACATCGGGCTGTACTGGCACATCGTCGACCTCATCTGGATCTTCCTCTTCCCCCTGCTGTACCTCATCCACTGACGCGCCGCGGGACACGACGGACGACCTCGAGACCACTTTCGGAGCCAGACATGAGCAGCGACGCCCAGCACGAACATCCCCGGCCCGACCCCTCGCAGATGACCGACGCGCAGTACGCCGACTACATGGCCGATCCGCACGCGTTCCACCCCGAGCACCACGGGGTGGGCGAGCACGGCCACGACGGCGAAGACCACCACGTGACCAGCAAGTTCATGCTGCGTGCGGTGCTGGGCGTCCTCGTGTTCTTCACGATCCTCACCGTCGCAGCCTCGCGAGCGGAGATCTGGGTGGCCGAGGTGTTCGCGCTCGAGATTCCCACGCTGGTCAACGTGTTCATCGCCATGAGCATCGCGACCATCAAGGCCATCTTCGTCGTGGCGATCTTCATGCACCTCAAGTGGGATAACCGCCTGAACCTGCTCGTCTTCCTCTTCACCCTCATGGGCGTGGGGCTGTTCATCGGCCTGACCGCCATGGACCTTGGCAACCGCACCGAGATCTACGACTGGAAGGCCAAGCAGATCCAGGCGGGCGGTTTGGGCAACCTGACGCGTGGCGAGGACGAGACCATCAGCGTCGCAATGTACCAGTACGCCAAGGACAAGAAGATCCAGGAAATCGGCGAGGCTGCCTACGAGAAGGAAGCCGCTAAGAAGCACCCGCACCACGGGCACGACGAGCCCATGCGCTCGCCCGATCGCACGCGCGCCATGCACGGCCTCACGGCGGGCCTGTTCAGCGCCGATGCGGCTACCGAGGGCGCTCACGGCAAGGACCAGTCCCACGGCGGGGAGCACTGAGCCACACCAACCGAACGGAGACCATGGACACGACCGGGAACGAGATCACGCGCAAGCCATTTGCATGGCACCGCGGACGCACCCTCTGGCTTACGACCGCACTCCTCAGCCTCGCGGCGGTCGTCGTTCTTGGATACTTCATGGCCCAGCGGCTCGACCGCTACAACCGCGACTCCGGCCGCGAGCTCTACGTCTTCCAGCCCATCACCGCTCGCGAGTTCCTGTGGAACGACACGCCCGTCAGCTTCACCGACGAGGTGGACGCCGACGGAGCCGACGTCGTCGTCCTGCGGTACGGCCAGGACACCATCCGCCTTCGCTCCGGGCTGACCTCCCTGCCCACCGAGGTGCCCGGCCTGCAGCGACACGACGCGTGGCTCAAGGTCCTCCGGTTCGCGCCGCGCAGCGGCAAGTCGATCGAGGAACTCATGGCCGAGATCGACGCGGGCACCGCCGATGAGCGACTCGCCGCGGTCGTTCGCCTGCAGAGGCCGGGCGTCGATCAGGACAGCTTCGGCCAGGTCATGCGCGGCGACTGGCGTTTCCAGTTCGTCGAACTGCTTCCCGAGGGCGGCTTCCGAGAGCAAGTCCTCCGCTTTCCCGAGAGCGAGCGAGCTTTTAACCGCCGCGTCAGCGAGGCCCGGCGCGCCGGTGAGCCCGCGCCCGAGCGACGCGATGACGAACTCCAGTTCGGTACCTGGCAGTTCGACGCGTCGCTGATGGTCATGCCAAAGAGCGGCCCCCCTGCGCCGCAGTTCGGTCGCGGGGCCATGGACGCCTTGGGCTGGACGCTGCCGGTTGCAACGCTGCTCTTCTTCGTGTCGACGATCTCGATTGCCATGGCCTTTGCGCCCGAGCGTGTGCGGCCCGAAGATCTCGAGGCTGCGTCAAACTGAACCCGCCCGCGTCAGCCTGATCCGTCCGGTGTCGCCTGGGACGATTCGGCCGCGTCGAGGAACTGCGCGCCGCCCGGCAAGCGATCGATCACGGCCGGCCACGCGATGATGATCGCCACCAGCGCCGCCAGCAAGAGCGCCCAGAACAGCATCGCGTACGTGCTCCCCGCGCGGGCGCGGCGGCTCTCGAGCATCGTGGCCGGCCGAACGCCTTGCAGCCGGAACATTGCCATCGCGCTCAGGTTGATGCAGATCACGTTGGTCGCCGTCAGGAGCAAGGCGCCGGCCGCCTGCGCCATCGTCGCGTTGGGGCTCACCAGCAGCAGCCCGAAGGTCACCAGCGGCGGCAGGAGCGCGACGGCCACCATGACGCCCACCAGCGTGGCCGGTACACCCGTCGTCGATGCCAGCGTGCCCGCGGCCCCCGCACCCAGCGCAATAGCGATGTCGCTGACGCGCGGCACGGTGCGGGCGAAGAGTTCGCTCGTCTGAGGATCGTCTGCGCCCGCGCTGGCCTGCGCGTAAAGCCCGACGCCCATCGCAAGCGTCACGGCTACGCCCACGCCCATGATGTTCGTCATGAGCGAACGCCTGGCCAGCCGCAGGTCGCCCAGCGTCAGCGAGAGCGACAGGGCGAGGTTCGGCCCCAGCAGGGGCGCGATCACCATCGCGCCGATGATCACCGCGGCACTGTTCTGCACCAGGCCGGCCGCGGCGACCACCGTCGAGAGCACCACCATCGCAAAGAACACGCGCGACGGCTTGGCGCCCGCGAGCATCTCGTCGACCAATTCATCGCCCGCGACCCGCCCGCCAAAGAACGCGCGCAGCTTCGATGTCCCGTCGTCGTCGGACGGGTCCGGCTCGGGTGGGGGCTTGGGTTCTTCGATCTGCGGCCGCGTCGCCTCAATGGCCTCGAGGATCAGGCGGAAGCCATCGACCGAGGAATACTGCGCGTCCAGTTTGCGAACCAGATCATCGCATTCTTCCTTGGGCAGGACGATGCTCACCCGAACGCGATCCTCGCTGGCAGGCTCGCTCCACATCGTGCTGGAAGGCCGGCGGCCAACCACCTCGCGGACCTCAAGGTCGTGCCGCCTGGGAAGGATGATCTGGAGCAGCCGGAGCGCCATGGCTGGCCTATCGCTTGGCTTCCAGGCCCAGTTGCTCTCGCTTGGCCTGCCACTCGGCATTCTCTCGCTTGTTGTCGCTGTTCAACTCGCCCGAACCACCGCTGGCCAGGCCGGCGATGGCCTCGATCTCAAGCCGCGTCAGCCGCATGCTCTGGAGGTGATAGTCGCGCCATGCCTCCATCGTCACCGGCACGATGGGCGCGATCAGGTCGTGCATCGCCTGCGCGTAGTCGCGAATCTCCTGCTGCGCGTGCGGATCGAGCCGAAGCTTCAGGAACCGCAGGATGTTGTGCAGGTCGCACTTCCAGTACCATTGCGTGAACTGGCTTGTTGGCAGCCCCACGCGCGCCAGCTCGCGGCTCACGCCCTGCTCGATGAGCTTCTCGTACTTTTTGTACAGCCCCTCGACGTGGTCGAGGTATTCGACGAACTCGTGCGCGGTCTTCAGTTCCTCGGCGTCGCCCGTGTTCAGCACGTCCTCGCCGCCCTGCCGGTTGCTCGTGCTCTGCTTGCGCACGTGCTCCAGGTCGACGCGGTAGAAGCGATCGGGCATGACCGAGTACCTGCCCGAGTACTCGTTCACGTTGGCGGTACGATGGCGGATCCACTGCCGCGCCACGAAGATCGGCATCGACACGTGGAACTTGAACTCCACCATCTCGAAGGGCGTGGTGTGCTCGTGCCGAAGCAGGTAGCGGATGAGCCCGCGGTCCTCGTTCACCTTCTTGGTGCCCGCCCCATAGCTCACCCGGGCCGCCTGCACCACGGCCTGGTCGGCCGTCTGTCCCTCGGGCACCAGCCGCGGCATGGCGTCCACCAGCGCGACGAACCCGTGCTCGTGAAGCGGGATCGTCCACCGGCTGGCCCCGCCCATCACGTCGACCATCGCCCCCTCGGGCTCGGCCCGCTGGGCCCCCGCGGGCGGGGCAAACACCGGCTCGGGCTTGTTCTCGACGCTGACGGCAGAGTGGGGGTGGCTCATGGAAGAAATGTATGCAACCAACGAAAAAGCCCGCCGTTTGGCGGGCCTCTTGGACGAATTTGAGCGACGTCTCAGGCGACACCAAGCGCCAGGTCAGCCCTCCTGCTCTTCACCCTCGAGCTCGATCGGCTCGATGCCCAGAAGCTCGGGGATCATCTCGTCGAGCTTGCCGCGGGCGTTGGGGGTCACCAGGCGGCCCTGCTGGTCGACCAGGAAGACGCACGGAATCGAGCGGACCTTCCAGCCGCTGGAGAACTCGCTGCTCCAGCCGTTGCCCTGGTAGTACTGCGGCCAGGTGACGTTGTTGTCCTTCACCCAATTGCGCAGCTTCACGAGGCCGTCCTTGCTGGGGTCTTCCTCGTTGCGCGGCTGGTCGAGGCTGACGCCGATGAACTCCACGCCCTTGTCCTTGTAGGCGGCGTAGAGCTTCTTCATGTGGGGCATCTCGGCGATGCACGGCCCGCACCAGGTCGCCCAGAAGTCGACCACCACGACCTTGCCACGCAGCTTGCTCATGTCGATGGGCTCGCCGCTGGTGGCCTCCTCGAAGCTCAACTCGAAGGGCTTGCCGATCTGGTCGAGCTGGTAGACCTTTGCCGCCGCCTGCTTGCCCTCGCGGGTCTCGGGAAAGTCGGCCGCCAGCGTCCGGTAGGTCTGTTCGACCTTATCCGAGTCGGTCTGGTAGTAGGTCGTCATCATCATCAGCGTGGCGTTGCGCGGGTCCTCGGGGGCCACCGCGGCGAACAGCTCGGCCGCCTCGCCAACCTGTGCGGGGTCGTACTGCGTGGTGCGGGCCACCGCGTTGGCGTGGGCGAACAGCGCCTCGGCCTTCAGGGCCTTGCTGTCGGTCTTGCCGGCCAGCGCCTTTGACTCTTCGAGCACGCGCTCGGCCTCGCCCATCCCCATCAGGGCGTTCCAGCGAACGGGCATGAGTTCGACGAGACGATCATGGGCCGGATGGCTGCGGTACAGCTCGCCGATCAGTTCGGCCTGCTTGCGCATCGCCTCGGTCCGTGCTTCCATGTACTCGGCCCGGTAGCCCTCTTCGGCCCGGCGGCTCGCGTCGTAGGCGGGCATCTCCACCGCCTCGTAGTCGGCGATGATTTTCTCGGCCGCGCGGTGCGCGCCCACCATCTGGCTTGCCGCCTGGCCCTCGTTCTGGTTGCCGTCCTGCGCCAGTGCCGGGGCGCACACGCCCGCCGCAACGAGGGAAGCGCCGGCCAGGCCGGCCAGGGTGCGAAGTCGATCACGCTTGGTCATGGTCTGCTCCTGCCGCCCGGCGATGGGCCGGACAATGCCGCCGCGCGCTCGCGTCGCGGCGTGGTCGTGTGTGCGCAGTATAAGTGAATCAGCGACGCCTGCGCATAGGGGATATGCGGACTCCGTGCGGGCGTTACGCCCGGCGCCGAGCGGATTCAGCGTGCCTTGCCCTGTGCCGCGACGGCCGCCTGGGCCGCCTCGACCTCGTCCTGATCGCCTAAGTACCTGCTTTCAATGGGCTTAAGCGATTCGTCGAGCGTGTACACCAACGGCACGCCGGTGGGGATCTCCACGCCCATGATGTCGCTGTCGGAAATCTGGTCCAGGTGCTTCACCAGCGCCCGGATGCTGTTGCCATGGGCCGAAATGAGCACCCGCTGGCCGGCCTTCACCTTCGCGGCGATCTCACCTTCCCAGCACGGCAGCACCCGCTCGACGGTGTCCTTCAGGCACTCGCCCGCCGGAAGCTCGTCCCGAGCCAGCCCAGCATACCGAGGGTCTCCGCCCGGCAGCCGATCGTCGCCGGCCTCCAGCAGCGGGGGCCTCACGTCGTAGCTGCGCCGCCAGATCTTGACCTGGTCCTCGCCGTGCTTCTGGGCGGTCTCGGCCTTGTTCAGGCCCTGGAGCGCCCCGTAGTGCCGCTCGTTCAATCGCCACGAGCGTTCGACGGGCAGCCACATCCGGTCCAGCCCGTCCAGCACGATCCACAGCGTGCGGATGGCCCGCTTGAGCACGCTCGTGTAGCAATAGTCAAAGTCCAGCCCCTCGACCCGGATCAACTCGGCCGCCCTCTGCGCCTCGCTGCGTCCCTGTTCGCTCAGGTCCACGTCGGTCCACCCGGTGAACCGATTCTCGGCGTTCCAGACGCTCTGGCCGTGGCGGATGAGAACAAGCGTGTGGTTCGTGCTCATGGCAACAGGTTAGGAATCGAGGGAGGCAGAGACCTCTTCCCCTCCCCCTCTACCACCCCCTTCAACCTACCACGCCTACCCCATCTCCTACCTCGCCGAGGGGGGCTCTGCCCGACGAGGCGAAACTCCAAGCACCCCCGCCTGGATTCGAACCAGGGACCTGCGGATTAGAAGTCCGCTGCTCTATCCAGCTGAGCTACAGGGGCATGGCGTACCAGACGCGGTGTTCACTATACGCTCGGTGGACGGCGGCCTGCCCAGGCAGATGATCAGCCGCATCCGTCCTGGAACTCGTTCAGGAAGACCAGGAAGTCGAAGAGCGTGAGCTCACCATCCGCGTCGAAGTCGGCCCGCGGATCTCCGGCATCGAAAGCGTTCTGGAAGGCCAGAAAGTCGAAGATCGTCAGCGCTCCGTCGCCGTCGAAGTCGGCGCGGCACCCCTCGCACGGCGTCTCGTTGTACAGGATGCCGAACCTGAATCGGTCACGCGCCGCCGCGATGAGGTCGGGCTTGCCATCGCCGTCCATGTCGGCGACCGCCATGCCGGTGTCGCGGCCTCCGGTCTCGTGGCTGAGCGGCGGAGAGAAGCCGCCCTCCGAATCGCCCAGCAGGATCGTGCTTGCGCCGATCACCGCGTCGGCGAAGCCGTCCAGATTGACGTCGACGATCTTCAACAGTTCGGAGGTGACCGCCGGGTAGGTTGTCCATTCTGGAAAGCCGCCCGCGCCGTCGTTACGCGCGACCAGGAGATCGGCCTCGGAGATCGCGAACAGATCCAGGTCGCCGTCGCCGTCCGCATCGTGTAGGTCCAGCCCATACATCTCCTCCCGCCCGATGCGGACGTACTGAGGATCGGCGAAGCTCCCGCCTCCCAGATTGCGCAGCACGGCCACCTCATTGCGATCGAGCGTCAGGACCACGTCAGAATTGCCGTCCTCGTCGATGTCGCCAATGGCAATGTCGTTGGGATCATCGGTCAGAAACCACTGCGTGTATCCGCCGAAGGCCCCGCCGCCGAGGTTGAACATGACAGCCACGGTGTCGGGGCTGCTGCGTCGAAGGAACGCCAGGTCCGGCAGCCCATCGCCGTTCAGATCGCCGGCGGTAAAGCCATTCGAACCCTCATCCAGTTCGCTCACGATCGGCTCGCCAAACTGCCCTGGCTGGATCGCCGGAAGCACCCAGATCGTGGTAAGCGGGCCCCGGGTTGCGATGTCCGCCAGTCCGTCGCCGGTGAAGTCGTCCACCACGATGCCGACGGAAAAGGCGCCGCCCGCGGCGAGGGCTTGTTGGCGAAACCGCCCACCACCGTCGTTCCAGATCAGTTCGATCGTCTCATCGGTACTCCCCACCCGACCGCCGGCGACGATATCCTGGTCGCCGTCGCCGTCGAGATCGTGCGCGGCAACTTCCAGCACCTCGAATCCAACATCCACGCTCCGGCGGAATCGGAACCCGCCCGCGCCATCGCCCAGCACCACGCCCGTGCTGTTGCGTGCGATCGCCAGATCGAGCACACCGTCGCCATCGGCGTCTCCCACCGCAATCGCCGCGTCTTCGGGCGTACGCAGCGTCCTGGGCGCCTCGAAGATCCCATCGCCACGGCCCAGCAGCACGGCCACGTTGTCCTCGCGCAGGCCCGACACGACCACGTCCAGGATGCCGTCGCCCGACAGGTCGGCGATCTCCAGTTCCCGTGGTGCGACGGCGGTGGGATAGTCCAATGCGGGCGCGAACCGGCCGTTGCCCAGGCCGGGGAAGATCGTCATGCTTCGGAAGGTCTCTTCTTCGCTGCCCAGCACGATGTCGAGTGTGCCATCGCCGTTGATGTCGGCAAGTTCGATCGTGCTGACCTCGAAGCCCCCCGAATAGCTGCGGCCGGGCATCGAGAACAGGCCGTTGCCGCCGTTGAGCAGCACGCTGATGGTGTTGTCCCGCGTGTTCGCGGTGACGATGTCCGGGTGGCCGTCGCCGTCGAAATCTCCGAGGGCCACCGACGTGGGGAAGCCGCCCACCTCGCGAACGATGGCGGCGCCAAACCCGCCCTGCCCGTCGTTGGGGAAGATGCGGACCTCGCCGGGCAAGGTGAACTCCGGCCCGCACACGACGATGTCAGGGGTCCCATCGCCATTCACGTCGGCGACGTCCAGGCCCGGCTGCCCGCCGCCCAGGTCGACCAGGATCGGCTCGCCAAACGCGCCATCTCCGAGGTTAAAGAAGATCGACGCGGGCACGTCGCTTCGCTTTCCCACAAGAATGTCAAGGTGCCCGTCGCCGTCGAAGTCCGCGGTTCGGATACGTGATGTGCCGATCCTCGCGCCATACTCAGCGGCCTCGCCGAAGTACCCATGTTCCCCTGCCAGCCGAACGTTCAGAGAAGGTAGCGAGGACTGAAAACTCGTGATCAGGTCGTCCCGTCCGTCACCGTTCAGATCGGCCAAATGGACAACGTCGATGCCCCCTCCCGTGTAGATCGCGTGAGGGAATCGCACACCCTCGCACGTCATCTGGGCAAACGCCAGGCTCGCCGGCATCGCGGCACACACGATCATCCCACGGGTTAGGCCGCGATGCGTGTTGAACATATCGATCACCTCTTACCCACACCCAGCCTGGAACTCGTTCAGGAACACGAGGAAGTCGAACAGCGTCAAATCGCCGTCGCCATCGAAGTCGGCCGCGAGCTTCCCCGCGTCGAAGTCGTTCTGGAACGCGAGGAAGTCGAAGATGGTCAGCGACCCATCGCCGTCGAAGTCGGCCCGGCACCGCGGAGATGTGCAGTATCCTTCGAGCACGCGCAGTTGGCCGTCGGGCGGCACGCTGACCAGAAAATCGACAACGCCATCGCCCTGCAGGTCCGCCACGAGCATGGGCCCCGGATCCTCCCCGGCCACGTACCGCTGCCCATCCAGCAGCCGGCTATCACCGGTGTTCAGCACCACGCTGATGTCGTCGCTGTTCGTGTTGAGGACGATGATGTCGTCCAGGCCGTCGGCGTTCACGTCCGCGACCTCGAGTTGACGGGGCGCGTCGCCCACCCGCGCCGCCCAGCGAATCCCGAATGTGCCGTCGCCCGCGTTGGCGTACAGCCGGACCTCGTCGTCGAACACGACGGACACGAGCAGATCCAGGTCGCCGTCGGCGTTGGCATCGGCAAAGCCGAGGTCCGCCGGCCTGCCAGCGGCGGGATACCGCGCTTGCTCAGCGAATAAACGCCCACCGGTGTTGAGAATGATGCTGATGTCCTCGCTGGTCTCGTTCACGGTTGCCAGGTCCAGCAAGCCATCGTCGTTCACGTCGGCGGCGGCCAACGCGACCGGCCGGGTGCCCACGGGCAGGCGCAACTCGTCCTCGAACGTCCCGTCGCTGTTGCCGAAGTAGATGCTTAGCCCGCCGGTGATCGCGACCACGTCAGGTGCGCCATCGCCGTCAATGTCGGTCGCCACCACCTTCGTGGGGTTTTCGGCGGCTGGCAGCAGGGTCTGACGCTCGAACATCAGGTCCCCGTCACCCCGGATGAGGCTGACGTCGCTGTCCTGGTTGTTGACGACCACAACATCCTGGTTGCCATCGCCATCGTGGTCGAAGAACACCGCATCGCGCGGTGCGCGACCGACGGGCAGGAGATCAAACGCACCGAAGCCGGCGCTCCCGTCGTTGAGTGCGTAGCCGATGAAGTCCTGACTGTTCAGCCTCATGACAATGTCCAGGTCGCCATCGGACTGGAGATCGGCGAGGCCGAGGAACGTGGACTGGCTGCTCGGAAACTCGACGAGTGTCGTCGGACCGAAGAGCCCGCCGCCAAGGTTCATGCGAACGTACAAGCCCGACGCGAGCGAGTGGACCATGTCCTGGTCGCCGTCGCCGTCGAGATCGCCCAGGCGGACGCGATCGATGGGAAAGCCGAACAGGAACGATGACTGCTGGCCGAAGCCGCCCGCGCCGTCGTTGTAGAGCGTTCGAATATCCTCGGTTCTCCGGCAGGCCACGACCAGGTCGAGGTCTCCATCCCCGTCAACGTCGCCCGCGTCCGTGTCGACCGGAAAGTCGCCAACCGCGTAGCCCACCGGTGCGACGAAGCCCGTGGGCGATCCCGCCAGGACGTACACCATGTCCGCGTCCCGGCTCATGACGGCCAGATCCAGGTTCGCGTCCGCGTCGGCGTGCAACGCGATCACCTTGTTGGCAGAGGCCGGCAGGTTGATCCGCCGCTCGACGGCGAACACGCCGCCGCCCAGGTTTTCCAGGATGCTCAGGTCCTCGCTGTTCTCGTTGGCCGTCACGATGTCCAGGTCGCCGTCGCCGTCCAGGTCAGCAACGTCGATGCCCTCGACGACATCGCCAACGGGATACTCCACGCGCGGCTCGAAGCCAGATCCACTGGTGCCTAGCAGCACGTTCACGGCGACCCGGTTCGCGACGATCAGGTCGGTCATGCCATCGGCGTTGACGTCGGCCTGCCGGGCAATCGTCGGCGACGATCCCGCCCAGTATCGCCGCTGGCCCACGAAGGTCCCGTCGCCCCGATTGAACATCACCGACAGCGCGCGGTCCTCCCCGTGGCTGGTCACGAAGTCAAGGTCGCCATCGCCATCGAAGTCGGCCGTGGCCACTCCCCGCGATTCCGCCGAAGCGCCATAACGCTCGGCCGGGGCAAACGTTCCGTCGCCACGGCCCAGGCGAATGCCCGTAGCCGCGGGGTCCCGCAGCGCCATCACCAGGTCGTCCACCCCGTCGCCGTTCATGTCCGCCAGCGTCATGTCCTGGGGCAGCACGTCCGCGTCGATGACGGTCTGCGTCCGCAATCGGTCGCCCGATGGTTGGAACGTATTCACGCTCGTATTGGCGGCGATGATGACACCCGGACGGCCCGAGCCGTCCAGCACGAAGATTTCCGGCTGGCCCACCAGCTGGCCGGCGTAGAACGAGTATGGATCTTCCAGGAAAGAGTCGCCGCGGTTGTGCCACACCGTCAGGCTGCGGGCGGCGGGATCGGACACGACCACGTCCACGTGGCCGTCCAGGTCGATGTCGCCCAGGGCCACGCGCAACGGCGCGATGAGCCCGGGGTACCGGCGGTTGATCGGGAAGCCCCCCGCGCCGTCGTTGAGCAGCACCGTGATGTCGGCGCTGTCGGAGTTGGGCACCACCAGGTCCAGGTCGCCGTCGCCGTCCATATCTGCCGCCCGGGGCTGCTGGGGTCGATCGCCCGAAGCCACCGACATCGCCTCGGAGAGCGTGCCATCGCCCATGCTGAAGAAGATGTGCACCACGTCGTTGGTCCGTGAAGCCACGATCACGTCATCGAGCCCGTCCCCGTCCAGGTCCGCGATCTCGAGCTGGTTGGGCAACCCCATAGCCGTGTACCGCACCGGATCGGCGAACGCGCCCCCGCCCTGGCCCAGGTGCACGCTGACGTCCTGCGACGTCCCATTGGAGACCACCAGGTCCTGCACGCCGTCGGCGTCCAGGTCGACCAGCCGCAGGTCGGCCGCTCCCGAGCCCAGGGGGAACTCTCCGATGAAATCGAACCGCCCGTCGCCGGTGTTGAGCAGGATCGACCCGACCGTGCCCAGGCCCAGCAGGTCGCTGTTCCCGTCGCCGTCGATGTCGCCCAGGATGATCTTGCCCAAAACGCCCGTGGACGGCTCCCCCGGCCGCGCCTCGAACCGCCCGTCGCCCAGGTTCAGCAGCACGTGATACTCGTTGGGGCCAACCGTCGTGGCCACCACGTCCACCAGCCCGTCGCCGTTCAGGTCGGCATAGGCCGCCGAGTCGATCGTGTCGGTCGAGTCGATGGCATACCCCGGGCCCGGCCACCAGGGGTCGCCGCAGGGCTGGGCCATAGCAGCGCCGCCCACCACGCCCACCACCAGCCCGAAGAGCGCGCACCCACGCCGGTTCACCGTTCTCATGCAGCTCCCTTTCCCACTCCCACCCCGCGCACCGCACGCCGGCCACGCCGCCGCCCGCACGCTCCGATCTCTTCACCCGTTATCCAGCGGCCACTCGGCAACGCCCGCACGCCTCGCGCGCCCACCAAGCCGGCCAAACATGGTACTGCATGCCGATCCGGGGGGCCAAGATACGCCCGACGAATCCGGCCAATGCGGCCCGACGCCGTCCTATAAGCCACGAGCCACCCCGGGCTCGGCCGCGACGCCCCTCCCCTATCCTCCACCATGGCCCAATCCACCACCAGCACCGCCCTCCCCGAAGCCGCAAAGGCCCTGACCAAGGGCCTCATCGACTACGCCGGGCTCTTCCCGCCCTCGAAGCTCGGCATGGGCCCGGCCGTCGAGAACTTCGCGCGATACCACCGCAGTGCCCGGGCCCCCATGCTCGGCCGCTTCGTCTGCCCGGCGGCGCGATTGAACGAGTTCACAAAGGCCGGCCAGATGCTCATGCCCGGCACGTTCGCGACCAGCGGCTACCCCGAGATGGCCGGCGACGGTGAGCCCTGGCGCCTCAGCGCCATCGTGCCCCACGACAGCGCCACGCCGCTGGCCGAGAGCCTCGAGCACATCCGCGAATTCAACCACCGCCACGAGGACGCCAGCCAGGGCCTGGCCGTCGTCGACGCCATCGAGACGCCGCTCAAGGCCGTCGCCGACGTCGACGCCCTGCTCGACGCCGTGCCCGAGCAGCTGGCCATCGCGATGGAGGTGCCGGTCGCGCAGAACGAAGACATCCGCGGCTACATCGCCGCGCTCGCCGGCACGGGCGCGGCCGCCAAGATCCGCTGCGGGGGCGTCACGGCCGACGCCATGCTCCCCGCCGGGCCGATCGTCGGCTTCATGCAGGCCTGCCGCACCGCGGGCGTCGCGTTCAAGTGCACCGCCGGCCTGCACCACGCGCTGCCGGGCGAGTACCGGCTGACCTACGAGGACAACCCGCCGATGGGCCCGATGCAGGGCTTCGTCAACACCTTCGTCGCGGCGATCCTGATCGGCGCGAGGGCCATCGACGAAGACACGGCGCTCCAGCTCATGGCCGAGACCAACGGCCGCAACTTCGTCCTCTCCGACCAGCACATCGGCTGGAAGCAGCACACCGTCCCCGTCGCCACCGCCGTCGAGCAGCGCACCCGCTTCGCCCTCAGTTATGGGAGCTGCTCGTTCGAGGAGCCGACCGGAGAGCTGGCCGAGCTGCTCAAGGGCTGACCGACGGCCCATCACGCGCTGGAGCCGTCGTTCCCGACGCGCTCGGAGGAGTTCCGGACGCGTCAGGAGGAATTCCTCGGACGTCAGCAGGAGCTCCTGACGCGTGCGGAGGAGTTCCTGACGCGTGAGGAGGAGTTCCGGACGCGTCAGGAGGAATTCTTGACGCGTCAGGAGGAGCTCATGACGCGTCAGGAACTCCTCCGACACGTGTAGAAACTCTTCTCGGGGGCGCCAGGGCGGTTTCTCTATCGGACGTGCCATCTGTTTGGTGAACGCCGAACATCTCGCTGCAACCGGTGACGATCGGTCGCGGAAGAATGGGCATGCGAGCCCGATCCTGTTCGATTCTTGCCTGCCTCCTGTCCGCCGTCGCCACGATGGCCCAGCCGTGCGAGATGGGCTGGACGCCCGACCTCTTCGGCCTGCCGGGCACGGGGTACGCCCAGGCGGTGGCCACCTTCGACGATGGCCGGGGCGAGGCGGTCTACGTCGCCGGCCAGTACGGCGTGGCCGGCTTCGCCGTGGTCGGCAACATCGCCCGATGGGACGGGCACGCGTGGGAGCCGCTGGGCGAGGGGATCAACGGGCGCGTCTACGCGCTGACCGTCTTCGACGATGGGCGCGGTCCGGCGCTGTATGCGGGCGGCTGGTTCTCGCTCGCCGGTGGCGTCGAGGCCGCCAACGTCGCCCGGTGGGACGGCCACGCGTGGACCGCGGTTGGTGGTGGCATCGACGATGCGGTCGCCGCGCTGCACGCCTTCGAGGGGCCGGACGGCCCCATGCTCGTGGCGGGCGGCTACTTCCAGCGGGCCGGCGAGGTCGAGGCCAGCCGCATCGCATACTGGGACGGCACGCAATGGTCGGCGTTCGGCTCGGGCGCTCGGGGGCCCGTGAAGGCATTCGAGACGTGGCGCGATGATCAAGGCGATCTGCTCATCGCCGGTGGCCAGTTCAGCGAGATCGACGACGTCGCGGTGCAGTCGATTGCCGCGTGGGACGGCGAGTCCTGGTCGCCGCTCGGATCACCGGGAGACCGCTTCAGCCCCGACGTCGCCACAATGGAGATCTACGACGACGGCTCGGGCCCGGAGCTCTACGTGGGCGGCTGGTTCTCGATCATCTATGGGCAAGATGCATCGCACATGGCACGCTGGGACGGGACTCGATGGGCGGCCGTCGAAGGGCTTGCGTTCGAGCAGTACACCCCGGCCGTCATGTTTGCGGCCGACCTGGGCGATGGACCGAGCCTGTTCGTGGGCGGCGACTTCGACATGATCGGGGCCATGCGTTGCGGCGGCCTCGCGCGATGGGACGGCCAGGCATGGCACGCGCTCGGCGGCTACGTGGACGGATCGATCGGCGGTCTGACGATCTTCGAGCACGATGGTCGGCCCGCCCTCGTGGCTGGTGGAGGCCTCGCTTCGGCTGGGGGGACGCCCCTGGCCGGGACTGCCGCCTGGGACGGCGCCCGATGGCACGCCCTCGGCACGGGCATGAACGGCCCAGTCGCGGCGCTCGAGTGGTTTGACGACGGGTCCGGGGCTGCGCTCTACGCCGGCGGTGGGTTCACCCGTGCCAGCGTCGACGAAACGGCATTCATCGCTCGCTGGGGCGGGAACGCGTGGGCACCACTGGGCGACGGCGTCGATGCCCAAGTCACCAGCCTAGCGGTGCACGACGACGGAGGCGGACCTTCGCTCTACGCTGCCGGTGACTTCACCCGGGCGGGTTCGACCGATGCGGGATCGATCGCCCGCTGGGACGGTACCCGCTGGTCGCCGGTCGGCGTTGGACCCACGAATGGTTTTTCGACGATCAACGCGATGAAGAGCTTCGACGACGGCCGTGGTCACTCGCTCTTCGTAGCCGGCGCCTTCGGTCCAGTTCCCGGCGAGCGGTCATCCGGCGTGGCCCGCTGGGACGGTACGCAATGGAGCCCTGCAGGTGATCATGAGTTCGCCTGGGTAAAAGCCCTGGAAGTATTCGACGACGGGAACGGTCCGGCCCTTTATGCCGCCGGGTCATTTCGTTTCGACGGCGGGAGGCGCTACGCCGGCGTGTGCCGTTGGGCGGGCGAGCAATGGATTCCGCTGGGCCAAGGGATCACGAGCGTCGATCCGTTGATTACCTCCCTGCACGCACACGACGACGGTTCGGGCTCTCGGCTCTATCTCGCGGGCCATTTCCGAGACATCGAGGGTCGCTTTACCAGAAACCTTGCGGCGTGGGATGGGGCCACGTGGCACGCGCTCGACGGGCCGACGCGTGGAATCGCCGATTCGCTCGAAGTGTTCGACGATGGCTCGGGTCCGGCCCTGTACGTGGGCGGTCGCTTCTACGACTCCGTGCTCTCGGAGTTTTGGACTTTCGCCCGATGGGACGGCGTGGCCTGGACGCGACGCGGGGGACAGCTAGACGGCGCCGTTGTGTCGCTCCGCTCCATTCCAGAAGCCGGCGGATCCGCCCTGTACGCCGGCGGCGGCTTCTCGCAGCTCGACGGCGTCGCCAGCGCCTACGTCGGGAGGTACGCCTGCCAGGCGCCGCCCTGCGCGGCCGATCTCGATGGCGACGGCGCCCTCACGATCTTCGACTATCTCATGTATCTCAACCTCTTCCAGGACGGCGACGCTCAGGCCGACTTCGACGGCGACGGCGAGCTGACGATCTTCGACTTCCTGGCGTTCCAGGACGCCTTCGACGCGGGGTGCGACTGAGCCGATGGCAGCGGTGGGGGCCGGCTCTGGCCCCTACCCTCCCCCGTGCGCCACCCCGAGCACCACATCTTCCAGTTCACGCCGCAGACCCTCGCCGACTGGTGCCGCGAGCGGTCGATGCCGGCGTTCCGGGCCAAGCAGATCCTCACCTGGGTCTACGAGCGCGGCGTGGTCGATCCGGGCCAGATGACCGACCTGAGCAAGCGCGACCGCGAGACGCTCGCGCGCGAGATGGCGTTCCTGAGCGGGCCGACCGTCGCCCACCAGCTGGCCACCGACGGCACGCAGAAGCTGCTCATCGAGTGGCCCGACGACCTGAGCACGACCTCGGCCGAGCACGCGACGGTCGATACCGGCAACCGCCTGCCGATCCTCGGACAGGATGGTCGGGCCGGTGGGATGCCCTACAGCAACACCGCCCGCCAGACCGAGTGCGTCATGATCCCCTGGCCGCCCAAGGGCGAGCTCAAGCCCCGCACCGACACGCGAGAGCGCCGCACGGCGTGCATCTCCAGCCAGGTCGGCTGCCCCGTGGGCTGCAAGTTCTGCGCGAGCGGGCTGGGCGGGCTCGATGGAAATCTATCCGCCGGTCGCATCGTCGAGCAGGTCTGGCGATTGAACCAGCTTCAGGGCGTCGGCCGCATCAGCAACATCGTCTTCATGGGCATGGGCGAGCCGCTGGCCAACTTCAGGAGCGTCACCCACGCCGTGCGCACCATCGCGGCGCCCTGGGGCATGGGCATCGGCGCGCGCCGCATCACGATTTCGACCGTCGGCCTGCCCCAAGCGATCGAGCGCCTGGCGAGGGAGCTCGACCTGCCCGTCACCCTCGCCCTGAGCCTGCACGCGCCCACCGACGAGCTGCGCCGCCAATTGATCCCCTGGGCCGAGCACGCGACGGTCGATCAGTTGCTCACGGCCTGCCAGACCTGGTTCGACAAGACCGGCCGCGAGATCACGCTCGAGTACATCCTGCTCCGCGGCGTCAACGACCGCCCCGAGCACGCGCGTCTCCTGGCCGACCTCGCCCGCGCCATGCGCGCCAACATCAACCTCATCCGCTACAACGAGGTGCAGGGGCTCGAGTTCCAGCGGCCGCGCACCGAGGACGTGCGCGCGTTCCAGGACATCCTGACCGACGCCCGCATCACCACCCACGTGCGCGCCAGCCGCGGGCGAGACATCGCTGCCGCCTGCGGCCAGCTCCGCCACGAGCACAAGGCCGTCGGTGGGGGGGCGGGTGCGTGACGGCCCTGCCGGCTTTTGCGCCCTTCACGCCCACGCACTACCTTGCCGCCGGCGCGGGCGTCGCCTGCATCGTCGCCTTCGTCGCCCTTGGCCGCGCTTCGACGACCGCCGGCGAGCGGCGCGTCGCGCACGCCTGGGCCATCCTCTGGCTGGTGCAGCAGGCCATCACGACCGTCTACTGGCTGCTGCCGGCGCACTTCGACGTCGGCAAGAGCCTGCCGCTGCACCTGTGCGACGTCGTCGGCTGGCTGGGGCCCTTCGCGTTGCTCGTCGCGCACACGCGTCGCACGCGCTGGCTGCGCACCGTGCTCTACTTCTGGGGCATCGGCCTGAGCACGCAGGCGTTCTTTACGCCCACCGTCGTGCAGGGGCCGGGCGACCCGCGCTTCTGGCTCTTCTGGATCAGCCACACGCAGATCGTCGGCGGGGCCATCTACGACATCATCGTCCGCGGCTATCGCCCGCAGCTGCGCGACCTGAGGACCGCCATTTTCGCCTCGCTCTGCTGGATGGTCCCGCTCGTCGTGCTCAACTGGATCACCGGGCTCAACTACGGCTACCTCGGGCCAGAGCTGGAGGGCCAGACCGTGCTGAACCTGCTGCCGCCCTGGCCCTGGCGCGTGCTCACGATGGCGGGCATCGTGCTCGTGCTGTTCACGCTGCTCTGGGTGGTCTGGCCGATCGCCGGGCGCTTGTCGGGCGACGGCGATGATGACTGAACGAGTCAACGAAAAATCAAATGACTAGTTCTCGCCGCCCTCGCCCTCCGGCTCGATGGCCGTGACCTGCACGGGCACGTTGTTGTCGGCCACCTCGAACTGCAGCCCTTCGACCTCGCCCGACAGGCGTGCGGCAAACTCCGCCGAGCCCGGCGACAGTTCCACGCCCTCGAGGAACAGCGTGGCGACCACGCGGGCCCGGCCCGCGGCGATGGCCTGCACCGCTTCGCTGGGCCCGCTCACGCGTACGTCGCGCAGGTAGGCCTCTTCGGGCGCGATGCGCACCGACCACTGGCGCAGTTGCGTGGGCGAGAGGCGGATCATCACCGGAACGCTCGAGAGCGTGTGGCTCTCGATGGTGTCGCGCAGGGCCAGCGTCGCCGTCACCGTCGCGGGCTCGACGCGCACCAGGTCGCTGCGCCACGGCTCGGGGATGGTCAGCGGCACGTTGGGCACCCGGGCCGTGCTGCCCGATCCGATCGATTCGATGTCGTCCTGGGGCACGGTGGCCTCCAGGGTGTCCAGGCCTGCGCCGCCGAGCATCGACGATGGACCCGTGACGGTCGCGGTTGCCGGCTCGGCCACCGGCGGGCCGTTCAGCTCGGCCCCGGGCGCCAGCACGCGGATGGGCACGCTGCGCTGCACCAGTTCGTCCACGCGCACGTCGATGGAGGGCGGGCTTACGCTCACCAGGCTCACCGCCAACCGGTCGAACACGGCGTGGTCGCGGAGCGTGTCGCGAAGCGAGACCGTCTGCCGGCCCGTCTCGGCCGAGAGCCCGTCGCCGATGAGCAGTTCGATGGGCTGGTCGAATCGCTGGCCCGCGCGCTGCAGCGCAGCGCGCGAGCCCTCCAGGCGGAGGGCCACGGTCACGCGCCGGGCTTGTTCTGGGTCGGCCCACGCCGTCAGGGGCGAGCCCGTGGGCGCCGTCAGCACCAGCGTGACGGTGCGCGTCGCGCTGGTCAGGCTGCGCGCCTCGGCAAACGTCCAGATGGCGATGCTCAGCACGACCACCAGCACCAGGCGAAGGATGCGGGCGCGGAGCGTGACATCGCGGGGCGCACTCTCAGCCACGGCCGTCTCCCTTGCCGTCGTCGGCGTCGGACGCCCGATCGGATCGCGCCTCCTCGGCGGTCGAGGGTCGTTCGGGCACGTCCTTGTGCAGGCCGGCCTGCAGGGCGCGGCGCAGCTCTTCGGGCGTCATCGGGTCGCTCAGCTTGCCGCGTTCGGCGATGCGGATGCCCCCGGTTTCCTCGCTCACCACGACGACCAGCGCATCGCATTCGCGGGTGATGCCCACCGCCGCGCGGTGGCGGGCGCCAAAGCCCGCATCGGGCATCTCGCCCGCGCTGGCCAGCGGAAGCTGCACCCCCGCCGCGTGCAAGATGGGGCCCTTGATGATGACCGCCAGATCGTGCAATGCCGTACCGGGAAAGAACAGGCTCTGGAGCAGCCGGGCGCTGACCTCGGCGCCCAGGCGCGTGCCGCCCTCGGCCAGCCCGCCCAGAGCGGTGCGCCGCTCCATCACAATGAGCGCACCGAACTTTGCCTTCTGGAAGTAGCTGCACGCCTCGACGACCGAATCGACCACGTGGGCGATCTCGCCGGGCGTGCTTCGGAAGATCGGCGCCTCGCCCAGCCGCGTGAGCGCCCGGCGGAGCTCTGGCTGGAACACCACGACCAGGCCGATGGCCACGACCACGCCCGCGCGGTCCAGCAGGTATCCCAGCCGCTCGAAGGCTTCCTCGCGACCGACCAGCGAAAGAAAGATCCGCGCCGCCAGCCCGATCAGCAGCACGGCCACGAGGCCCTTCATCACGCCCGCGGCCCGCGTGCCCTCGATAAAACGCAGGATGCCCCATACCACCAGGGCGATCAGCGCAAGCTCAAACCCGACTTCCCACCAGGGATAGCCCGCCATGCGCTTGAGCGCGTCACCGATGGCAATTGCCAGGTCCACCGCTGCCGTAACCCCTTCCAGAGCCCGGCCTCCGGGGGCCAGGTCGGTCACTGTACGCCCGTCGAGGTCCTACGCTGAGGCCCACCATGCCCCGCGTCACCGGCTTCGAGTCCACGCCTAACCCAAACGCCGTCAAGGTGCTGGTCGAGGGCGCTCTCGCCGACGCGCCTCGGAGCTACCGGGAGCCGCCCGGAGACGATTGCACCGACGTTCTTGCCCGGGCGCTCTATGCCATCGAGGGCGTCCGCGTCGTGCTCATCCACCACGACTTCGTGACCGTGGGCAAGGCGCCCGATGCCAAATGGCCGACCATCAAGCGAAAGGCCAAGGCCGCCATCGAGGCCTTCGATCCCGGGCCCGACGCCGATGGCTGATCGCGAACAGACCAAGCTGCCCCACGGCAATCGCGTCGACGACCGGCGCATCGCCCACGCCATCGCACGCTGGTTTGCCCGCTACGCCCGCGCGCTGCCATGGCGCACCGAGCCGCGCGACCCGTGGATCTCGCTCATGAGCGAGATCATGCTCCAGCAGACCCAGGTCGCCCGCGTGGCAGAGCGCTTCGACGCCTTCGTCGCGCAGTTCCCCACGCCCTCGGCCATGGCGGATCGCTCGGTGGACGACGTCCTGGCGTTGTGGAGCGGGCTGGGCTACTACCGACGGGCGCGCCTGCTCCACGCCTGCGCCGTTGCGATCGTTGAGCGTCACGGCGGAAACGTCCCGCAGGGCCTAGACGATCTGCATGAACTTCCGGGCGTCGGGCGATACACCGCCGGCGCCGTGGCGTCCATTGCGTTTGGTGCGGCGGCGCCCATCGTGGACGGCAACGTCGCCCGGGTCCTGCTGCGAGTGCACGGCGTCGAACGCGCCCCCGATTCGCCGGGCGTACAGCGGTGGGCCTGGGAGCGCGCCCAAGCGCTGGCACAAGCCGCGGGCGACGACGTGCCGCGCACCAACGAGGGCATCATGGAACTGGGCGCCACCGTGTGCACGCCGTCGGCGCCTCGGTGTCCGCACTGCCCGCTGCGATCTCGTTGCCGCGCCTTCGAGCACGGCCTGACCGAACGCATCCCAGCGCCCAAGACGCGGGCGGCCAGGAAGCCGCTGGCGATCTCGGCGGTCGTGGTGACCGACAGACGCGGGCGGGTGCTGCTCGAGCAGCGCCCGTCCGGCGGCCTATGGGGTGGGCTCTGGCAGCCGCCCAGCGTGGAGCGCGCTGGCAGCCGCACGATACCGCTGGCAGGCACGCTCGAGGCGCTGGGCCTCGGGTCATCCGTCGAACCGCCAGTCGATCGAGGGAAATTCGGGTTTGCCACAACCCACCGGGCGGTCCGCGTCCAAGTTTGGGTCGCTCGGGCGGTCCACGCCGGCCGGACGCGGGCCGATCGAGGCGCCCGAGCTCGCTGGTTCGAAGCGGCCGATCTGGCGTCCTTGGGCCTCGGATCTGCCCAGAGACGCATGCTGAGTGCTGGGGGCGTAGCAACCAACGGACCATCCCCGGGGAAAGCCGCGGACTTCACGAAGGCTTAACATCGCAAGTTTCTGATTTAGATCGACTTACGAACTCAACCCCGGAATCGGGGCATTGTGGATAAGCTGGGGATCCAGGATTCGAACCTGGACTAGATGAACCAGAATCACCGGTGCTACCATTACACCAATCCCCAGACTGGCGGGCCAAGTCTACATCGGCTCCACGTTGAGTTCAACGCCTGCCACCCGCCCAGCCGTTCGGCAAGTTGGGCGAATTCGGGAAAATACGCACGGCTCGCATGGCTTCGGGTGGCCTTCATGGCACTCTGGGCAAAATTTAGTGTGGGCGATGGCATCCATCGAGTACAATCTCAACGAACGTGTCTACGGGCCTGAGGATGCCCGTGGCGGCTCGGGTGCAGGCGGCAACCTGCGACCAGCAAAGAGCGAGGAGACAGACATGAGCAAGACGATGATTTCCGTGGCAACGCTGCTTGCCGTGGCCGGAGCCAGCTTCGCGCAGGACTCCCAGTTCCTGTTCACCAACCAGGCCGATCCCGGCATCGATGGGTACCTCGGCGGCGCGCACACGCGGGTCATCGACGTGACCAACCCCGGCGCGTTCCTGGCCGGCATCGTGCAGGTTGGTTCGAGCTTCTACTTCAACGATGGTGCGGCCAACTTCGATCCCAGCCTGACCAGCGGCCTGTATCGCCTCGACGGCGCGTTCGGCACGCCGTCGATCACGCCCGTGGCCACAGGGATGCCCATCGAGAACCCCATCGGTCTCCAGTGGGATGCCGGCCGTGGGAACTTCATCACGGTGAACAACCCGTTCTCGCCCGGCGCAGGCAGCGTCGAGGGCATCCTGGGCATCACCCCGGGCGGCACCGTCAGCACCATCTTCGAGCAGGACCTGTCCATCCCCCGGCCGCGCTACCAGGGTGCGTCGCGCCTGGCGCCCGAGTTTGGCAGCGACAGCTACCTCGTCACCAGCCCCAACGGCAGCGGCGCGGTGGTCGGCCCGGGCGAACTCGGCACTGGGAGCGCGCTCTTCCGCATCAACATTGATGGCTCGCTCTCGGGCAGCCAGGAACTCGTCGTTGACTTGGCCGACACGGCCGTCACCGGCTTGGCCGATCCGCTGCTCGACACCGCCGGCCTGGCCGTCAATCCCAATAACGGCCTGGTGTACCTGACCGACCGCAACGCCGGGGCCATCTATGAGATGACGCTCGACGGTTCGGGCGCGTTCGATTCCATCCGTCTGCTGGTCGACGGCCTGAACGAGCCCGAGGAGATCCAGTACGATCCATTCAACGACCGCCTGGTGTTCGACGAGAACTTTGGCTCGGGCCTGGGCCGCATCAGCCAGGTCGAGCTCGATGGCTCGGGCGTGACCGTGCTGGTCGACGGCGTCGACACCCGCGGCATCGTGATCGTGCCCGCGCCGGCGTCGCTGGCACTGGTTGCTCTGGGTGGCCTGGCCGCCGTGCGTCGCCGCCGCTGATTCCTACCGCACGCAACGCCCCTCGGGCAACGTGCGTACATCCTGCATAAGAACGATGGCCGATGGGCGGCGCCCACCGGCCATCGGTGTTTGTACGGATCGTGAGAGAGTTGTCCGCTCGGTGGGGCCGAATGGAGACGCAGAGATGATTGGACCGCGCACACGCATCGCCGGCCTGGTGGCCGCAGGCCTGGCCTCGGGTCTGGCCCTCGCGGAAGAAACCGGTTTCGACAGCCTGCCCTCGGGCTTCCTGGGACGCACGTTCGAGGACGGCGGCATCACGTTTTCCGAGAATCTTTGGTTCCCCGGCGGCAACCAGGTTCAGTTTGCCGCCACCAACGGCACGGGCTCGATCAGCTCGTTCCCAGAGTTCAGTCCGGTCAACGTCATGACCACCGGCTCATGGTCCACCGGCCCGGTCCTGGGCTTCACGCGCACCCATCAGTGGATCGGCAGCATCGGCCAGAACGCCAGCACCGCCCGGCTCGACCTCTTCTGGCTCGGCCGCTCGAACTGGGAAGGCACCGAAGTATGCCTGGAGGGCCTGGTGGGTGACGACGTAGTCGTCAGCGATTGCTTCATCCACCCTGGCGCGCTGCCCGACGACATCCAGCACACCCGCATGGAGATCGCCGGCGTTGAGTTCGAGCGCATCCGTTTCATCGCGCGCGGTGGGACGGTGCCGGGTGAACTTGACGGCATTCTGGCGGTCTTCGACAACGTCGCCATCGAGGTGGGCGAGCCCTGCCGCGTTGATATCGACGGCGATGGTGAATTGACCATCTTCGACTTCCTGGCCTACCAGAACCTCTTCGACGCGGGCGATTTGCAGGCCGACTTCGATGGCGACGGCGAACTGACGCTGTTCGACTTCCTGGCCTTCCAGAACGAGTTCGACGCCGGCTGCGGCTAATGCCGATAGCACAGGCATGACCAACCCCATCACCCTGGTCGGCGGCGGCGGACACGCTAAGGTCGTGGCCGATGCCGCACGCGCGGCCGGCATGGCCATGGCCGGCTTCGTCGACGACGACCCAGCCGCCACCGCGCCCGGGCTCGATCATCTCGGGCCCGTCGAGAAGGCGGCCGAGCCATGGCACCTTTGCATCGGCGACGTCGCCACCCGCATGAAGGTGCTGGGCATGCTCGAAGGCGTGGCGGCGAGCATCATTCATCCGATGTCCATCGTCAGCGTCGACGCCGTGATCGGCGACGGCGTGTTCGTTGGCCCCGGCGCCGTGATCAACGCCGGCGCAACGATCGACGAGCACGTCATCATCAACAGCGCCGCGGTGGTGGAGCACGATGCGCGCATCGGTCGGGCCAGCCACGTCGCGCCCGGGGCCGTGCTATGCGGCGCGGTGGTGGTGGGGCAGGGGTGCCTCATCGGCGCCAACGCCACGCTGCTGCCGGGGGTCGAGGTGGGCGACGGGGCGATCGTTGGCGCGGGCGCGGTGGTCAGGGGCGCGGTGCCGCCTCGCTGCCTGGCGGTGGGTGTGCCGGCCGAGGTGCTCGCGCGTCGACGTGGGCGATCAGTTCGGCTTCGATAGCCGCCTCGAATCGATCCTCGCTGAATCGCTGGGCGTTCTCGACGCACGCCCGCGAACCACACGCACTCGCACGCTTCGCCGCCTCTGCCATCGCGCTCGCCGATCCATCGCACAGCACGCCCGTGGCGCCGTCCTGCACGATGTCGAGCGCCCCGCCCTCGCCCCTGGCCGCGATGGGCAGCCCGCACGCCTGGGCCTCGACGGCCGTGATACCGAAGTCTTCGACCTGCGGAAAGAGCAGCACCGCCGCCGTGCGCATCTCGTGACGCAAGGCCTCATCGCTCAGCCGTCCCATGAAACTCACGTTCGACGGCGCCGACCGCTCGAGCTCACCCCGCACGCTGCCGTCGCCGACGATGCGTAGCTCCGCCCCCGCCAGCTTCGCAGCCTCGATCGCCGTGTCGAACCGCTTGTAGGGTTCGATGGCCCCGACCGACAGCCAGTGCTCGCCGCGCAGTTCTTCGCCGGGCGTGAAGTAGTCGGTGCGGGCGGGCGGATGGATGACCGTCGATTCGCGGCCATACGCCCGCTCGATCAGCCCGGCCACGTGGGTCGAGTTGGCGATGAACGTGCTGACGTGGTCGGCGGTTGAGCGATCCCACGCGCGGAGCGAGCCGCCGAACATGCGCAGGCCCAGCCGTTGCAGCCGGCCGCCGTATTGATCGGCCTGCGACCAAAGGTACCGCGCCGGACTGTGGCAATAGCACACGTGCGGCACGCCGGGCGGCGGGCACAGCCCCTTAATGGCGGCCGAACTGGTTGACACGAGCAGATCAATCGGGCGGCGGCGATGCATCGCCGCGAGCCGATCGGTGAGCTGGCCGACGCCGGATGGATAGAGCGGCAGCATCCACCGCCGAGCCGCCAGCGCCCCGGGCAGCGATCCGAAGGTGGACACCTGGCGCGGCAGTGCGTCGAGTTCGGGCGTGAGCGGCCGCCCATCATCGAACATCGTCAGGATGGCCTCGACGTGCCCCAGCCGACCCGCCACGCGGGCGATATGGTGCAGCACGCGCTCGCCGCCCCGCAGGCCCACCAGCCAGTCATGGGCCAGAACGATGCGCGGGCGATCCCCAGAATTCGATGCCGGGGAATCCTCGGCCCCTTCACGGGGGTTTAGAGTGGTCGATGAGCCAGCCGCACGCATCCCAGACTGTACGGGCCACCCCGGCCAACCTGCTCGGGCTCGACTACCTGGCCGAGGCGGCACGCTTTGGCCCGCCCGTCGTTCCCATCATCGACAGCCACGCCCACATCAACGGGTCCAAGGCCGCCCTGGTATACGAGCGTGCGATGGACGCCTACGGCGTGAAGCGGGTGTACTCGCAGACGCAGATGTCCCAGGCGGCGGCGATGCGCGACGCACTGGGCGACAAGATCCGTTTCGTCGCCATCCCCGAGTACATGAGCGACGACCGCCGGCGAGCCATGCGTGAGGGCTTCTTCGAGAACATGCGGCGCTTCCATGGCGAGTTCGGCTCGCGGATGCTCAAGTTCTGGGCCGCTCCGCGCTTGCGTGACATGCTCGACCCGGTGGCCGACGCCGACATCATCCGCATCGACAGCCCGCTTCGTCGCGACCTGGCCGCCGAGGCGGTCTCGCTGGGCTACATGTTCCAGGCACACATCGCCGACCCGGACACGTGGTTCGCCACCAAGTACGCCGACGCGAGCACGTACGGCACGAAGCTGGAGCATTACGAGCCGCTGGAGCGCATGGCCGACGATTTCGGCGTGCCCTGGCTCGTGGCGCACATGGGCGGCTGGCCCGAGGACCTCACGTTCCTCGACGGCTTGCTCACGCGGCACGACAACATCTACCTGGACACCTCTGCGACCAAGTGGATGGTCCGTGAACTCAGTAAGCACCCGCGCGACGCGTTCATTGCCTTTCTCGAGAAATGGCGCGGCCGCATCCTCTTCGGGTCCGACATCGTGACGCTCGACGACCACTTCGAGTCCAGCGACGACGCCAACAACCGCTTCGGCGCGCACCAAGCCAGCGGCGAGGCCGAGGCCTTCGACCTCTACGCCAGCCGCTACTGGGCCCTGCGCACGCTGTGGGAACGCAAGTATGAAGGACCGAGCCCTATCGCCGACCCCGACCTTGCGATGATCGACCCTGAGAACCACGATGCGATGGGCTCGCCGCCTCTTCAGGGGTTCGCGCTACCGAAGGACTTGCTCGAGGTGGTGTACGCCGGTGCGGCCGAGGCTCTGCTGGAGACGTGGTGGGCCGAGCACTAATGCATCAACGGAACGCCCAAGGCTCCCCGGGCGTGTAGCCGAGCAAGTCGTAAAGCTCAGCCCGCGTCTGCATGCCGTCCAGGCTCGCTTGCACGCTGCCGTCTTCGGCCAGCCCGGCCAGCAGTCGATCGACGGCCTTCATCGCCACGCGCAGGGTCGAGACCGGGAAGATCACGAAGTGGTAGCCCATCTGCGCGAAGCGGTCGCGCGGGATGATCGGCGTCTTGCCGAACTCGGTCATGTTGGCCAGCATGTAGGGTGACCGATCCGCGCCGCCGACCTCGACCTTCGACATCGCCTTGGCGAAGGCCTCGAACTCGCCTTCATCCTTGAGGCCCTCGGGGAAGATCATGCTCGCGCCGGCTTGCGCGTAGCGGGTGGCCCGCTCGATGGCGTCGTCCATGCCGCTGACACCACGCGCGTCGGTGCGCGCGCACACGATGAAGTCCGGATCGCCGCTCTCGCGCGCCGCCCGCGCGGCCCATTCGATCTTGCTCGTCGCTTGCTCGACCGGCAGCAAGGTCTTGCCGTCAAGGTGCCCGCACCGCTTGGGGAACACCTGGTCTTCCAAATGCAGGCCCGCCGCACCGGCGCGTTGGTACTCGATGACCGTTCGGCGGGTCATCTCTTCCTCGCCAAAGCCCGTGTCGGCGTCGGCGATCACAGGCAACGCAGGGCCTCCGGCTTCCAGCCGAGACCCATCGACCACTTCCCGCACCGTCGCCACGAACCGGTCGAGGGTCAGCAGGCCCACGTCGGGCACGCCCGCCGCCGCGCTCGTGGCCGCTCCAGAGACGTACGCCGCCTCGAAGCCGTGCCGGGCGACGGCGCGGGCGGTCAGGCCGCTGAAGGCCCCCGGAGCCATGACGCAGCCGCGTTCCATGGCAGACTTCAGGCGTTGGGCGGGTGTTTGGACGGTATTTGTCAGCGTTTCAGGCATCCTGACATCGTAGGAATGCGGCTTTTGCCGGCTGGCGCGATTTTTTCGATTCAGGCCATATTGGACTGAATCCGCGTTTGCGGACGGTCGATGGACCTTGCAAGAGGACACGCCAGACCGGAGCAAGCCATGAGCCGAATCGAAGAAATCCGCCACGCCGACGACCAGTGCCAGGGTGCCTGCGACGGCTGCCAGTGCCAGGACGACGCCATCGCCGGACGCGTGGGCGTCACCGTCGAGGGGGAATCGGGCGACATCGAACCGGGCGGCATCGAGCCGGAAGTCGACGCCCTGACCCGCGGGCTGCTGGGCAGCTTCTCGCGGTTCATCGAGTCGGGCGAAGACCAACCAACCGACGACGAGGCCAGCAACGCGACGGCCAAGTCCAGCGCTTCCGATCACCATTCCGCCACCTCGGCGGGGTCTCCACGAGAGGAGCGGCCCGAAGGCGCGGCGCTCGACGAGGCCCTGGGACGCGTGGAATCGGCGATGGCGGCGCTGGTCTCGGCCGTGCCGAGCCTTGAAGAACGTCTGGCGTGCGTCGAGACCACCATCGGCGCGGGCGACGGCGTGCCCGAGGGCGTCGACCGCGATGCCGTCGCGGGCAAGCTCAAGGACCAGCTCGCCCAGGTCGACCGCGAGTGCAAGCGGCTGGCCAGCGTGCCCATCGAGCGCCTCGAGGCGCGCGTCGCCTCGGCCGAACGCTCGCTGGGCGGGTTCATCGAGCGGGCCGAGGCCGTGCTGGGTGCGTGCGAGCAGGAGCGCCACGCCGCCGAGGGCGTGGCCGACCGGCTGACCGAACTGGCAGCGGCGCTCGAGCCCTGGACCGAACTGCTCGACCTGCGCCAGACCGAAGACGGCATGCCCAGGCCGCTGGCGGCGCTGCTGCGCATCGCCGGGGCCGAGCTCTCGCGCGAGATGGCGGGCGTGCGCGGCAGCCTCGAGCGATTCGCCGGCGTGCTCGACCTGACCGGCGCCGAGCTCGAGACCGAACAGACCGCCGACGCCGATGCGGGCGACGGCGTGCAGGAGGGAGACACCGTGACGCCTCAGGAACCGGGCGAGGACGATTCGCGCAAGCGGAGCCGTCGGAAGAATGGCAAGTCGCGGGCCGTGCGCGCCAAGGGTGCCGAGGCCGAGGCCCCGCGCCGCGGCGCCTCGGAGCGTAGATTGAGCGCCGAGGCGCGACTGCGGGCGCGCAGCAGGGCCGAGGGCCGCCCGCCGCGCCGCTAGCCCGCGGCCGAGAGGGCGCTAGGGTTCATGCGATGGACCCGATGGCCTCGCACATGCCCAGCAGCGTCGAGCCCGGCCAACACGGCTCGGACACCACCACGCGCGTGCCCACGGCCGCAGGCGACGGCTGGGTGCGCATCCGCGTGCAGCCCGAGTACCTGCCCCAGCGCAGCGACCCGAGCCAGCCCATGCACGTCTTCGCCTACCGCGTGCTGGTCGAATACGACGGGCCCGCCGATGCCCCGGCCATCCAGCTGACCGACCGCGCCTGGCGCATCATCGACGCCCACGGCGTCGAGGAGATCGTCCAGGGCGAGGGCCTCGTCGGCCAGCAGCCCGTCCTGCGCCCCGGCGGCCACTTCGAGTACGCCAGCTACTGCCCGCTGCGTTCCAGCTGGGGCACGATGGAGGGCCGCTACGGCCTGGTCATCCTCGACGACGCGGGCGAGCCCGCCGGCCGCCACGAGGTCGAGGTCGATCGGTTCTATCTGGTCGCCGGCGAGGGCTGATCAGGCGCCGGCCGGCGTCGCCACGCGGGCGATGGTCGTCGCCGCGCGGGCGACGTCCTCGAACGTGTTGTAGAGCGGCACGGGCGCAAGCCGGATCACGTCCGGCTCGCGGAAGTCGGCCACCACGCCGTGCTCTTGCAACGCGTCGCGCACGTCGCGGGCGTGCTCGCCGAAGCCGATCGAGAGCTGGCAGCCGCGCTGGGCCGGATCGCTGGGCGTGATGATGCGAGCCGCGGGCGCGATGGCGGTGATCGAGCGCTCCAGGAAGCCGGTGAGCTGCAGGCTCTTCTCGCGCAGGGCGGCCATGCCCACGCGGTCGAAGATCTCCAGCGACGCGGCGAGCGGCGCCATGGCGAGGATGGGCGGGTTGCACAGCTGCCAGCCATCCGCCCCCGCGCGCGGCACGAAGCCCGATTCCATCTTGAAGCGCGTCGCGGGGTCGTTGCCCCACCAGCCGGCCAGCCGGGGGATGTCGAAGTTCTGCGCGTGCCGCTCGTGCACGAAGCAGCCGGCGATGGCCCCCGGTCCGGCGTTGCAGTACTTGTAGCTGCACCACACGGCGAAGTCGGCCCCGGTGTCGTGGAGCTGCAGCGGCACGTTGCCCGCCGCGTGGGCGCAGTCCCAGCCGACCCTCGCACCAACTCGATGCCCCGCCTCGGTGATGGCCGGCATGTCGAACCACTGGCCCGTGCGGTACTGCACGCCCGCGAGCATCACCAGCGCGAGCGTGTCGCCGGCCTCTTCGATCGCGCCGACGATATCGTCGGTCCGCAGCGTGTCCTCCCCGCTGCGCGGCGTGAGGCGGATCATGTTCGCCTTGGCATCAAGCCCGCGGTGGTTGATGTGGCTCTCCACCGCGTAGTCGTCGCTGGGGAAGAGCGCGTCCTCCACCATGATCCTGGTGCGGCTGCCTTCGGGCTGGTAGAAGCTGGCCAGCATCAGGTGCAGGTTGGCCGTCAGGCCGTTCATCATGACGACCTCGCCGGGCTTCGCGCCGACCAAACGCGCGCCGGTCTCGCGGAAGCGTTCGTGGTAGCTGAACCAGGGGTTCTGGCCCTTGGTGTGCGCATCGACGCCCAGCGTCGCCCAGTCGTCCAGTTCCTGCGTGACGGCGTCGCGGGCCGCGTGCGGCATCAGGCCCAGCGAGTTGCCGGTGAAGTAGGCGACCTCGTTGCCCGCGTCGTCTTTCGGAATCGCGAACAACGCGCGCTCGCCCTTCAAGGGGTCCGCCGCGTCGAGCCTCTTGGCTTCCTCGAACAGCTTCTCGCTCATTTCCCCGTCTCCGCGGGAAAGGTCGCCGGCCGCTCGCGCGCCGCCTTGCGCTCTTCCACCAACCCGGGAAACCGCGACTCGTCCATGCCCAGGAACTCGAGCGCCGAGCCGCTGAGGAGCTGTCTTTTCGTCTTGTCGGTCAGGTCGTACATCGAATCGATCATGGCTCCGGGTTTCGCTTCGCCCAGCGGGAACGGATAGTCGCTGCCCAGCGCCACGCGCCGCTCGTCCATCATGGCGACGAGGTACCGCAGGGCGTTGCGGCTATACACCGCCGAATCGACCCAGAACCGGGCCGGCTGGCCGTAATCAGCAAGATAGCTCCACGGGTTCTGCGCACAGTCGACCGCCACGATGTCCGGCCGGCTGTTGTACCCGTGCTCGATGCGCCCGATCGTGTAGGGGAACGAGCCGCCGCCGTGCGCGAAGCACACCCGCAGGTCGGGCAGCCGGTCGAACACGCCGCCGAAGATCATCGCGCACACCGCCCGCGCCGTCTCGGCGGGCATGCCAACCAGCCACGGCAGCCAGTACTTGCCCATCTGGTCGCGGCCCATCATGTCCCACGGGTGCACCAGAATCGCCGCCCCCAGGTCCTGGCACGCGGCGAACACGTCCAGCAGCGCCGGTTCCCACAGGTTCCAGTCGGGTGCGCCGGGACGCTCGATATGGCTGCCGATCTGGATGCCCGCCATGCCCAGGTCCTTCATGCACCGCTCGAGCTCTTGAATAGCAAGCTTGGGGTCCTGCATCGGCAGCGTGCCCAGGGCGATGAAGCGGTCCGGGTGCGCCCGGCAGCGCTCGGCCAGGTCGTCGTTGAGGTACCTGGAGACTTCGAGCGCATCCTCGGCCTTGGCCCAATACCCGAACATGACCGGCACCGTCGAGACCACCTGCACCTGCACGTTGTGCAGCTCCATGTCCTTCAGGCGGGGCTCGGCGTGCAGGCAGTTGGGCTTGACGTCGCGGAAGAACTTACCGTCGATGGTCATGCGGGCCCCGCCGGCGAATTGGCCGGGGTCGTCCTGGGCGATCGGCGTCAGGTTCACCCACCCCCCATACCCGAACTTGGCGGCGTAATCGGGGATGGTCGCGGGCAGCATGTGCGTGTGCAGGTCGATCTTGAACATGGGGGGGATGGTATGGGGGGCCGAAGGCACCAAGGCACGCAGGGGGAAAGAGACGGAGAGACGGAGCGACGAAGCGGGGAGGGAGCCGCTCGCCAGCGAGCCCCTCCCGCGAGGGATGGGATGGACGCCGAGAACACGGGCCGGACGCCGGCCACCGGGCGTTTGCGGACCCTCGCCGGAGCCCGCGGGGAGCGACCCGAGGTCCGCCGGGAAGCCACAGGGCGCCGCCCGAGTCCTCGTCGGGCTTGGGCAAGAGATCGGCGCCTCCCCCGGAGTTGCCGCCTGCCGCGTCGCCCACCTACCGCTGGTGTTCGCGTTGTCCACCGCGTTCTTGTTCGTGCCATTCCGGCGTGGAGCAAGTTTCCGCTGGCCACGCTCATCACGATCGGCCGCTTGCTGGCCAGCTATGCGCTGTTTGTGCGGTACACGTTCATCGCCGGCTGCTCAACGCAAACCACGAGCGGCGCAGTGCGGACGCCACTCGGCACGCTCGTCGGCGTGCCGAGTGGCTCGGGGGGGTGACGACCAGATACACGGTTTTACCGCGGGCGCCTGCGACGCACGGCCATCGTGCCCGCCGCCACGGCCAGCAGCCCCAGCGAGGCCGGCGCGGGGATGATGCGGATCTCGCCCATGCCCTCCATCAGCAGGGCGGTGGAAATCTGCCGCGACGAGGAGCCACTCGCGGACGTGTAGACCCAGAAGCCTTTGGGGCCCGGGTCGGTAATGGTCTCCAGCGGCATGATGCGATCGGTGCTGAAGTCGGTGGCGGTGTAGTCGATGGTCCAGACGACGGCCGGGTTGCTCGAATCGCCCACGGTGCCCCCGCCCGGCAGGGGCAAGTGAAGCTGGCCGGGCAGCACGCCCATGGCCCCGGTCGTCGTCAGCACGCCGTCGGACGTGCCCGAGAAGTCAAAGGGCGTGAGAAGGCCGTTGGCCGTCCAGTTGACCCCGGCGATGCCCGGGCCCAGCGGGTCGGTGCCCACCAGGTCGAACAGGCCGCTGGCGAAGGCGAAGTCGACGGTGTCGTCGAACTTGGCGCTCACCGTGATGGTGGTCGACTGGGGAAAGCCGCTGCCAAGGGGGCCCAGCGTGGGATCGCCGACGCTGATCTCCCAGCCGTAGAGCTGGCCGAAGGCCATGGGCGTGGCGGTGGCGAGGGCGAGCAGGGTCGTGATGCGTGTGATTCGTTGCATGTTCAAGTCTCCTTCTGTCGTGTCAGCGGCTTACGGGCACCCGGCGTCGAACGCGTTGAGGAAGCACAGGAAGTCCAGGAAGTCCAGCTGGCCATCGCCGTCGCAGTCGGCCGCCGGATCGCCCGCGTCGAACTGGTTGAGGAAGCACAGGAAGTCCAGGAAGTCCAACTGGCCGTCGCCGTCGCAGTCGGCCACGCAGTCGATGGCGAACGACTCGCTGAGGATGGTCATCTGGTCGACGCCCCTGGCGCGCATGCTGAAGCTCTCGAGACCCTCGAAGGGCACGGTGGCATCAGAGGCCAGGATGCGGACCTCGTCGGCGCGGTAGGGCGGGCCGACGATGGGCGAGATGAGCGTCTCGTCGAAGCGCCAGATGAAGCAGGGGAAGGGCGGGAAGGGGGGCAGGGGCAGCGAGGGCTGCTTGCCGCAGCCATGCACGACGATCTCGTCCATCACGATCACGCGGTCGCCGGCGGGCACCTCGCGGCGGTCGACCACGACGCCGTCCAGCAGGCCGATGAGCGTGGCCGTCTGGGCGCCGATGTCGCGGAACTCGGCGGTGACCACGCCGTTGTTGATGCTCGAGCTGCCCAGCGCGACCAGGTCGCCGCCCGGCAGGCGGCCGGTGGCCTCGAGCAGCAGGCCCTGGTCGGGCCCGCGCAGCGGGAGGGCGACCATCTCGACGTCGAAGCCCTCGCGGGGGCCGGTCTGTTCGAGCCAGCTCATGCTGACGCCGTCCAGACCGCTCGAGCCGATGTTGGCGATGGTGAGCTGGCCGCCGCGGGCGTCGAAGAGCGCCTCGCCCAGCACGCGGTGCTCGAAGTCGAACATGCCCAGGGCCTCGTCCAGCAGCTCGAACTGCCCGTATCCGGCGCTCCGCATCTCGGTGCTCGAGAGCATGCCCACGTCGGCCCGCATGCCTTCGGTGGCGATGATGACCCGGTCGGCCTGCACGGGCCGGCCGCCGAGCAGCGTGAGCTCGGCCGGCGTGGGGAAGCCGATGATGGCCCAGATCTCCGGCTCCATCTGCCAGACCGGGTCGATGATGCAGCCTTCCAGCCGGGGGATGTCGACGATGACCAGCTCCGGGTCCAGGTCGGCCACGAAGGTCTCGCTGACGGTCTGGCCACCCAATTGGGCGACCAGCCGCAGGCCGTCGGGCCGCAGGCGCGTGGCGTCGACGCTGACCTGCGACGCGCCGCCGCGCGCCGTCGAGCGCAGCGACCACACGGGCGAGCCCGTCTGGCCGTCGACCTCGCCGAAGGCGGTGGTCTCGAGGAACGCGCCCTCGGGGAGCGTTGACAGGGGCGGGGGCTCGAAGGTGACCACGTGGAAGCCCGCCTCCCCCAGGCCGACGCGGACCCCGTCCTGGCCGCTCGAGCCGATGCCGGCGACGAGCAGCCCGTCGGCCGTGGGCCGCAGCACGGCGTCGCCCACGGCCTCGTGGGCGAGGCCGAAGGCCGAGAGCGGCTGGGCGTGGGCGAGGCTCGCCCCCAGCGCGAGCGTCGCGGCGGCGGTCATGGTGCGTGCGTTTCGCAAATGCATAACTTCACTCCTGCTTTGATCCGGTGACGGTCACGTCCCGCTCGCGGCATGCGACACCGTGTCGCGCCGTGCGGGCCGGTTCCGGGGGAGAGCCGAGGCACGAAACGTTCGTTTGACGTTCAAGAATGCACGAGCCCCATACGAAGAACACCGGGGCCAATGAACGACAGCGTAAAGTGCGCGGCGTACTCACGCCCATATGCGACCGCGCGCGTCATTTTGACGGCATGGCGCTTGCACGCTGGGGTGTTCTGCGGAGAGAGAAGTACGCAGGCCGAAGCGGCGGCGCCGCACGCGGCCTGCCCGCCAGACTGCAACACAGAAAAAGACCGGCGCGTGGCCGGTCGGTGGGTCAGGCTGTGGGCCGAGCGCGCGTGCCCGGGCGCTTTACGGGCAGCCCGCGTCGAAGGCGTTCTGGAAGGCCAGGAAGTCGAACAGGCTCAGCCGGCCGTCGCCGTCGAAGTCGGCGCTGGGCAGGCCCGCGTCGAAGGCGTTCTGGAACGCAAGGAAGTCGAAGATCGTCAGCGTACCGTCGCCGTCGAAGTCAGCGGCGCAGGGCAGGCCGTACTCGATGGTCAGGCTCGGGGCGACGCCGCCGTCCTCGCCGTGGACCTCCAGGGACTCGCCCTTGATGTCGCCGACGGTGAGGTAGCCCGCGTGCAGGCGCAGCTCCACGGGCTCGCGGGTGAATCCCTCGAAGACGCGGGGGATCTCGACATACAGGGGCTCGTCGTCGCAGGTGGTCATCACCAGTTTATCGACGCCGGTCGCGTGATCGGATTCGATGGCGAAGCTCAGGCACTCGGGCACGCGGCCGAAGAAGACCGGCGTGTCCACGACGCTCTGGCAGATCAGCTCGCCATCGGGGCCGATCAGGCACAGCAGGATGGCGCTGAGGTCCAGGTCGCTCTGCACGTCGATCTCGTACAGCTCGGCGCCGGGCACCTTGGTGTAGGTGATCTGGGTCTCGGCCTTGTCGTGCACCGTGCCGGTCAGGATCGACTCGCACAGCTTGGGCGTCGACTTGTCGCTGTGGATCTGGGCGCGGCGGGCGGCCTCGCGGGCGGCCTGCACGGCGGGCAGCAGCAGGGCGGCCGTGGTCGTCCCGCCCCCGCCTTCGGCCACAATGCTCCCGCCGGGCAGGACGTCGATGCGCGTGCCCTGGCCGGGCGCCACGAAGCCCAGGCCGGGGACGACGATCGGATCGACCATCAGCCAATCGGTGCCGCCCGTGGGGGTCGACACCGGCGCGGACGACGCCGTCAGGTCGCTGGGGTACACCCAGAAGTCCCCCGGCAGCGCGTGCACGGGCAGGAAGGCCGGGCCGGCGACGTCGGGCCGCCACGTGCCGCTCCAGATGGCGATGGGGTTGGCCGGATCGGCCAGCACGCCCGCGGCCGGGTCGTGGGCCTGGGCGTAGCTCGCGCCCAGCACCACCGCGCCCACCATCGCCCCGCTGCTGGCCGCCTCCCACTGCGGTGCGGCCGCCCAGACGTCGAAGCCGACCGACGCCAGGGCGTACATGTCGGCCGAGACGTGGCCGTGCACGCCCACGCCCACGGCCTGGCCGGCCGAGATCACCGGCTCGTCCAGGCGGACGGACAACCCGCCGTCCTGGGCGGTAGCGCCGGGGGCGCCGGTGGCGATGGCCGCCCCGGCCAGCAGCGCGAGGGCGAGCGGGCGGGCGGCAAGGAGGGTTTGGGTCTTGCGAGTCGTGCGAGTCATATGAGTCTTCAGAGTCTTGTGGGTCATCGGGTTCATGGGATCCAGTTCCTTCGTGCGTGCGCCCATACCTGGGCCCCCTTGGTGGGTGGTGCTCGGGCCGTCGAAGTCGCGGCCTCGGTCCGACGCAAGCGGACGGCACGCCCCTTGCTCACGAAACCCACGCCGAAAAAATCCACGCCGGTGAGGGGTCCTGGCAGCGGGCGACGTTCAACGCGACCGAAGCGACGGCTGAGAAGCTCTCGGGGAAGCCACGGAACTCCGCGGGGAGCACACAAGACTCCTGTGGCAACGACCCGAGTTCCTCGGGGAAGCCACGGCGCTCCGTGGGGAACACGCAGAATTCCGCGGGGAGGCCACGGAGCTCCTCGGGGAACACACAGAACTTCTTGGGGAGGCCACAGAACTCTGCCGGGAACACACGGCACTCCTCGGGGACCGCCCAGAACACCGCGGGCGCGTTCTGGCGGGGCCTGGTGGACGTCCAGAACCCGCGCCGGACGCAGGAAGCGGCGTGTTGTTCGAGTTACGTGCGTCGACGCTCTTCTCGGACGTGACCGCGGATCCCGACCGGGTCACGCGAATCGAGCGTCGAGCTCGTGCACTTGCAGCTCAAAGAGCGCGGGCAGGACGCCCCCCCGCGCGCGAGAGCATCACGGCGGCTGGGGCGCTGGCGGCTCAATGCGTGTGGCTTCCACCACCGCCGAAGTCTCCGCCCATGCCGCCGCCCATGCCGCCGTCGAAGCCGCCGCCGATGTCGCCCATGCCGCCGTGTTCATCAAGGTCGCCAAACCCACCGCCACCGGGGTCACCTCCAGAGCCACCTCCCCCATCGGGGGCCCCTCCGGCATCGCTGCCACCGCCCACGCCCTCGTCGGGCTGGGGTGCGAAGTCGCCGCCGCCTCCCGCATCGCCTGCGCCCGCACCCGTGCCGCCACCATCTCCGGCATCGCTGCCACCGCTCACGCCCTCGTCGGGCTGGGGCGCGAAGTCACCGCCGCTTCCGGCATCGCCGCCTCCGGCATCCGCGTCGCCGCCCCCTGTTGAATTGCCGCCACCATCCGCACCATCTCCGCCCGCGTCGTTGTTGGGCGGCTGAACTGACGGCCCTGAGTCGACGGGCGTGAGGACGGGGTTGCCGTTGGCGTCCCACGTCACTTCAACCTCGATGAAGCTGGAACTCGGGTATGCCTCGCCACCTCCGGCATCGCCCCCGGTGGTATCGCCGCCGCCACTTGTGTCACCAGCTCCGGCATCGCCCCCGGTGGCATCGCCGCCACCGCCAGCGTCTCCACCGCCGACATCACCGCCGCCACCACCAGCGTCAGCACCGCCGACGTCAGCACCGCCGCCACCAGCGTCTCCACCGCCGGCGTCATCGCCGCCGCCACCAGCGTCTCCACCGCCGACATCAGCACCGCCGCCACCAGCGTCTCCACCGCCGACGTCAGCGCCGCCCGCGTCATTGAGTGGCTGGAATGCCGGCCCTGAATCGACGGGTGTGAGGACGGGGTTACCGTCGGCGTCCCAGGTCACTTCAACCGGTGTGCGGATCGGAAATACCTGGATACTGCCGGCGGCATTGCCCGTGTCTGGCCCCGGCGTCCGATCCGGAGCTGGATTTGCATCTCGATCTGGGTCTGGATCTGGGTCCTGAATAGGCTCTGGCTCGGGTGGCGGCGTCGGTGGAAGCTCAACCACTTGCTCTTCCGGGCGAGCAACAACTTCCACTCCGAATTGGCCGCGATACGTTGAATCTGGCTCCTTGACCAGACGCATGACGATCCGATGCACCTGCTCGTCTGGCGCAATCTCGGGCAGAACAGCTTCGGCGAGGAGTTTCTCAATCTCTGCCGGATCGGTGTATATTCCGGGGCGATGGGCTTTTTCCGGATGGACCTGCTCGTGGTTGTACTGCGCTCGATTGGCCAACCATATTGCAGCATTTCCGATCGGTTCGTCGGGATCGACTATTGGTGTGTGGATTTGATATACAATTGCACCTTCCTGGGAAGGCATCAGAAAGCCCCCTTGCCATACCGTCCGAACGACCTGGGCGTCGGACTCCTCTGGCATCACGGGCCTCCGGGCGATTGTTGGATCGGTGATACCGCTGATTTCTGCGGTGTAACATCCGGGAACGAAGGCGCGCCTTGCTGCGGAGACGTTGAGCGCATTTGTGACATCTTCTGCCAGCCCCACACCATGAACGCCACGAACAACAAGAACAGCGGCACGAAGATGATCCACTTGATGGCCACGCGCAGGGGGTGCAGCCGTCGATCGAGCCGGCGCTGCATGCGGCGGTAGTAGCGTTCGCGCCGCGCACGCTTCTTCAGCGCACGTCGTTCGCGGCCCGTGGGCCGTGCCGGTCCTGGGTTCGTCGGAGTCGATGATCCGCCAACGGCGTCCAGCCGATCGCGGGCCGCGGCGTAATCAGGTTTTAGCTTGAGTGCGTTTGCATAGCACTCGCGAGCATTGGCCGTGTCGCCCTGGGCCTCGAGGCACAGGCCAAGGTTGTGCATGGCCGAGTGCGCTCTGGGTTGGACAGCGAGGGCTTTGCGGAAGTACGCCTCGGCCGCCGCATATTCCTTCATCGTCTGGCACACGAAGCCGAGCTGGAACAGCGTTTCGTAGTCGCCCGGGTCCTCCCGGAACGCTTCGAGCAGTAGCCGCTTCGCCTCCGCGTAGCGGCCCGCCCCCACGAGCTGGCGGACGTCGTCTGCCATTGCTCGATTCTACCGCATCGATTCGCGGTTCGATCGCCTGACCCGCTCACGCTCGCTGGGTCGCCCGCAGGATCTCTCTCAATCTGCCGTTTTTTGATGAAGTCGCCCCCGGATCACCCCGATGAACCCTCCAGACCGCCCCTGGGGCCCTGCGGCACGGTGCCGTGGGTCCGCTCGTGGGGCAAACTGGAGAGTCGATCATGACGAACTCAACTCGCTATCCGCGCCGTGAAGCCCTCCTCCTGGCATGGTCGCGCCACCACTCCACCGTGTGGAGCGGCGGGCAGGCCGGGCCGCCCGACACGGGCCTCAGCGCACAGCAATTGCAGGATTTTGCCGATGCGGTTTCCCAGGCCGAAGCGGCCTTCAATAACCGCGTCGCAAAGTTGGCCGCAGCGAAAACGGCGACCACGGACAAGAACGACAAGTTCGACGTGCTGCTCGACCGCCTGGGCTCGTGCATGTCGACCATCGACTCGTACTTCAAGGAAACCAAGGACCCCGGCGTCTACGTGCGGGCCGAGATCGACCCGCCCAAGGAGCCCAGCGAGCGCCCCGCGCCGCCCAAGCCCAGCGACGTCGAGCTCACCTCGATCACCGGCGGATCGATGGAAGTGGCCTTCAAGGTCACCGCCGCCGGCGCGGTCTTCGAGATCCAGCGTGCAAGCACGCCCATCGAGGGCCAGCTCGGCGAGTGGAACACGATCGCCATCACCGGCGAGAAGCAGTTCACCGACCCGGGCGTGCCCGTGGGCCTGCAGAGCGTGCAGTACCGCGTGCGGGCCGTGCTGCCCAACAACAACGCCAGCCCGTGGAGCAGCCCGGCGCTGTTCACCTTCGGCGCCCAGGGCAGCCAGGGCGGCCCGGCGGCGCGCGAGCGGGCGGGGTGAAGTTTCGTTCTGACGCTTCGCCAGCGGGGCCATGCGCGGCTGCGCCGTCGCGTGAGGCCCTCAAGCACCGCGTGCAGCGTGGGAGACCCGTCAGAAGCGTCTTGTAGAGCGAAGGTTGGGAAGGGGAGGTAGGCCGGAGGCCGCCTCCCGCTTCGCATGCGCCAGATATCTCACGCTCGCGTCCTGCACCCCCCGTCGGGCGCAGCCCGCGCCCGGCCCCGCCGGCGAGGTGCCAAGACGAACCCCCGCCGGCGAGGCGACAAGACGAACCCCCCTCCGGCGAGGCGAAAGGACGGACCCCCGCCGGCGAGGCGCCTCAGGGTCAACCCCCGGCCGGCCCCGGCCCAAGGCGCGCCATCGTCGGCAGGGGTAGCCTTGGCCTCACCCTGGGAATGGTGGGCCAGGACATGCTCGGCCGCGTCTCGATCCGCATCCTGCTGCCGCTGCTCATGGGCCTGCCCGTGGCCGTGGCCGCGCTCGTGCTGGTTGGGCTGTGGAGCGGCAACGCCCGAGAGAGCGCCCGCACGCTCAACGCGGCGGAGATGGCCCAGATCCACGCGCGCATCAACGAGCGATTGCGCACGCTGCTGAGCATGCCCGCGCGGGCCACGGGCTTCCAGCGCGAGGGCATCCACTCGGGCCGCCTGGACGCGGGCGACCCCAGGAGCTGGCACGACCAGCTCTTCGACCTGACCCGCGCCATGGACATGATCAGCGGCGTCACCTGGGGGAACGCGGACGGCCACGCCGCGTGGGTCTACCGCTACCCCGGCAAGCCTTACCCCGAGCTGGCCATATCCGACGAACAGACGGCCCGGGACGGCGCGCTGTGGATCGAGGAATTCTCGCTCGACGAATCGGGCGCGACCATCGAACGGATCGGCGGGTACGCCTACGACCCGCGCACCCGGCCGTGGTACGCCGGCGCGGTCGAGGCCGGCGGCCCCACGTTCCTCGAGCCATACGCCTGGGTGAACGGCGACGGCCAGGCCACCACGCTGGGCCTGCCGTTCGTCGAGCCCGTCTTCGATCGGGAAGGATCCGAAGACTCGAGCGAACTCCTGGGCGTGCTCGCCGCCGAGTTCAGCCTGCAGGACCTCTCCGACTTCCTACGCACGCTCCGCGTCGGGACGGCGGGCTTCGTGCTGGTGCTCGACGCAAACGGCCGGCTGATCGCCCATTCGCTGCCCACCGGCGACGTGCCCGCGGCGGTGGAAGTCGAAGGCGTGCCCACCGTGCCCGTGGCGGCATCGATGGACGACCCTCGCGTGCGCGAAATGGCAGGCGTGGTCGACGCCGCGCTCTCGGCCGGCGCGGATGGCCGGGCGGTCGTGCCCGTGGAAGGCGAGCCCATGCTCGTGCGCGTCTCGGCCTTCGGCGGCCTGCCCGGGCTCGACTGGCGGATCATCACCGCCGTACCCGAGGCCGAGCTGCTCGCGCCCGTAGCCGCCGCGCGAGCGAGCAGCCACCGCGCCACGCTCATCGCGGTGCTGGCGACCATCCTGCTGGGCCTTGGCGTCGGGCTCGCCGCCACCGTGCCCGTGCGGCGGCTGGTCCGCGAGATCCGCCGCGTCGGCCAGGGCGAGCTCGACGAGCGCGTGCGGCCCGAGCCCAGCAGCGAGCTGCGCCAGATCGCCGAAGCGGTCAACGCCATGGCCGAGGACCTGCGCGACCGCGTCCGCGTGCGCGAGAGCCTGCTCGTGGCGATGGAGGTCCAGAAGAACCTGCTGCCCCAGGAGCCGCCCACCGTCACGGGCCTGGACATCGCCGGCCACAGCACGTACTGCGACGAGACCGGCGGGGATTACTACGACTACCTCGACGTCCAGCCTTTGGCCGGGGGCCAAGGCGACGGACAAGCGCGCGTCGCGCTGGCCATCGGCGACGTCATGGGCCACGGCGTTGCGGCCGCCATGCTGATGGCCACCGCGCGCGGCATCCTGCGCAGCCGCTGCGATGAACCGGCTTCGCTGGGTGAATTGCTCACCCACCTGAACGAGCTGCTCGTCGGCGATACCGGCGGCAAGCGATTCATGACCATGCTCCTGGTCGTCCTCGATGGCGAGACCGGCGAGATGGACTGGGCGTCGGCCGGCCACGATCCGCCCATCGTCTACCTTGCCAAGCAAGACCGCTTCGCCCAGTTCGATGGCGGCGGCATCCCGCTGGGGCTCTTCGCGGGCCAGGCCTACGAGACCGACACCGAGGGGCCGTTCGCCGCCGGCGACGTCGTCGTGCTCTCGACCGACGGACTGTGGGAGGCCCGCACGATCGAAGGTGAGTTCTACGGCAAGGAGCGCCTCGAGCGCGTGATTCGCGAGAACGCCGGCAAGACGGCGGAGAAGATCGCAGCCGCCATCCGCACCGACCACATCGCCGCCTGCGGCGAGGCGTCCCAGGACGACGACATCACCTTCGTCGTGGCGAAGATGGGGCCGTCCGTGCCGGGCGTTACGCGGTAGCCCGTCCGTCGCTCGCGAGCCGGACTACCGCCGCCCGCGCTTGGGATCGAACGCCTCGCGCAGTCCCTCGCCCACGAAGTTCAGCGCCAGCAGCGTCGCGCCCAGCAGCAGGCACGGGAAGAGGATGAGCCACCACAGGCTCTCGTAGGGGTTCAGCTCGTTCAGCCCGTCGGCCGCCAGGTTGCCCCAGCTGGGCAGCGGGGGCTTCACACCGATGCCCAGGAAGCTCAGGAAGGACTCCTGGAGAATCGCCAGCGGGACCGTCAGCGTCGCGTACACAATGATCGGCCCCAGCAGGTTGGGCAAGAGGTGCACGAAGAAGATCCGCCGCGTGGGCGCGCCGGCCGAGCGGGCCGCCTCGATGTAGGGCATGCTCTTGAGGCTCAGCACCTGGCCGCGGATGACGCGCGCCATCGTCAGCCAGCTCACGCCGCCGATGGCCACCAGCAGCACGACCAGGTCCAGGAACAGCATCGTCGAGTCGCCAAGCTTCCGGGGCGGGCGGGCGCTCAGCGCCATCGCGTCCAGCACGGCGCCGTTCGAGAGCACGGGCGCGCCCTCGGGGTTGGCTTCGTCTGGATTGGTCTCGTCTGGAGCCGCCCCCGCGTCGGCCGCGGCCTGGACCACGCCGGCGACGGCGTCCTGCAGGCCGAGCCGATCCGCCAGTTGGTCCAGCGGCGAGCCGGCCTCGAACGGCTCGGCCCGCCACGTGCTGACGTCGCGCTCGCTGGCGTTCTGGCCCAGCACGTCCAGCTCGCGCGCATCGGTCCAGGCCGTGCGCGCCTTCTGCTGGTTGACGTACTCGTCGATCGCCGCGTCGCTGGCGACCGCCAGCAGCACGACCAGCAGGATGTACGGCAGGCCGAAGAGCACGTCGACCACGCGCATCATCGCCGCGTCGGTCTTGCCGCCCGCGTAGCCCGAGATCGCGCCGTACAAGGTCCCGATGAACACGCTGATGAGGGCGGCGCTCAGGCCGATCCCAAGCGAGATCCCCCCGCCGGTCATCACGCGGTACAACAGGCTGCGCCCCAGCACGTCGGTGCCCAGGATCATCGACACGCGGTTGCCGTCGTAGACCCAGTGCTCGGCCATGGCGTCGGCCAGTTCCCCCTCGGTTGCCTGCCGGGCCTCGCGCTCGGTCACGCTGAATTCGGCCGCAACCTGGTCGACCGCCTCGGCCGGCACCAGCGCGTTGAGCTTGAGCGCACTCTCTTCGCCCACGGCCCACCACGGCGGCAATCGCCCGTACTCGGCGCTGCCCGCGTTGTACCGCGCCACGCTCGAGCCCTCGCTCACGCCAGGGTAACTCGGTGACGCCGGGTTGAGCGTCCAGAACAGGCCAAGCAGGCACACCAGCAGCGTGACGGCCAAGAAACCCATGCCCAGCATGCCCGCCCACGAACGCGTGAGGGGGTTGTCACGCTCCACCGGTGGCGCCGCCATCGCGGGCACCGACTTCGCGTCGGCGTGCACGGGCGCGTTGGCGGCCTCGGTGATCTCGCCGGGCAGGTTCGGCGGGATCGCCTGCCCTCTCTCGGGAAGGGGCCCCGGGGGTGGGTCGAGATTCGGTCGGTCCTCGCCGGGCGTGTCGCGCATGGGCCGCTTCCCCCTTCACGCCCCGTACGCCAGTACGGGGCCGGGCCTCAGGCGTCGGCCTTGGGCGTAAAGCTCGCGCCGTCGAGCACGGCGAAGGTCACCATGTCGCCCACCTTGAAGTCGCTGGCGTGCTGGCGTTCGTCGGTCAGCGTGCAGTGGAACGGCACGCCCGCGTCGACGATGATCGTGTCGGCCGCGTGCCCCACGATGCGCCCCTGCACCCGCCGCGGCCGGCCGATGACCGGCTCAACGTACAGGCCCCCGCTGGGCACCGGATCGACCCGACGCGCCCGGGCCTGGATCGTGCCGAAGACCTTGTCGCCCGGCTCGGCCTTCACCGGCGCCGTCGGCAGCAGGTGCAGGTCGTAGCTGGTGTTGGCAAAGCCAAGGCGGACGTGGGCCGGCCGGGTGGCCGTAGCGGCCACGGCCTCGCGAAACGTCGCGCGGGCAAGCCCGGGGGCGATCTTGGTGGTCGGGGCGGGGTGGATCATGGCCCAGTCTACGCCCGGAACGCTCAGCCGATCGCCGGCTTGACGGAAGGGGCGAGCACCGCAGACAGCGCCCGAACCAGCACGTCGCCCACGTGCCGCCGGGCGTTCATGCCGGCGATCAGGCCCTGACGCACCTCAACCTCGGCGCCCGCGTAGTAGTCCCCGGGGAACTTCCCGCGCAGCCACGTCGTCAGCCCGTCGTCGGTGCCCTTGTACGGCTCGTTGAACGGCAGCCGCCACGCGGGCTCGAGCATCGCAAGCTCGGTGTTCCACGCCTGGCAGATCTCGGCCTCGCTTTCGCGATCCGGGTCGAACAGCAGCGAAACTTCCAGCTCCCGCACGCGGCCGTCGAGTTCGTCCGTGCATGAATGCACGCCCACGTGCAGCACCCGCCGGCCCGCGCCAATGGCGTCGCCCACCACCCGTTCGACGCTGCCGCGGTGGCGCTCGTAATAGTCGCGTGTGATGATCGCCTTGGTCGCGTCATCCAGCCCCTGCGTGTACCTGCTGAAGAGCGTGCCCGAGTCGGGCGAGCGGTTGGGCTCCACGAGCAATCGTGTGAACGTGCACGCCACCAGCGGCCAGCTCGTGACGCACGCCATCCGCTGGGCCACGCCCAGGGCGCCGATGTCCCACCCGCGGTGGCTGGCCAGCACGTCGTCGGCCCCCTTGAACAGGTATGCATATGCCGGGGGTACGTCGTGCCCGCCATGCTCGCAGGACAGGACCACCACCTCGGGCGCCCACGTGGGTTCGTCACGCACGGAACAGCGTCCCATCCCGGAGACAGTCGGCCAGTTCGCGGTACACCTCACGCAGCTCGTTTCGCGTCGGATATCGCTTGATCGCCCCGCCGATGCGTTTGGACAGGGTGCCGGCGTTGAGCAGGCGGCCCATCACCGCCGTGTCCTCGTGGCCTTCGGGCATCACCTGCTCGGCCAGCCGCTGCCACAGGTCCTTGGCCCACACCAGCGAGCCGCCGACGCCGTGGGCGTCCAGCAGCGATCGCTCGCGGATGCGCGTGCGCTCGGCCGTGCGGATGGTCTCCAGCAGCACGTCGTACAGCGCGTCGGTCGAGACCTTCTTCTGCTGTTCGTAGGGCATCCACCGCTCTTCCACGTGCGCCCGCACCAGTTCGCTCACCAGCCGAACGACGGCCAAATCGGCCGCGGGGCACTCCTGGATGTCCAGCAATCGCAGCTCGATGGCGCCGCGGTCGAAGCGCGCCATCGCGCCGCGCGCATTGGCGAACTCGTGCCGCAGCACGCCGGAGGGGTCCAGCGGCGCGAGCTGGTCGTACAGCTTTCCCAGGATGTCGCGCTCATAGCCCTCACGCGTGTACACCGGCTCGGGCACAACCTTGGCGGCCATGAGCGGCACGCGCTTGGAGTTGTTGCGGTAGTACTCCAGCCGCTGGTCGGCCACGGGGCTCCACCGGCCTTCGAGGATGGGCGAACTGGCCGCGATCGCAGGCACCAGTGGCAGCACGAGCCGCAGCGCCGCATGCAAGCGCCCGAACTCCTCGTCGTTGCCGAAGGGCAGGTTCAGGTGCGTGCTCTGCAGGTTGCTCCAGCCGTGCCCCTGGCAGTTGAAGATGGCGTCGTAGGCCTTGTAGACCTCGGTGTACTCATGGGGCCACAGCCTGGTGTCTTTCAGTGGATCCATCCAGGGGTGCGCGCCCGTGGGCAGCAGCCGGCAGCCCATTTGTGCCAGCCTTTCGTTTGCGATGCCAACGTGCCGCTGAAAATGCCCTGCCAGACCATCGAGCGACGGTGCGGGCTTCTGCGTCTTCAGCTCCAGCACGTGCAGCACCAGTTCGTTCGACCAGCTCACCGGGCCGTCGGGCCCGTCGGGCTCGGCTTCGCCCACGCTCTGGTCGCCGTCGTTCATCATGGCAAAGAGCTCGTCGGCCACCGGCCGCACGTCGAGCGTCTGGGCATCGACGATCATGTACTCCAGTTCGACGCCGTACGCGCCGAACAGGCCAATCGAGTTCCGCCACGCTTGGACCGCGCTACTCATCGGGCTTCGAGCTCCCAGAAGAAGTGCTCCATGATCCGGCGATACAGCTCCATGCCCAGCACCTGATCCTCCACGCCCGAATCAATGTTCGGGTTGTCGTTCACCTCGATCACGATCGGCTTGCCGTTCACTTCCTTCAGGTCCACGCCATACAGCCCGTTGCCCATGAGCGCCGCAGCCTTCACCGCCAGCTTCACCACGTCGTTGGGCGCCTCTTCCACGGGCATGGTCTGCCAGTCGCCATACTTGGCGTTCGACTTGCCCCTGGTCTTGTGGTTGACGATCTGCCAGTGCCCGGGCGCCATTCCGTATCGGCACGCAAACAACGGCCGCCCCGCCAGCACGCCGATGCGCCAGTCGAAGTCCGTGGGCAGATACTCCTGCGCCACGATCAGGTCGGTGTGCTCGAACTGCGCATCAAGGACGGCATCGAGGCCTTCCTCGCCGTCGACGCGAGACACGCCGGCCGAGAATGAACTGTCCGGCTGCTTCAGCACGCACGGAAAACCCAGCGACCGAAGTCCCTCCACCGCGTTGTCGCGCGTCAACACAAGCGTGCGGGGCGCCGCCAGCTTGTGCCTGCCGAGCGTCTCGGCCAGGAACACCTTGTTCGTGCACCGCACGATCGACTGCGGATCGTCGATGACCACCATGCCCTCGGCCGCTGCCCGCCGGCTCATGCGATACGTGTAGTGGTCCACGTACGTCGTGTCGCGGATGAACAGCGCGTCGTATTCGGCGATCCGACCCGCGGCCGACTTGTCGATCAGATCGCAGCGGATGCCCATCTTCTCGCCCGCCTCGATGAATCGCGAGAGCGCCCTCTTGTCGCTGGGCGGCATCGGATCGTCGGGATCGTGCAGGATGGCAAGGTCGAATCGAGCCGCCGGAGACTCCTTGGCCTTCCGCGGGGCTCGACGCAGGTACCGCTCGGCTTGCTGCACCACGAACGAACGATGGCTTTCGGGAACGTCCGCCAGGCCGATCACGCGGACCGATGCAAGCCGCCAGTGCCCATTGTGCTCGAAGCGTGCCCGCAGCAACGGCGCCGGAAAAGCGTTGAACAACGCCAGCGCCAGCGACTCGTGACCCTCGGCCATGTTGTGGCCAAAGTACACGCTCAGCTCGAAGGCTTCGCTCTTGATGCGCCGCAGGCTCTTCTGGATCAACTCGTCAAGGTCGTCGCCCGCAAGTCTGACCACCGCAGCGAGCCGGATGTCCTGAATGGCCGCAACCGACGGCAGGCACCGATGCCCGCGTGCCTCGGCCAGCAGCGAGACGTAATAGCCCGACGCCTGGTAGCGAAGGCTCCGGCACAGGTTGAACACCTTGCGCCCGCGACCGTGCGCCAGTTGCGGGTCGGTGAGATACCGGTACGCGGAAACAGTCTCCGCGCCGGGCACGTCCATCGGGAAGCGCTTGGGCGAGTCAACGATCAACAAGGGTTTCATGACGTTTGGCCGTTGGCCTCCGAGACGGTTTTCTTCGGTTCGATGACGAGCAAGTTGGCGTCGTACGTCAGCACGCCCAGCATGATGGCCGGCACCAGGCGGGCAAGCGGAATCTCATAGCCCTGGACCTCGAAGCCCGGGTTGTCGGCAAGCGGGTCGGCCACGCGCACCATTCGAGCGGTTTCGTCGTAGCCATGGAGCACCACGAAGTGCCCCGATGGCTCGCCGCGAACGTCATCGTAATCGTCATTGGGCCCATACTCGCGCGCACACTTGTACAGGTACGTCGCACTGAGCCCGGTCAACACCGGTCGGCCAGAACTAATGAACCCCGACACCAACTCGCTCGTCAGGTCGTTGAACAGGATCTGACCGCCAAGCCGAACGAACTCCTGGTAGCTTTCGGTCGCCACCGGAAAGCGCATGTCTTCGTAGCTCTTGGCGGCCACCTGGGCCGCAAGCTTCTCGCCGAGCAGCCGCGGGTCCGCTTGGCCTAGAGCGTCGAACCACGTGGGATCGAACATCTGAAGATTGAACGTGTACAGCGAGGCCGAGTATCCCTGGGCCAGCGCGTGCACGCCCAGCATGACCGCCAGCGTGCCGCGACCGGCCCCGGCGTTGTTCAACGAACGCACCGACTCGATCACCGAGCCAAGCGGCCGCTGGTCGCCCCAATACCGATACACCGCGTGCAGGCAGGTCGGCCCGCACGTTTCGTCGTCCGGTTGGGGAAGCATGTCGATGTCCAGCTGCCGCGAGTGTGCGGGCGCGCCAGATTCGGGTTGTTCCACGGATGCACCGATCCCCACCCACGAGCCGGGCTATTCGGCGGGCCGACGCGATGTGCGTGGCCGCGCCCGGCGAGGTGTCGATAGTGTATATCGTCAACAGCAGCCGCGCTATTTCCAGCCTCGTGGATTCCCATGCCAGATACGCAACCCAATCCCTCGCCCCAAGGCGGCTCGGTCGACATCGCCGGCTGGGCCTGGACCATGCTCGCCTTCGACATCGGCTTCCAGGTCGACCTGGACAGGGCCGAGCCCTGGGTGCAGGAAGCCACCCGCCGCCGCGTCGTCCGCGCACGCCGTCCGGCCCCGGTCTGGTTCGACTACAGCCCGCCGCCGTTGATGCTCGTGCTCTCGGGAAACCAGATTCCCCTGGCCGATGGCCCGTCGGCGCCGATGACCGATGCCAGCGTGGAACTGCTGCTCTACGACTTCGGCGCCGCCCTGTTGACCTACCGGACCCCGCTGCCCACCTCGCTCGACCAGCTCCCGGCCCTGGCCTGCGCCCTGCACGACAACGCGGCTCTCGAGGCCGATGCCAGGGCCCATCTTGAGCGCATCATCGAGGCCATCGGCTCGGCCGTCGTCCGCCCCAAGCTCCACGAGGCCGTCGAGGACTACACCGTCCTTTCCATCGAGCAGTGGCCCGCCGACGCCAACCCCCAGGAATTGGCCAGGGACTTCCAGGCAACGCTGGCCATGGCGTTGGAGGCCGAGCGTGAACCCGTCTCGCACGAACAGGCCGAGCGAACGCTCTCGGGCCGCATCGCCTACACGGACAACGACCTGGCCATCATCGACTGGAACGCCGCGGTGCTCTTCGACAAGGAGCCCCAGGACGTCATCGCCGTCCTCCAGCACGCCAACGTCGAGCTGCTCGAGCTCCGCGTGCTCGACCAGGAGCTCGACGCCATCCTCGACCACGCCGACGAAACCCTCAACGACCTCATCAAGCGTCGCATCTGGCCGGGCTTTGCCACCGGCCGCATCCTGGGCCGCGTCGCCGCCGCCCACACCGACGCCGCCGTCATGTTCGAGGGCGTCAACAACGCCATCAAGCTCCTGGGCAACCAGTACCTGGCCCGCCTCTACCGCGTGGCCGCAAGCAGGCTCGACCTGCCCGCCTGGCACGCCAGCGTCCGCCGCAAGCTCGAGGCCACCGACAACCTCTACGACAAGATGGAAGGCGTCGCCGGCACGCGCCGTCTCGAAACCCTTGAGTGGGTCATCATCGTGCTCATCCTCGTCTCGATCGTCCTGCCCTTCACGCCCATCAATCCATACTGAGCGGCGGCGGACGTGCTAGTTTGATCCCGGCAGCCTGGGCGGTGGCGGGGGATAGGGCGCCGGCGGAAGGTGCCGGGCAGCCTGCGGCTGCGCGGGCCCCGGTGCCGGCCGCTCGAACCACCACCACGTGAACGTGGACGCCAGCAACACCACCACGCCGAGGAACAGCAGTCGCTTTCGCGGCTGCCAGTCATACCGCTCGAACCGGCCCGTCCGCGTGGGCGTGCTGCGGAAGCCGCACTCGGGGCACAGGAAGCGATCATCGTCGACCGCCAACCCATCGAGCGAGTAGCGGCACTTGGGACAGTGCCGCCGGCGCGCGCCCACCGCGGCCCGCGCAAGGCGATCAAACAGCGCGAACACGATGATCGCGACCGCCACGAAGACCAGCCCCCGAGCGACGCCGACGTGCACCGACGGCGCTGCGAGGATTCGCTCGAGCATGCTCGAGATCATGCCGTCTCCCGTCGTGGCGGTGAACCGTCTTAGCCGCAGCCCACCGCAAATTCGTTCTGGAACGCCAGGAAATCAAACAGCGTCAGCGATCCATCGCCATCGAAGTCCGCGATCGGGTCGCCCATGTCGAAAGCGTTCTGGAACGCAAGGAAGTCGAAGATCGTCAGGCTGCCATCGCCGTCGATGTCCGCCCGGCAGTCGATCTCGACGCGCTCGATGAACGCCGTGCCCTCGGTAAACGTGAGCGAGCCCACGAGGAAGCTCGGCGAGAGCGTGACGTCGCGAATGTTGAAGAACGCCACGTCGTCGGCGCCGATGCCCGCGTCGAACGTCGCCGCGAAACGCACGGTGATGCCCGCCAGCGTCTCCTCGCCCATGAACGTCTCGCCGAGCACCTGAAACGGATGCGTGCCGGCGAGGTTGTCGACCTCCCCGGTCAGGAAGTCCGAAGACCCGGGCGAGAGCTGCTCGAGTGCGTCGGCCAGAGGCGTGGGATCGGGAAACAGCGAGCCCAGCACGACGCCGCTGCCCTGCACCATGCCCGAAACCTCGTAGCGGTACCGCGTGGCCGGAGTGATCGTGTCCGGAGCACTGCTCCGCGACACGTCGCGCCCGTCCTCAAGCCGGACGCCTGCCAGGTCGATCGAGACCGTCTCTTGGGCCACCGCCACACATCCGAGGCCAAGCACCGCCGCCATGCAGATCCGCGTATCCATCTCGCCCCCTCCTCTAGATAAGTAGGCCTGAACCAATAGCCTACCCCAAACCGGCCGTTCCGCCAACGCTTCTTGCACCAAACCGGCTCCATACCCTCGCCCCGTGTTCCTTGCCCTCGTCCTTGCCGCCGCAGCCTACCTGATCGGGGCCATCCCCTTCGGCTACCTCATCGCCCGTGCCAAGGGCGTGGACATCTTCAAGGCCGGCTCGGGCAATATCGGGGCCACCAACGTGAAGCGAGTTCTCGGACGTGGGCCGGGCAACCTGTGCTTCACGCTCGACGTGCTCAAGGGCCTGCTGCCGACCCTTGCCGCGGGGCTTGCGCTCGGCACGCTGGCCGATCTCGACGCGCCGTCCGCCGACGTATGGCTCTGGCTGCTCACGCCGGTTGCCACCGTGCTGGGACACATGTTCTCGCCTTATCTGGGTTTCCGGGGCGGCAAGGGGGTCGCGACGGGGCTCGGCGCCCTGCTGGGCGTGTTCTGGGTGCTTTCCGTCGCCGTCGTCGGCGGATTGCTGGTCTGGCTCATCGTCCTGAAGATGTCGCGATACGTCGGTCTCGCGTCGGTCTGCGCCGCCGCAAGCGTTCCCATCTGGGCGGCCTTGGTCCCGGCGTTCGTCCATGGTGGTTTGCGGCCGGCGGTCTATCCGATGCTTGCAATCGCCACGCTGCTTGCGCTGCTCGTGGTAGTCCGCCACCGGGGCAATCTCAGCCGCATTGCGGCAGGAACCGAGCCCAAGATCCGCAGCAAAGCAGAGCGCCGGGCCGCCAGGGCCCAATAACAACGTCCGAACGTCATTCCGCATCGCGCATGCCGATTGGAGCGGCCCAAACCGTGTTTCGCGCGCCGATTCGCGGCGATCGGCGCAAAGACATCGTGTGGCTAAGCCGATGCCATAGCGATGCTTACGTATACCGATACAACCCCGCCCGAAGGTCCGTCGCCCAAAGGCAAACGCGCCAAGACGCCGCCGGCGCCGGACAGCCCGCTGCGGCTGTCGGTGGGTCCGGCCGGCGATTCGGTCGCACAGGTCAACAAGGCTCTGGAGCAGACCCAGCGCCGGCTTGACAACCTCCGCGACCTGATCGACCGGTTCGATCTGGACGGCGACGACGACGGCCCCCGCGCCGCCTGATCGCGACCCATCGGGTTCCCCCTGTCGGGCTCGTACGCCGCATTCGCGGCGTGTGGGCCCGTGTTCTGTTTGAGGGTCGGCTAGGCCGCGCAAGTGCCGCGATGGGCCTCGGGCTTCATAATCCCTGCACGCTACACTAGCGATGGGTGCTGGTGGCTCTTTATCACTGCGCCCACTCGAGAGCCGAACACGCCTGCTGGGGTCAAAGACCCGCCGAGGTTTGGATTATGCAGAACAATTTCGGTCTGAAGGACCTGATCGTCATCGCGCTCATCCTGGGGCTGTTCGTCAGCGTCTGGGTGGCCATCTATCAGGATGACCGCCGCTGGGACAAGACCGTCGAGGCCAACGCCAAACTCGAAGCCCTCGAGAAGCAGATCGTCCGGCTGGAGACCGAGATCACCCGCCGCCCGGTCGTCGTCGCCGGCCAGGGCGCTCCCATGCCCGGCGGCCAACCGGTGACCACCGATACCGCTCCGGCCAGTACCGACTGGGCCCGGGAAGGCGTCGAGGTCACCGTCAGCGAGCCCTGGACCTTCACCAGCGACCCGCGCGACGACGAAGGCTTCACCCCCGGGGGCGAGTTCACCGAGATCTACGAGGGCCAGCCGCCCAAGCTCACGCCGTACACCTACGCCGACGTCTACGGCCGTCGCGTGGTGGACCTGGTCTGCGAGAGCCTGGGCTGGTATGACCCCAAGACGCTGAAGATGCGCGGCTTGCTGGCCGAGGCATGGCAGTACCCCGAGGACGGCACGTGGCTGCGCGTCAAGATTCGCGACGAGGCCCGCTACAGCGACGGCTCGCCCGTGCTGGCCGAAGACGTCCGCTGGACGTATCAGGATCTGCTCTTCAACATGCAGATCGAGGCCGAACGCTTCCGCAGCGTGTACAACTCGATCGAAGACATCGAGGTCATCGGCGATCCCGAGACCAGTCGCGTGGTCGAGTTTACCTTCAAGACGCCCCGGTTCGATAACCTCGACCAGGCGATGGGCTTCAAGATCCTGCCCAAGCACATCTATCAGGAATGGATCGCCAGTCCCACGCGGTATAACCAGAGCACGGCCTTGACGATCGGCTCGGGTCCGTTCCGCTTCGCGACGGTCTCGCCCGATTCGCAGTGGAGCCCGCCCAGCGACATCGTTCTGGTGCGCAACGAGCAGTACTGGGGCCCCAAGCCCGCCCTGGACAGCTACCGCATCACGGTCATCAGCGATTACACCACCAAGCTCATCGCCTACAACAGCGGCCGCGGCGACATGATGCGTCCCAACGCCCAGCAGTTCGTCGAGCAGCGTGCCGATCAGCGATTCCTGGAGCAGCACGATCCCCGCATCTGGTACAACATGCGCGGTGGCTACTCCTTCATCGCCTGGCAGTGCGGCCCACGCAACGGCCAGAAGCTGACCCCCTTCCACGATGCCCGCGTCCGCAAGGCCATGACGATGATGATCGACCGCGATCGCATCCGTCGTGACATCTCCAAGAACCTCGTGCGTCCGGCCACGGGCCCGTTCCTCAGCTCCACGCCGCAGTCGAATCCCGAGATCGAGCCGTGGCCGCACGACCCCGACGCCGGGCTCGCGCTCCTGGCCGAGGCCGGATGGGAGGACCGCGACGGCGACGGCATGCTCGAGGACGAAGATGGCAACCCCTTCACCTTCGAGTTCACCTTCTCCAACGGGTCCGACTCGACGCTCCAGATGGCCAACTTCATGAAGGCCGACTTTGCGCGTTACGGCATCGACATGCAGCTGCGCACCATCGACTGGTCGGTGCTCGTTGACATCCTCAACCGCCGCGACTTCGACGCCATCACCTTCGCGTGGTCGGCCTCGGCGCCCGAGAGCGACCCCTACCAGATCTGGCACTCGGACAACATCGAGAACCAGGGCGACAACTTCATCCAGTGGAACAGCCCCGAGGCCGACACGCTCATCGAGAAGGGACGTCAGACGCTGGACTTCGATGAACGCATGAAGGTCTGGCACGAGCTGCACTCGGTCTATCACGAAGAGCAGCCGTACACGTTCATGAACGAGATCCCCTGGATTCGCTTCACGACCAAGCGGTCGGGCAACATCCAGGAGTACAACTCGGGCCTGCAGTACGCCGAGTTCTGGGTCGGCCGCGAGAGCCAGCCCACGCAGAACTGACGTCGCCCGAGGCGTTCGCGCCCCGGCTCGCGCCGCGATCCATTTCCTCGTTCACGAGCGCCACCGCGTATGACCACTTACATCATCCGACGCCTGTTCCTCATGATCCCCACGGTGATCGGCATGACCCTGCTGATCTTCCTTCTCGTGGCCATGAGCCCCGGCGGCGTCGGCGCCGCCCTTCAGGTTTCGGGCGGCGGACAGATGGACTCCGGTAGCGTCGCCCAGCAGCGGGCATACCTCGAAGATCGATACGGGCTCGATGCGCCGTATCTCGTCCAATACGTGCGGTGGCTTGGCCGGGTCAGCCCGATCAAGTTCGGCGCCCGCGACCAGTTCACGCCGAGCGGCGAGCGATTCTCCGAGCCCAAGAAGATCGATGCGCCGCCCCTGTGGCAGTGGTTTGCCGAAGACTTGCCCGAAGCCGAGCCCGCCGCAGAGGTCGTCCCTCCGGACGATGCCGAGGCCCGCGCCCAGATCTATCGCCGAGCGGCAGGCAACTACGCCCAGGTGCGTGCGGCGTACCTGGGATCGCGCACGCGGTTCGAGATCGCCATGGGCGATCTGGCCAAGGCCATCGACCACCCCGAAGCCGTCAAGGATCGCGGACAGATCAAGCCCGGACCCGCAAAGCGCATCGGTAAGAGCGCGTTCGCGTCGGCCGACGAAGCGCTCTGGGCAACGGCCGAGGCTCGCGCCGCCGACATGCTGCGCGACTACGAGCTCCTGTTGAACGCGACGGCGCGCTCGCAGGCGGTGTTCGACGCCAAGCTGTTCCGGCAGGCCGGCGTGCCGATCATCCCCGGCACCGTGTCGCTTGCCGCTCCCGACCTGGGCATGAGCTTCTCGCGTTCGCGCCCCGTATCGACGCTGATCTGGGAGGCGCTCCCGGTCACGCTGATGCTGAACCTGATCGCGGTGCCGATCATCTATTTCGTTGCCATTCCTTCGGGCGTGCTGGCCGCCAGCCGGCAGGGCTCGCTGGTCGACGTGGGCCTGGGAGCCTTCTACGTGGCCCTGTGGTCGATCCCGGTCGTGTGGGCGGGCGTGCTGGCGGTGGGCTTTCTGGCAAGCAAGGACTGGCTGGGCTGGTTCCCCGTCACCGGGCTGCACTCGCCCGAGGCCGAGTCGATGACCATGCTGCCCCAGGTGGTCGAAGGGCGCTGGCAGCGGGGCTACATCCTCGACACGCTGTGGCACCTGGTGCTGCCCGTGGCGTGCCTGGTGTACACCGGCTTTGCGATCTTGAGCAAGCAGACTCGCGCAGCGATGCTGGAGAACTTCAACGCCGACTACGTGCGCACGGCCAAGGCCAAGGGCGTCTCGCACAAGGACGTGGTCTTCCGCCACGTGTTCCGCAACAGCTTGCTTCCGATCATCACGATGTTCGTCTCGATCTTCCCGGCCATGCTGGGCGGTTCGGTCGTCATCGAGCGCATCTTCAGCGTGCCGGGCATGGGCAGCCTGATCATCGACGCCATCGGGCTGCGTGATCGCGAGTTGCTCATGGCCAACGCCCTGATCGTCGGCCTGGTGAACATGCTGGCGCTGCTGCTTGCCGACATCCTGTATGCCCTTGCAGACCCACGGATCTCCTACGACTGATGAAGAACGAACCGACCACATCGAGCGAGGCCGGCGGCGTGCCCGGGCCCATGGACGATCCGGGCAAGGACATGCGCGCCCCCGGCGACTTCGAGGGCGAGCAGGAGCTGACCTCGGTCACCGGCGTGCACCTGATGCAGGGCATCGGGCATCGGCCGGCCGAAGGCTTCTGGACCGAGGCCTGGAAGCAGGTCTTCAAGCGTCCGGGCGCGGTCATCGGCATCGCATGGGTGGCGATGATCGCATTCTTCGCCGTCTTTGCGCCGCTGGTGGCCAATGGACATCCGATCCTGATGGTCGCCCAGCCGGACGTGAACCCGCTGGCCAAGCTACTGGGTGATCTCGGCCCTGCCATCACCAGCTTCGATGGCGTCCGCTTGATCCTGTTCACCCTGATCTGGTCGGCCGCATGGATACTCGCGCCTCGTCGATTGCCCATGCCTGCGCTGGCCGGTCTTGCCTTGCTGGTGACGGGCGTGTTTGCGTTGCGGGTGTTCGCCCAGTTCTTCATCGGCAAGAGCGAGGAAGAACTCGGCTCGGCGCTCTATGGCTTCGCGCAGTTCCTGCTGGGCCGACCCCAGGACGGGCAAGCCACCAGCTTCGCCTTCCAGATCATCGTGGACCTTGCGGCCACTGGTGGTCTCGTCTGGGCGGCCGGCGCGTTCGACCTTTCGCGGCGGGCGCGCATCGCCACCACGCCGGTGCTCTGGCTCGTTGCGATCGGTTCGCTCGTTGGCATCGCCGCGGGCATCGACGAGCAGGCGCCGGTGCGGAGCCCCTTGCTGCGCTACCTCACGGTGGTCGATCTCACGCTGCTGGTTGGTGCGATGGTGGGGCTGGTGTTGCTCGTGCCTCGTTGGTGGGGCTCGCGTGGCGATCGCGCGAAGGTGCTGCTGACCGTTTCGCTGCAGGCCGGGCTGACCATGCTGGTGCACTCGATCGTGAGCGGGCAGGCGGCCAACCGCGACGCGGCCCCGTGGCTGCGTGCCTTCGAGCGCCAGCCGTACTTCGAGACCATCGCCTCGCTCATCATCGCCGCGGTCATCGGCGGGCTCTTCATCGTGGCCCACCCCCTGAACAAGCTGCGCAACCGTGCGGGCGTCGCCTTGCTGGTGGGGCTCGTGATGTTCGGGCTGATGGCGGTCCGCTGGTCCACGCCGCTGCCCAACTTCCGCTACGTCGCCCAGGAGACCCAGGGCCGCATCAGCGCGATCTACACGATCATCCCGTGGTCGCCCAACCAGGGCGGGACGGCCGTCGACCTCCTGCCGCCGGGCAGCACCGTGTATTCACAGGTGCTCAAGGGTCTGGAAGACGTCGCGCTCAGCGATCGATCGCGCAGCACGGGCACGCCGGTGGAAGAGATGCCGCTGGACGCCGAAGTGCTCGCTGCCATCGAGGACCAACTCGGCTACGCGGCCGACACGCTGCCGACCGATCCCGATGTGGCCTTCGCCGTCGTGGCCGAGGCAGCGGCGGCAGATCCCGATCTGGACGTGGCGGGCGCGATCGATCTGCTCGAGTCGCTGCCCGGGCCAGCGTACGTGCTCGGCACCGATTCGGGCGGGCAGGACATGCTCAGCCAGTTGCTTCACGCCTGCCGGCTGTCGATTTCTATCGGGCTGGTCTCGACGGCCATCGCGGTGGTCATCGGCGTGACGGTGGGCGCGCTCATGGGCTACTTCGGCGGATGGGTCGACATGCTGCTCTACCGCGTGGTGGAGGTCTTCATGGCCATCCCGCTGCTGTTCCTGCTGATCGTCGCCGCCGCCGTGCTGCCCCGCAATACCTACGTCATGATGGCCATCATCGGGTGCGTCACGTGGACGGGCAGCGCACGCTTCATTCGCGCCGAGTTCTACAAGCTTCGAAATCAGGACTTCGTCCAGTCGGCCCGCTCGGTCGGCCTGCCGCTTCGCAGCGTGCTGTTCAAGCACATGCTGCCCAATGGCGTAACGCCCGTGCTGGTGGATGCATCATTCGCCATCGCGGCGGCAATCCTTGCCGAGGCCGTGCTGAGCTACCTGGGCCTGGGGCCTGCAAACCAGGCAAGCTGGGGCCGACTGCTGAGCGACGCGAATAACCAGGTTGGCAAGTTCATGTGGTGGCTGGCCATCTTCCCCGGTTTTGCCATCTTCCTGACCGTGCTGAGCTACAACCTCATCGGCGAGGCGCTCCGCGACGCCATCGATCCCAAGCTCAAGAAGGCCCGCGTGTGATCACGGTGCCGACGCCACACCCCCGGACGAAGAACGAGCCAGACGACTACGGAGTCCCGACTTGACCGACGCGACCACACTCAAGAGCACCAAGGCCGGCGACGTTGATCCCAACGCCAAGCCACTGATCCAGGTGCGTGATCTTGCCGTCTCGTTCGACAATGGGAATGGTCCGCGCATCCAGGCCGTCGACGGGGTGCGCATGACCATCTACCCGCGCCAGACGCTCGCCGTGGTGGGAGAGAGCGGCTGCGGAAAGAGCGTGACGGCGATGAGTTCCATGCAACTCGTGCCCCGTCCGCCCGGCCGCTTCGATCGCGGTCAGATCCAGTTCCGAACCGAGGACGGCAACACCATCGACCTGCTCCGCCAGAGCGAAAAGGAGATGCGTGAGATCCGCGGCAACGACATCGCCATGATCTTCCAGGAGCCCATGACCAGCCTCAACCCGGTGTACACCGTGGGCGATCAGATCATGGAAGCCATCCTGTTACACCAGAGCGTCAGCGCGAGCAAGGCCCGTGACATCGCCCTGGAAGCCATGCGATCGGTGGGCATCCCCGACGTCGAGAAGCGCATCAAGGCCTATCCCCACCAGTTCAGTGGTGGCATGCGTCAGCGCGTGATGATCGCGATGGCCCTGGCCTGTCGTCCGCGACTGTTGCTGGCCGACGAGCCGACCACCGCGTTGGACGTGACCATCCAGGCTCAGATCCTCGAGTTGCTCTCGTCGCTCAAGGACGAGATGGACATGGCCGTCATGCTCATCACCCACGACCTGGGCGTGGTGGCCGAGAACGCCGACGTGGTATGCGTCATGTACGCCGGGCGCGTAGTCGAGTACGGCACCGTGTTCGACGTCTTCGACAACCCCATGCACCCCTACACGCGCGGGCTGCTGGCGAGCATTCCCAAGATCGGCAGCCGGCTCGATCGCCTGGTGACCATCAAGGAGGTCGTCGAAGACGAGGCCCAGTTCAAGCGCCTGCCCGGAGCCGACCAGGGCGTGCGCCCGTGGTGGCCCTGGCACAAGCCGCCGGCAGACCTTGCCGCCAAGGACGAACCCGCCGGCGATTACTACCTCCAGGAAGTCGAGAAGGGCCACTGGGTCGGCGTGTGGCGGACGCGTGCCGTCAGCGACCACGAGAGCCGCCCGCCGGACCTGAACTATCGCGCTAAGCGTGAGGCCGTTGCCAGCGTTTGAGCGCCCTTGCATCAACCAAGCGAGGCGCCATGCCCGCCGTCATGATCCTGGCCGACGAAGACTTCGCCTCGCGCGAGCGCGATCTGCTCTCGCGGCTGGAGGTCGGCCTGGTTACCGGCGGCACGCGCGTGTTCCATGCCGTGCCCGATACGCTGCCCGAGTTGCTCGACGGGCGGGTGTTCTCCCAGGCCATCGGCTACACGCCCCACGGCCCGCTGCCGCCGCTCGGTCGCCGGGCGCGGAGCCTGGCGCAACAGGCCCTCGAGTCGAGCGGCAGCGACGGCGTCGCGCTCGTTCACGTGTTCGGCGCCCAGGCGTGGCCCCTGGCCTTCGAAACGGCAGGCCTGCTGGGGGCCGGGCTCGTTCTGGAGGTCTACAGCGCGCCATTGGCCGACGCGCTGGGCGGCGCACACCTGGACAGCGTTGACGATCGCGTCATCGCAAGCGTCCCGAGCCCGGGCCTGGAACGTCGCTGCCTTCGCAAACTCGACAGCCGGCACCTCAGGCTCGTCCGCTGGGGCGTCCATGCCGAGCCCAGTTCGGGTGCCGATCGGCCCATGGCCGCGGGCGATCGTCCAGCCGTCCTGCTGGCGGGTACGGGCCATGATCGCGAGTGCTGGGCCCATGCGATGGAAGCGCTCTCGCGCGTTCGGCTCGATGGCGATCAACCCCCGCTCATCTTCGCTGATGCCGACGCGGCCCATCATGCTCACCTGCGGACGGTGGTCGAGCGACTGGCCATGGCCGAGCACGTGAGCTTCGTGCCCTCGGTCGAGGCCCACCGCGAGCCAGCCCTGCGTGTCGACGCGCTGCTTGTGCCCGAGGCCCTGCACGAACACCGAAGCATGGTGCTCGACGCCCACGCCCAGGGCATCCTCGTCGCGGCGGTGACGGATCCGATCATCGACGAACTCGGCCCGGACTATGGGGTCACGCAACTCGATCCGGGTGATCCCGATCGATGGGCCGAAGAACTCCGCCGCGTCTTCGAAGACAAGCGGCTGGCCGAGGAGCGCCGCGGCAAGGGCCTGGAAGCCATCGAGCGCTTTCACGTTGGAGCCGCCCACGTGGCCGCGGTCGAGTCGATCTATGCGGGCATGACGGCCGGGAAGTCCGGATAAGTCAGGCTGTGCGGGTCCTCCGGGCGTGTGCTTGAACCATTTTTGGCTCTCGATGCATAAAGCCTTGCAACAGATTGGTTTATGCGGTTGAATAGTCCTGTGCAGGGGGTCTGACCCACACGCCGCCCGGAGGGTGGCAGAGCGGGAGAAGTGAAGATATGAAGAACGGAACTGCAATCGCATTGCTTGCTTGTGGCGCGATGGCCGGCTCGGCCCTTGCCCAGGGCCTGCACCCGGTCAGCGACGTGCGCACGGTGGAAGCCGCCACGTCCTCCAGCGACGCTCAGGGCGAGACCCGGATCGTCGTCGAAGTGCCGACCATGGATCGGCTCGAGCCATTCCAGCGGTTTGTCATCAACCCCCACGAGCGTCAGAACGACCCGTCGCGCTTCGAGATTCGCGTCGATGGAACCATCCGCAACTACGCCCGCGTGACCAACGGCTTCGTCCGCGCCCAGCGGTACGTGGCCGATCGTCTGGAAGAAGCCAGGCTCGCGTGGCTGCGCGAGAACGCGGCGGTGACCTCTTATGCCGGTGAGCGCGTCGGCGCAGACCGCGCCGCCATCGTGCCCCGAGCGACGATCCGCATGCCCGAAGGCGCCAGCGGAGGCGGGGGTTTCCGCGTGCAGGCGCCTGCGTCTGACCGTGCCCGCCTGGTCGCCGCGTTGGAGCGCATGAAGGCCCACGAGGCAACGGTGCGTGCCTCTGCCGAACCCGAGCAGGAGGCGACGGTCGCGTCCGCCGACTGATCTCGTCCGAGAACGTTCTCCTTCTTTGCCTGGGGGGCCCTGCTGCGTGGTGGGGCCCTTCCTTTTTGGGGTGCGATAATCTGTGGATGACGCGCCCGCTGTTCGATCCATCCAAGATGGCCTCCCGCCCGCGCCAGCCGGAGCCATCCAGTCCGGCGTCTGGCGGCGAGGCGCCCATGCGGGTGCGCGAGCTGGCGGCGCTGGTCGACGGGGCCATCCGGCGGGGGGTGGCCAGCCCGCTTCGTGTCGTGGGCGAGGTCAGCGGGCTGCGTGATCGCACGCACCTGTACTTCGACCTCAAGGACGGCGAGGCGGTGATCTCGTGCGTGCTGTTCGCCAACGTGGTGCGCAAGCATCGAATCGTGCTGCGCGACGGGCTCGAGGTCGTCGTCACCGGGTCCCTGGAGTTCTACGCCAAGGCGGGCAAGCTCTCGTTCATCGGTACCAACGCGCAGCCAGTGGGGGCCGGCGCACTGGATCTGGCGTTCAAGCAGCTCTGCGAGGAGTTGCGCGGGCTGGGCTGGTTCGACGAGGTTCGCAAGCGGCCGCTTCCCACGTTCCCGCGCCGCGTGGCTGTCATCACCAGCCGCAGTTCGGCCGCCTTGCAGGACGTGCTGGACACGATGCGTCGCCGTTGCCCGGCCGTGGAAGTCGCCCTGGTTGATGCGCGCGTGCAGGGTGAATCGGCCGCCGCCGAGTTGCGCGCCAAGCTGGTGGCCCTCTCTCGCCGTCATCGGGAGATGGGCGTGGACGCGATCATCATCACCCGTGGCGGCGGGTCGGCCGAAGACCTTTGGGCCTTCAACGACCGAGCGTTGGCCGAGGCGATCCTGAAGTGCCCGGTTCCGGTGGTGGCGGCCATCGGGCACGAGACCGATACGACGATCGCCGAACTGGTGGCCGACGTCCGGGCCGCGACGCCTACGCAGGCAGCGATGCGGCTGACGCCCGATGGCGACACGCTGCTCGAGCAGGTCGACCTTGCCTACGCCCGGATGCGTGGCGCGCTGCTGCGCCGGACGGCGGAGGCCGCGCGCGCAATCGAGGCCCTCGCCCGTCGCCGGCCGATGGCGAACCCGGCGACCATGACCGCCGATGCACGCGGGCGGCTCGAGCGATCCGCCGATCGACTGGCCGACCGGTTGCGCACAAGGATGCACCACGCCACGCTTCGGCTCGAACGGCTGCATGCGCGCCTCGATGCGCACAAGCCCGCCGCCGAGCTCTCTCGCCGAGCGCAGCGGCTGGATCACGTGGCCGAACGTCTGGAGCGCGCGGTGGCGCAGCGCCTTCGCGCCGCGGGCCAGACGTTGGATGCCCAGGAGCGTCAGTTGCGAGCCGTCGGGCCGCAGGCCGTCCTCGCGCGGGGGTATTCCTATACCACGCTTGGCGATGGTCGGCTCGTTCGCTCGGCGACGGCGGTGTCGGCCGGAGACGAACTGGTCACCACGCTTGCCGACGGGCGGGTACGCTCGACGGTTGGCGGGCAAGCGCCGGCAAGCCGACCTGCCGGGTCCAGGCGTACGAAGAAGAGCGAACCGCCCCAGCCGGGCCTGTTTGGCGATCCGGGAGATTGAAGTCCATGGCCGAGAAGAAGCCCAAACCCGATGCGTCCCGGCCCGAGCCGAGCTTTGAGGAGGCCCTGGCCGAGGTCGAGGCCATCATCGAGCGGATCGAGACCGGCCAGAGCGGGCTGGAGCGGTCCATCGGTGAGTACGAGAAGGGCATTCGGCTCCTGGCGCGGTGCCGCAGCCTTCTGAAGGACGCCGAGCAGCGGATCGAAGACGTGACGGGCAAACTCCAGGCCGAGGGAGCCGACGGGCAGGCGAGCAAGGCCGATTGACCCTGCCGAGCGATCTGGCCGATAGCCCTGCCGGAGCCCTGAACGCGTGCAAGACCTGCTGATTATCCTGCCCCGAGTGGCCACCCTGCTGTTCGTGTTCGCCTTCGGCGCGTGCGTGGGGTCGCTCATCAACGTACTGGCGTATCGGTTGCCTCGTGGCATCGGGGTGGTCACGCCGCCCTCGCGCTGCCCGGCGTGCGAGACCCGGCTGCGCTGGAACGACAACATCCCGATCTTCGGCTGGGTCATCCTGCGGGGTCGGTGTCGCTACTGCCGGACGCCCATATCCCCCGAGTATCCGCTCGTCGAATTGTTCGCGGCCAGCCTCTTTACGGTCTTCTACATCGCGTGGTACCTGATCCCCGCGATGAGCGTGACGAGCTCGGGCTTCGAGGTGCTCGGGCTCGACCTGGCGACCCTGCGGCCCGATTGGGCGGCGGTCGACCGGTACAACGGCGTGCCGGCGCAATCGGCGCCGATTTTCGCCGTCGTGCTGCTGCTGCTCGGTTCGCTGCTGGCGATGACGCTGACCGACCTGAAGACCACCATGATTCCGCTGGTCCTGCCGTGGTTCGCCACGCTCGCGGGCGTGCTCATCCACACCGGCTACGGCGTGTTCATGACCATCAAGGGCCTCGAGTATCCCATGCCCGGCGGCGAGATGGCCTGGCGATGGGCGATTCCCTCGCACGGCTGGGCGAGCCTCGGGCTGGGCGTGGGCGGCGTCGTGGGCCTTGGCGTGTCGCTGCTGCTGGTCAAGCTGGGCCTGATCCGCCGGAGCTTCGCCGACGCCGAGGCATGGGAAGAAGCCCACCGCAAGGAGCAGGGCCTGCCGCCGCTGCCGACGCTCGAGGAGATGGACGCCTCCGAAACCGGCCAGTGGCGACCGCAGACCGGCTGGCTGCGCGGCCCTGCGATCGTCGTGATTTTGGTGTTGCTCAGCGCCATTGCCGGTGGCGTCGTGGCCGGGGTGTTGGGCTACGCCCCGGGCATCGGTGCGGGCATCGGGGCGGCCATCGGCCCGGTGCTCGCCGGGGTTCCCTTGCGGCTGCTCGTGCCGGCACGATCGCAGGACGCGTCCGAAGAGGCCAGCGATGCCGAGGTGTGGATTGCCTATCCGCACGCCCGGCGCGAGATGGTGAAGGAGATGGCCTTCCTGGCGCCGCCCATGGTGCTCGCGATCGCCGGATTCGTCCTGGCCGGTTCGTTCGAGGGCCTGTGCCCGCTGTGGCTGGACGTGCTGGGCGGCTCGCTCCTGGGCTACCTTGTGGGTGGCGGCGTGGTATGGGCCATCCGGCTGTTCGGCAGCCTGGGCTTCGGCAAGGAGGCCATGGGCCTGGGCGACGTACACCTGATGGCCGCGGTGGGGGCCTGCGTGGGCTGGGTCGATGCCGTGCTGGCCTTCTTCGGGGCAGCGTTCGTGGGCATCCTGCTGACTTTCTACAGCCTCTCGCTCAGCCGCGGCGTGGGGCGGGCGATGCCCTACGGCCCTTCGCTTGCGATCGCCACCGTGCTGGTGCTGCTGTTCAAGCCGGCGGTTGAGTTCGGGCTGAGCCTGATGACGGGGCAGCCGGTGAATCTTCCGTAGCCTGAGGCTTCGAGCGTTTCGGTCGATCGAACCAAGTGAGGATCGCGAAAGCAAGCGCCATCGCCGCGACAAGCACGAACACGATCACCATCGGGATCCTGATCTTCCACGACGCGTCGGGCGCCATTTCAAGAGCCAGAAGGCCGACCATTGTGGTCAGGGCCAGCATGCTGGCGATCGATTGGCCCCTGGCGTACCTGCTCATGCCAGAGTTGTACCCGAAATCTTGGCCGGATGCAAGGCGTTTTGATCGGCATGCACATCCGGACATCCATCCCCTTCACTCGCGCGCGGGGCTCGGTCTGTTGTCACCCAATCCGGCTCGTTGAATGGGCCGTCGATACCGCCCGAGATGACGCATGGCGACGCGAACCCATCCACCACAGCATTGACACGATTATCACTGCATCTAGTACCAAGTGAACGACGAGCCTGTAACCCGTGTTCTGCTCGATCGCGTCATAAACAGCCTTACTCGCATCCTGAAAGTCGGAGTCCGATACCGCCTCGGAGGCTGACAGATCTCGTATGACGCCGTTGGTTGCCCCGATGGCAGCCAGATCGAAAAAGACGATCGTCAAGTACCTCGCCGCCAGAGCTACCAAAAGCAGCACGATGAGGGTAAAGAGGTTGGTTCTCGTCATGGCGATGTATACGACATCAGAGTCACGGCTGATGCGGCCTGAATGGGGAAAACGCTGACGGATCACCCATGGCCGGTCGCCACGGTCAAAAAGCGCCCCTGCACGGTTTTTGCTCGCAAGCGACAGCTTTCGGGGCGGTCTCGCCGATAAGGTTGCGGTGTTCGGTTGCCCTCACGGAGGGGGCGTTGCCGGACCGTTGCATTCCGCTCCGCATCGGCGTTGGAGGATCCAAGGCATGCCCATGTGCGTCTCGCTTCGCAATTCGATCTCTCGTGTGGCCTGTATGTCGGTGCTGCTGGCCGTGGCGCTGGCGACGGTGGGCTGCGCGAGCAACGGCCCGAACCCCGACGACCCGCTGGTCATGGAGAACCAGGAACTCCGCCGCGTCAACGAAAGCCTTGAGATGGCCCTCAGCGATGCGGAGGCCCGCTACCGCGCCCTGGACGAGCAGAATCGTGATTTGGCGGCACAGCTGGCCGCCCAGCCGGCGCCGGGCGACATGACCGGCTTCGAGGGCTTGGGCGCGGGCGTTAGCCGCCGACCGGGCGAGGTCGTGGTCGACATTGCCGGCGAGGTGCTGTTCGACTCGGGCTCGGTCACGATCAAGTCGGGCGCCCGCAGCGTGCTCGATGGCGTGGTGCGGGTCATCCAGCAGAGGTATCCGAACGCCGAGATCCGCGTGGCGGGCTATACCGACAACGATCCCATCAAGAAGAGCGACTGGAAGACCAACGAACGCTTGAGCGCCGAGCGAGCCATGGCGGTGGAGAGCTACCTGGTCTCCAAGGGCCTGAGCAACGACCGCGTGCACTCGGCCGCATATGGCCCAGCCAAGCCCAAGGGCACCAAGCGCGAAAGCCGTCGCGTGGAGATCATCGTGCTCGAATAACCGAGCGGGCCGAAACCAGGCACGCCATCCTCAGCCGTTCGTGGCCGAGGATGGCGTTTTCTCTTTGAGGCGGGCTTTGAGCCAGCCGTGTGCGGCCGATCAGGCGCTGGAGACGCGATCCGCGTCGCAGTCCTTGAAAGTCTGCTTGGCGATTGACTGGTGGTCTGAATCGTCGCAGTGCACGCCCACGAGCACCGAGCCCTTCTGCACGGCGTCTTCGTAGTGCTTTACCTCGTGCTCGGGAATCGCAGCGCCAATCGCACCGCCGACGACGCCGCCCGTTGCCGCACCAGCGCCGGCGCCCGCGAGCGCTGCGACGATCGGTCCGGCAACCAGCAATCCCGCGCCGCCGGTCGCAACGGCGCCGACGGTGGTCAGGCCGGCGGCGAGGGCCGCAACGGCACCGCCCGTTCCTGCGCCGATCGCGACGCCTTCGGGCAGCTTCGAGTGCGAGTCAATGGCAAAGGCGTCTTTCTTGAAGTTCTCGCCGGCCATGATGCTGATCTCGTTCTCGGGTATGCCACGGGCTTCGAGGGTGTGGACGGCGGCGGCAGCATCGCCGGGCGTGTCGAAGAGACCTGTCACAACGGTCATGGGTGTGCTCCTTTCGGGTGGTTTGTATCCGAACGCAGTAACGTGCGGACCACTATCAAAGAGAGCATACAGGTCGAATCTGGTGCGGCCGTGAATCGGACATGAATCCGCGTTCAACCTGCCTCATGGTGATCTGCCGATTCGCGGCCCGCCGATTCTTCGTCCACGGGGTCTTGCCACAGCGAGGTCGCCAGCACGGCGTCGACGAGTGCATCGCCGCCGGTGTCCAGCTGCAATTCCAGGCTCGGGCGAACGATCGGGCAGGGCCATTGCTCAGCGGGCGCGTGAGCCAGCTTGGTCCAGTCCTTCTGCGTCACCAGGAGGGCGTCGCAGCCGGCAGCCAAGCGCATGAGGCGTTGGATGGTGGCGGGCGCGTACGGGTCGTGGTCTCGCAGCACCATCTGCCTGGTGGGTGAACCAAAGGATCGTTCGGCTTGCTCGATGAAGGCTTCGGGCTTGCCGATGGCGCACGCCAGAGCATACCTGCGTCCGCGCAACCACTCGATGGGTTCGGTCCGCTCGTCGCCTTCGACCGAGACGAGAAGATCGGCCCAGGCATGCGAGCCGTGGGCAATCATGAGACGGGGGAAGCGTCGGCGCAGCTCGGCCTCGATGCGCGTCACGTCGGCGGGACGCGCTCGATCGGCATGGGTGAGCACGACGGCATCGGCGCGCGCCAGGCTCGCGACCGGTTCGCGCAGCCAGCCAGCGGGCAACAGCCGCTGGGAGAACGGATCCTGCGTCGCATCGATGAGCACGATGTCGAGCTGGCGTGCGAGACGACGATGCTGGAAGCCATCATCGAGCACGATCGTGTCGACGCTCTCGCCCTGTGGACTCGCGAAGAGCTGGATGAGCTGCTGGACGCGATTTGGGCCGATGGCCAGGGGAACATCGGGCAAGGCGGCGCGATGGAGTTCGGCTTCGTCGCTCAGGCCGTCTCGTGCGCCGTACCCGCGCATGGCGATTGCTGGATGGCGGCCGGCGTCCAGGAGCCACTTGCAGATCAGCTGGACCGTGGGCGTCTTTCCCGTGCCGCCCACGCTCAGGTTGCCCACCGAGATCACCGGGCGGTCGAGCGTGACCGTCAGGCCTCCGGGGGAGAAGGCAGACGCTCGGGTCCGCGCGTCATAGCGAGCGTTGCGACGGGCGATCGCCCGGGTATACAGGCGTTCGGCCAGCGGGGCCAGCGGGCGCAGCACGGCCGGCATGGGCCCGTGGTCGGCGCGGCGATCACGGGCCATCGTCGTCCTTCCGCTGCGCGGCCAGGTGCTGGCGCAGGCTGTGACCCATCGATCGGCCAAGCTGACGGCGCTGGTGGCGCGCCAGGCGGAGGTTGTTGGCCATGTCGACGAACGCCATGAGGATGACCAGGCCCAGCAGCAGGATCGCCACGGCCCACACGAGTGCGAAACGCCTCGGGTTGGCAGGCGAAACTACCGAGAACGCGATAGCCAGCACCGGAGCCGTGATGAGGATGAGCCAGCCGTTGGCCGTGCGGATTCGCCGCCGGCTCTCGGGCATGTCGGCGCCGCGCATGGCCAGGAGGTGTGCCGCCACGATCACCAGCGTGACCATCGCGAGCGGACCGGAAATCCAGATGGGCGCCAGGCCACTCACTCGGGGGCGCCCCATGATTGCGCATGGCCGAGCCAGCCGCCCAGGCGACGTGTCGGCAGGCCGACGACCGTGTCTGGGTCGCCCTCGACGGTGATCGGCCATCCATCGCCGATGCGTTCGGTCAGGTTGTAACCGCCCGCCTTGCCGCGCCATGCCCCCGTGACGAGGTAGCGATCGATGGCGTCCTCGTAGATCATGCCGAAGGTCACCCGGGCAACGTCGGCGACGACGAGCCGCGGGCCCCGGGGCTGGCTGGCATCGATGACCGCCACGCCGGTGACCACGCATTGGCTCTGGCCGACCATGGATCGAAGCATCTGGCGTGCTTGGTTCTCGTCGGTTGGCTTGCCGATGATCCTGCCGTCGAGCTCGCAGGCCGTGTCGGCGCCCACGATGAAGCCCGAGCTGCCCGGGGCGAGTTCCTGTGCTGCGCTGCGTGCCTTCAGGTAGGCCATGGCCATGGTCCACGAGATGGCCGAAGCGGTCGAAGGTGGTGAGAGCTGGCCGTCGTCGATGCTGGCCGGTACGACGTGGAAGTCCGCGCCCAGCCTCGTCAGCAGATCCCGCCGCCGGACGCTGCCGCTAGCCAGCAGCAGGCGCACGGCTGGCAACGGCGGGATCTCGGGCCCGCCCGCTATGCTGTCGTCATGCGTGCGCATCTGGTCCAACTGGACATCGTATGGGAAGACCGCGAGGCGAACTTCGCCCGCGTCGACCGGCTGCTGGACGGCGTGGACGTCGGGTCGGGCGACCTGGTGCTGCTGCCCGAAATGTTCGACAGCGGGTTCTCCCTGAATACCGAGACGACGGCCGACGACGGCACCACCCAGCGCTGGCTCGCCCAAGTGGCCGACGACCTTGGCGCGGTCGTGATCGGCGGGCGGACCGTGGCCGGCTGCGCAAACGGTGGCTGCGATAAGGCCACCAACCACGCCACGGTGTTCGCCCCCGGCGTTGATGGCGGCGAGCCCAGGCTGCTGTGCGATTACGCAAAGATCCACCCCTTCACCTATGGCCGCGAGAGCGAGAAGTTCGTCGGCGGCCGGCACGTGGAGACGTTCGCGTGGGCGTCGGGCGATGCATCGCTGACGGTGTGCCCGACCATCTGCTACGACCTTCGCTTTCCAGAGCTCTATCGCATCGGCCTGGAAAAGGGGGCGGAGGTCTTCACCTGCATCGCCAACTTTCCGGCGGCCAGGCAGTCCCACTGGCGGGCGCTCGCCATCGCTCGGGCCATTGAAAACCAGGCGTTCATGCTCGCGGTGAATCGTCGGGGAGACGACCCGCACGTGGCCTACGCCGGCGGCACGGTCGCGGTGGACGGCAAGGGCGAGATCATCGGCGAACTGGGCGAAGAGGAAGCGGTGCTGACCGTCGACCTGGACGTCCCGGCGTTCCGCGCCTGGCGGGCCGAGTTTCCGGCCTGGAAAGACGGACGGCTTCTCGACGGGCGAGCACGCTAGCTGTTCGAGCGAATGGCGTGCGGCGTATTGGCCGAGCGCGTGATGAGCGCGATCTCGCCGGGCAGGTCGTGGGCGATCCGCGTCGTAACGTCGCCTTCGAGCTTCCGTGCCAGCAGGGGGCGACGGCTCTCGCCCATGATGAGCGTGTCGCAGCCGTAGGTGACGGTGTAGTCGAGGATCTCGTGCACCACGTCGTTGCTGGTGACGTAGATGGGCACGCACGGCACGCCGTGCTCGCGAGCCAGCAGGATGGTGGTGCCAAGAGCTTCCTGGGCCTCGTGGTCTTCGTCGATCCTGGGCAGGCGCTGGGGGCCCAGGTCGGCCACGCGGAACGTGCGCACGAAGATGACGAAGAGCACGGCCCCGCGGCTGCGGGCCAGATCGACGGCGAACTCGGACTGGTAGCGACCGCGGGCGGCGAGCATGACGCGGGGCTTGCTGGAATCCAGGGCGATGGGCTCCCGGCGAACCTCGGCCAGCCATCCCTGGGATGGCGCTTCGAGCGGTTGCGGCTCGCGGCTGCGCTTGGCCTGCACCAGCGCGCGCATCGTGAGCACGAGGACCACCAGGCCGCCGCTGAAGGCAAGGCTTTCGAGCTGCGTGACGGCAATGGTGATTGAGACGGCCGCCAGGATGCCGCCGAAGATCCACATGAACAGGCGCACGACTCGCGGGATGTCGAGCTTGCGATTGACGGCGCCGCACAGGATGTTGGTGCTGATGGCCCCGCACACGCCCAGCACGTAGAGCTTGGCCAGCACCTGCACGTCCTGCTCCACCAGGATCACGCCCGTAGGCACCACGACCGCGACGATGAGGCCCACCCACGGCACGCCCGAGTAGTTCAGCCTGGTTAGTGATCGCGGAAGCTCTCGGTCCTGAGCCATGGCGAACATCACGCTGACCATGGCCATGACGGCCGTATTGGCGGCGCTGAGCAAGAGCAGGCCGAACGTGACGCCCGCAACCTTGCCCAGAATGAAGGCGGCGGTGTCGTTGCCCGTAATGCGCTGGCCGCTCTCGATGGCGATGCGCTTCATCGCGGTATCGCGATAGGCGATGACGCTTTCGAGCTGGTCGGCCTCGTCCTGGCTCATCTCTCCGGCCTCGACGGCTTCGACCACCTGGTGGTGGGTCATGGAGAGCTTCGGGCCGTAGGTCAGTTCGTCGGGCTGGTGCGTGTTCAGCGTCGTGCTCATGCCCGCCAGCGCGATGCCGAAGACCATGTTCAGCACGACGACCTCGAGGCTGACCGGCCAGATCGTCCGGCGAGCCGTCTTGCCCACGGGCTTTTTCATGATGCCCGTCATATTGGCGACGGCTTCCAGTCCGGCGAGCGCAAGGCAGATCTTGGCGAAGCTGACCCAGGCGTCGAAGGGACCAACCTGGGTGAAGTAGTCGAAGCTGATGGTGCTCAGCCCGTCGATGAAGAGCGGTACGGCCAGGACGGCCAGGATGGCCGAGACGACCATGGCGATGATGGCGATGATGAGCGCGAACTGGCCCGATCGCTTCGAGCCCAGCCAGTTGATGGCGCCGATGCCCACGAGCGTGCCGACGGCCAGGGGCAAGGTGATGGCGCGCGGCACGCCGAAGTAATGGAAAGCCTCGATCACGCTGATGGCGGCGGTCATGATGTAGCCGCTCATCAGCAGGGTGGCGCCGATGACGCTGAGCACCGGCTTGACGTCTCGTGCGGCTGAGTAGACGCCGCCACCATCGGGGTAGCAGCGACAGATGTGCGTGTAGATCCAACTCACCGCCAGCATCAGCACGCCGATCGCGGCGAGATAGACGACGCTGGCGTGCCCGGTGTACAGGAACGCCAATCCCAGCACGTACAGGCGGCTGGTGCCCCAGTCTCCGTAGAGCAGCGGGCCGGCGTGGATTGGCCCCAGGTTTCGCGGGCGGGATGTTCCGATGACCATGGGCGAGCCTTCTCAAGTCCCTGCTAGCGACAGGGCGGGAACCGCAACGGTAGCGGCCTTATCGGCCCGGAATGGGTACCCCCCGGCTGCCGGAAATGCCGAACCTGGCGCGAACTTTCGGCCGTCTCGTGCGAATCGTCAGCCCGGTGGGGAGCGAAAGTGGCCCGTTCGGGCAGGCCCGCTGGGCTTGGTGCCCGCGGGCGTCGATAACACCTGCGGCGGGCCCGGGCCGCGGCCGGGTGATTCCGCGAGGATTTGTCCGTGCGCGGCTGAGCCGCTATGTTCCCCTCCCATCAACGGGAGCGACTTCGAGAATCCGGTATTACGAGCAATGGCCGACCCAACCCCGACACCTGCCAGAAAGTCCGCCGAAGCTTCGGCCTCGGGTACTGGCGCATTGTCGGGCAGCCGGACGGCGGCCCTGCCGGCCATGGATCGATCGGGCATCACGCCGCTGAGCGGCGTTTCGACGCCCGAGGATCTCGACGCAGCGATGGCCGAGGTGGCCAAGGGCGGGTCGAACGTTGATACCGCGCTGGGCCGGCTGGTCGTCGACTATGGGCTGGCAACCCGCGAAGAAGTCGATCTGTGCAAGGATCGACTCCGCGAGGTTGGCGCGGCCGAGGGCGAAGAAGCCGGCCAGCGATCGCTCGCGGTCGAGTTGATCGATCAGGACTTCGTCACCAAGCGCCAGATCGCTCGGTTGAAGGCGATACTCGACGCCGAGCGGAGCGGGCAGAAGATTCCCGGCTACCGCTTGCTGGGCAAGCTGGGCGCCGGCGCGATGGCGACGGTGTACAAGGCGCGGCAATTGAATCTTGATCGCCTGGTGGCCATCAAGGTGCTGCCGCGCAAGTTCAGCCAGAATCCGCAATTCATCGAGCGGTTCTACGCCGAGGGCCGTGCCGCCGCGCAGCTCAACCACCCGCACATCGTGCAGGCCTACGACGTCGGCAAGGCGGGCGAGTACCACTACTTCGTGATGGAGTACGTGGACGGACGCACCGTGTACGACGACATCGTGAAGAACAAGCGCTTCAGCGAGGCCGACGCGATCGAGATCGTGCGTCAGGTGGCTACGGCGCTGGGCCACGCCCACGAGCGGGGCATCATCCACCGCGACGTGAAGCCCAAGAACATCATGATCACCAAGGACGGCGTGGTGAAACTGGCCGACATGGGCCTGGCCCGCGCCATGAGCGACAAGGAAGCCGCAGAGGCCGAGGCGGGCAAGGCCTTCGGCACGCCCTTCTACATCAGCCCCGAGCAGATCCGCGGCGAGACCAACGTGGGCGCCGAGGCGGACATCTACTCGCTGGGCGCCACGTTGTATCACATGGTGACCGGGGCGGTGCCCTTCGACGGCAAGAACCCCACCAGCGTGATGCACAAGCACCTGAAGGCCGACGTGGTGCCGCCCGATCAGGCGAATCCGAAACTCAGCGGCGGCATCAGCGAGGTCATCGAGATGATGCTCGCCAAGAAGCGCGAGCAGCGGTATCGGAGCATCCCTGACCTGATGGGCGATCTCGACGCCGTCAAACAGGGCAAGGCTCCGCCGCTGGCCCACCGCGGGCTGAACGAGGCCGATCTGGCGTCGCTGAGCCACCTGGAGACGGCAAGCGTCGCGGCTCCCGAGCAGATGCAGCCACCGCAGCCGGCAGCCGGGGGCAGCGACTTCCGGACGCCGCTGCTCATCGCCTTGGGCGTGCTGTTGGCGATCAGCCTGGTGATCAACCTGATCCAGTTGGCATGAGCGGCCGTCGGGATTGGGTAGTCTTGACCACGTACGGAACATCCCCGGCGATCCCGTGGTTTGCAGTTTGTGTGGAGAATCCCGCACAAATTGGCTTGCTCGGCATGCGTGGATCTGTTATTCTCTACGGCGTGACGGGCACGATGAGCCGCCAGACTTGAGCGGCCACCACCGCGAACCGATGCTGGACTGGGCGCACGGCCCGGCCGGGACGACGCCGCCAAGGGTGTAAGCCCTTGCGTGAGTGATTTGGTCGCTTGCCGCTTTCTGGAGGAGAGTGGCGGCCGGGCGGCCGGAATTCTGGAGTTTCGCCGGAACGGTTCCGGCGTGAGCACGAAGCCGGTGCATCACCGGCGACCCTGAAGGAGAACACCCATCCGAGGACGAAGGTTTTACCGCGACGCCGGCCCCGTGCAACGCACCCGGGTCAACCACATGATTCGCATCAGCCCGATCCGGCTGATCGGGGCCGAGGGCGAGCAGGTTGGCGTGGTAGACACGCGAGATGCGATGCGCATGGCCCAGGAGGCTGGCCTTGACCTTGTGGAGATCGTGCCCGACACGCGGCCACCGGTCTGCAAGATCATGGACTACGGCAAGTACAAGTACGAGCAGTCCAAGCGCAAGGACAACAAGACCACGGGCCAGCAGGAAATCAAGGAAGTGCGCCTGGGCCGGTCGGTGAAGATCGACCCCCACGACGTGCAGATCCGCGTGAACCAGGCCCGACGCTTCCTGATGCAGGGCCACAAGGTCCAGATCACCCAGCGCTTCCGCGGTCGCGAGATGGTCCACAAGGAGCTTGGGCTCGAACGCCTGGCCGAGATCGTCGAGCAGCTCAGCGACATCGCCAAGGTCGAGATGGCCCCGCGGTGGGTCATGCGGCAGGCGAGCATCGTGCTGGCGCCCGACAAGAACAAGGTCGAGGCGGCCAAGCGCAAGAAGGCCAAGGACGACCAGGCCGAGAAGGACGCCGACGCCGAGTTGGACGCCCAGATCGCCAAGCTCGACGCGGCCGACACCGGCGTGGACGACGACGACGATACCGACGCCTCTAGTGAGGCCGAGGACGACAAGAAGTCCAAGCCAACGCGGAAGGTGTCCAACCCGGTCGAAGACGAGATCAGCGCCCTGCTGGGCGAGTGATCCAGGTCAACCGGCCGAATTCAAACGCGCCCCTCCAGGGCCGCCACCAGCAATGACCGCACCCGTGCGTGCCGGTACGCCTCGTCGGTGAAGATCGACGCGGGCTGGTGCTGGCGTGGCGCGATCGTCGCGGGCTGGCGGCTCCAGTCGATGCGGCTGGAGCCACGGGCCGAAGCGGCGGAGTCTGTTGCCGACTCCTGTGCTTCGGATTGCTCCTGGCTCGTCCCTCTGGGCAACACGGGCTCGGTCGAGGCGGGCACCGGGATCGAGGTCGGATCGACCCTCGCGGGCGGCACGCGCCCGTCTTGGGCCAGTCCTTCAAAGAGCCCAATAAGCAGCAGCGAAATGATCACATCAGAATCCTCATGCGAATCAGCAACGGGGCGTCGCCCTCCTGCAACTGGTCGATCGGTTCGCCTTGGGCGGTCCACTCATAGATGGCGTTGATGAGAGCCTGATCGATGTCCGAGCGGCCCGAGCCGCGGCCGGGCGGCACACGTGCCTGCGACACCTTGCCCTCGTGATCGAAGAAGATCTCGACGAGCGGGCTCTGCGAAGGTCGGTAGGCTCGCTGCAAGCTCGTCAGGTGCATGCGCGTCGTGTTAATGCGCAGGCCCTGGGCTGAGACGACGCGTCCGAGTTCCAGCCGTCGCAAGTCCGTCGGTTCGCTCGAGGGCGGCGCCGAGCGCGTGTCGTGGATTCCCGGGCTGCCCTCCCCTTGATCGTCCTGGGCGGGCGTTGGCTCGGCGGGCACGGTTTCGGGCGTGGGTTCTTCGGCTGGTTGTGCCGGGGCTTCGGTTTGCTCTTGGGCCTGTGCCTCTCGCCGTTGGCGTGCTTCGGCCTGGGCTTGGGCCAGCCGATCGCGGAAGACGTCCAGCAGGGTCCGGGCCTCGGCGAGTGCCTGGGCGGTGCTGGCCTGGAGGCTCGCGGCCATGGTTCGGGCGAAGTTGTCCCGCTGGCTTCCCTCGGCACGGGTCAGCGGGCTCTGCTCGGTGGTGGATGGCGCGGCAACGTGGGGCGTAGACGTTTCGAATCCCAGCCAGCTTGGCGTGACGGCGTCGCTCTTCTCGATGCCCAGCTTGACGGGGATTTCCAGTGGCGGCATCCGCTCGGCCGCCTCGGCCATCTTCCCAGGGTCGACCCCGCCCCGCAAGAGCAGCACGGCGACGAGCGCATGGCATCCAACGCTCGCCGGCAGGGCGATGGCCCACCGAGCGATGGACACGGCTCTAGGATGTCTGCTGCCAGTCATGAAAGAAATGCTACGAAGCGGCGATGGTCAGGGATCGCCTTGGGCGGGCGTCGCGGGCGTAGTCGCTTCTGGCTCGGCGGGGGAGCCCACCAGTTCGATTGCCTCGTATCCCTGGGTTCGCAGTACGTCGAGCACGCGGAGCAGGGCGCCGGAGACGCCTCGCTCGTCGACTTCCAGGCGGATCGTGGGTTTGGTGGCTGGTTGGTCGGCCGGCGTGGCTCCGGGGCCGGCGGAGAGCTTAATCGCATCGATCAGCGCGGTCCGCGTGGTTTCCGCCAGCGGCTGGCCCTGGGCCGAAGCCGGGCCCACGGGCTGGCCGTCGACGAACACCATGCCCTGGCTGTCGACGGCGACCACGATGGCCTGCGGACCCTGCCTGGGCTCGCCCGAGCCCATGGCCGGCAAGTCCAGATCGACCACGCTGACACGCGAAAGGAGCAGCAGGGAGAAGACAAAAAAGGTCAGGAGGAGGAAGACCACGTCGATGATGGGGGCCATCTCGATGCGTGGCTCGGCGCTGGTGCGTCGTGTCTTGAGCACGCACGGATGGTAGAGGGATGGGTCGGGCGCGTTGACGGTGCGGGCCGGCGAGCCTTCGATGTTCTGCAGGCCCGGGCACTGGCGCCCGGCGGAGGGAGGCGGCGATGACGGTACGAATGGAGTTGTCGCGCATTCTCATCCGCGAATTGACCGATTACCAGGTCATCGAGTTGCGGGAAGTCTCGGACAACGGCACGCCCCAGGATGAGTTGCGGACCTTCCCGATCGTCATCGGGCTGCCCGAGGCCCAGGCCATCGAGCGGCGGCTGAGCGGGGTGCCCGTCAAGCGGCCGCAGACCCACGATCTCCTGGCGAACATCCTGGACAGCCTGAGCGCCTCGCTCGAATCGGTCGCCATCACCGACTTGTCGGAGGCGACGTTCTATGCGGTGCTGAGCATCCGGGATGCGGATGGCCAGATCGTGGAGGTCGACGCCCGGCCGAGCGATGCCATCGCGCTGGGCATCGGGCTGAGTGTCCCGATCTACGTCGCCGAGCACGTCCTGGCACAGGCAACGAGCACGAATCCGCTCGAGGACCAGTTCGAGCCCGACGAAGACGACGACGAGGACGAAGGGCCTCCCTTCTGATGGAGCGCCACCACGCAGGCATGCCTCCCGGCTCGACGGCGGGCTCACCGCCCAAGACGCTGTACCGCAGCGAGGGCGTACCGGGCATCGGCGGCGTGCTCAAGCAGCGTGAGGACGACTTCCTGGTCGATGAACTGCCGCTGTATCCGCCCTCGGGCGAGGGCGAGCACCTCATGCTTTTCGTCGAAAAGAAGGGGCTGTCGACGTCGTACCTGATCGGCATGCTCGCGCGGCACTTTGGTGTGCGCGAAGGCGACATTGGCTACGCGGGACTGAAAGACAAGACGGCCATCACCCGACAGCACGTCACGGTGCACGTGCCGGGCAAGCGGATTGAAGACTTCCCCGACCTGCGGGACGATCGCGTGCGCATCCTGTGGGCCGAGATGCACGATCGCAAGATGCGGCGCGGGCACCTGGCGGGCAACGGGTTCTCGATCCGTGTGCGCGGCGTCCACCCCCAGAGCGTGTTGCATGCCCACAAGACGCTGGGCATCCTCGAACGCAAGGGGCTGGCCAACTCGGTGGGCGAGCAACGGTTTGGTCAGTGGAACACCAATCACCGCATCGGCCGGGCGCTGGTGCTGGGCGAGGCGCAAGAGGCGTGCGACCTGCTGCTGGGCCCGACGCCCGACGGCCGTACCGATGAGTCTCGCGAGGCATACGCGGCCGGTGACCACGCCGAGGCACTGAACAAGCTGCCGCACAGCGCCCAGGGCGAGCGGCGCGTGCTGAACGCGCTGGTGCAGGGCAAGTCTGCCAAGGCGGCCATCGAGCGGCTGGGGCGCAATGAGACGGGCTTCATGGTGAGCGCCCTGCAGAGCGCGATCTTCAACGACGTGCTCCGCGAGCGCATGCGGCTGGACATGCTTGATACCCTGGTCGAGGGCGACGTCGCGGTCGTGCATGGAGCCGGGCGAACGACCTTCGTGGTCAGCGCGGAAGAAGCGAAGAGCAGCGAACTGGCCGAACGTCTGGCAAGGCTGGAGGTCAGCCCGACCGGCCCGCTGTGGGGTCCTTCGATGCGGACGGCTTCGGGAGAGCCCGGCCGAATGGAGACCGAGGCGCTCGAGCGGTTTGGCCTGACCCCCGAGGATCTGGCAAGGTTCGCCAGGCGTCATCGTGGATCGATGGAGGGCGATCGTCGGCCGCTGCGGGTGCCGCTGATGTATCCGCAGGTCGAAGGCGGGGCCGACGCGCACGGGACGTACGTGCGTTGCGGGTTTGAGCTTCCCAAGGGGAGCTTCGCCACCGAGGCGATGGCCGAGGTGATGAAGCCGGATCAGTTGCCGAACGCATGAGCATCCAGCGGCCCGAGGACGTCCGCGTGGTGTGCCTGGACTGGGGCGGTGTGCTGCTGCGTATCTGTGGCGGCTGGGAAGAGGCATGTACCGCCGCGGGATTGCCGTTGCCAGAAGCACCGGTGAGCGACGACATACGCGCCCAGAGACGGAAGCTGGCCGAGGCGTATCAACTCGGGCAGTTACCTTGCGAGCAGTACTTTCCGGCCGTGGCCGAGCTCTCGCCGGGGTACTCGGCACGCGACATCGAGCGGTTGCACGACGCGTGGCTGCTGCACGAGTACGAGGGAGCCAGGCGGTTGGCCGAGGAATTGGCGGGCCATGAGAGGTTGCAGAGTGCGCTCTTGAGCAACACGAACGCCCGGCACTGGACGCGCCGCGAAGAGTTCACCGCCGCGGCCCTACTCGAGCACCAACTCGCCAGCCACCTGCATCGTACCGCTAAGCCCGACGTGGGGTTCTATCAGGCTTTGGAGAGGTCGGCCGGGGCGTCGGGATCGCAGATCGTGTTCTTCGATGATCTCGACGGGAACGTCGCGGCGGCGCGGGCGATGGGTTGGCAGGCGGTGCGGATCGATCCGACGGGTGACACGGTGTCGCAGGTGCGGGCGGCGCTACAGGGCGTGCTCTAGGGGCAATGAAAAACCGCGTGCTTTCGCACGCGGCCTTGGTTGAGACGTTGTGGGTCTTTACGGGAAGATGCCGCGGGTCTTGTAGACGCGGCCGATGTGATCGAGCGCGGCCAGGTAGGCGGCGGTACGCATGTCGCACTCGTAGCGCTGGCGGGCCAGCAGGGTGCGGCGGGCGGACATGCACATGACCTTGTTGAGCTCGCGGTCGACCGTCTCAACGTCCCAGATCTGGCAGGCCTTGTTCTGGACCCACTCGAAGTAGGACACGGTCACGCCGCCGGCGTTGCACAGGATGGCGGGGAGCACCTCGATGCCGCGGCGCTGCAGCACGCGGTCGGCGGCGGGGGTACACGGGGCGTTGGCGCCCTCGGCCACCACGCGGCACTGGAGCATCTCGGCCTCCTGCGGGCCGATCATCTGCTCGAGGGCGGCGGGGATGAAGGCGTCGACGGGGGTGCTGTAGAAGTCTTCCTTCGAGATGGCGTCGGCGCCCTTGCCGTCCTTGCCGCTTTCGGTGGCGGCCTTGGACTTCTCGAAGCCGGCGATGCCGTAGTGCTCGTAGCTGTACTCGCTCAGGGCGTGGGCATCGATGCCGGTGTCGCATCGGAGGGCGCCCGAGTGGTCCATGACGGCGATGAGGGTGGCGCCCATGTCCTGGAGGATGCGGGCGGCCCACGAACCCACGTTGCCGAAGCCCAGGATGCTGAAGCGCAGGCCTTCGATGGGGATCTTGATCTGCGGGAGGATCTCGGCCATAACGTCGGCGACGCCCTGCCCGGTGGCCTTCTCACGACCGACCGAGCCGCCGACCTCGACGGGCTTGCCGGTGACGACGCGCATGCCGTCGTAGGCGCTCTTGCTGTTGGACATCTGGTACGTGTCGGCGATCCAGGCCATGTGCTGGGCGTTGGTGCCCACGTCGGGGGCGGGGATGTCGTAGTCGGGCCCGATGTCGTTCATGATGGCGCTTGTGAAGCGGCGGGTCACGCGCTCCATCTCGTCGGGGCTGAGCTTGCGGGGGTCGACCTTGACGCCACCCTTGCCGCCGCCCAGAGGCAGGCGTGCGAGCGAGCACTTCATGGTCATGAGCAACGCCAGCGCCTTCACGTCATCGAGGTGGACGTCGGGGTGGAATCGCAGGCCGCCCTTGAACGGGCCCAGGGCGTTGTTGTGCTGGACGCGGTAGCCCTTGAACAGGTGGTGGTGCCCGTCGTCCAGGCGGACGGGGAAGTGCACCATGATCTCGTTCTTGGGCTGGGCCAGGATGATCTTGACGCGGTGCTGCAGATCCAGCATGTCGGCGGCATGGAGCATGCTGCCGACGGTCTGGGTGTACAGATTGTTCGGATCCTTGGGAAACCCAAGCTCGTCGAACACCGGGTTGCGATTCTCGTCGTCGAGGGCGGGGGCCCCCGCGGAGCCTTGGGTCTGCGTCGCGATCGTTGTCATTGCTACGGCTGCCTCACGGTGAAATCGGCGGTTCCATCCGGTGCTGGGGTCCGCCAACCCCGACGGCCGCAGGGTCGTTTCCCGCGGCCCGTCCACTACTTGCCTACCTACGAGCGAACGGCCCGTCCGTTCGACCGCGCGGTCCTGTTCTACCTTGCATATCGGCCGTTTCGGCTCGACACTGGCAAGGCCCCAGCCATCGCGGGCGGCCCGGGCGATGGGGTTTTTCCATGCCGCCGGGCCCATGCGTCGAGCTGAGCCGTAAGGCTAGCAGGAACGGAGCGCAAAATCGCTCCGCGGGGTCGGCATTATCGGAGTGATGCGGCCCGCGATGACGGAAATTGTGGGGCTGAATCCTGCCGGGATCCGAACGAGAATGATGGCTCTACCCGTTGGGGGCGGCGCCTAGTATCCAGTTCCGTTCCGCCGGTCCGGTGTTGTTCGCAGGCGTTGTGGTGGCGCCCCGGAACCCAGAACGAGCCCCAAGCCGCCTTCGGGCGGGCCGACTCGAGCGATACGCCCGCGGGGCGTGCGAGCCGGCACGGCGGCGTGTCGATTGATTTCGGTGGCCCGGCGGCCCGGAATCGACGAGCACGACCGATGTGAGAGACGCAACTTTATGGTGGACGAAACCCTGATCGCATCGCTTGGCCTGGAAGACAGCGAGGCCGAGGCGATGGTCCGTGAGGCGCTTGGCGAGGCTGTCGCCAGCGGCGACATGGACAACCTGCTGGACAACCAGATCTCCGACCTCGAGCCGGGCAAGATCATCAAGGGCAAGGTCATTGGCTTTGCCGGCGATGACGTCGTGGTGGAAGTCGGGCTCAAGAGCGAGGGCCTCGTGCCCCGCGAAGAGTTCGACGAAGAGCCCAAGATCGGCGACACGGTCGACGTGCTGCTGCGGAGCCTCGAAGGCTCCAGCGGCGTGGTCGAGGTGTCCAAGCGCCAGGCCGATCGCCAGATCGCCTGGAACCGCATCGTCGACAACACCAAGGAAGACGACATCGTCGAGGGCAAGGTGGTCAAGCAGATCAAGGGTGGTCTGCTGGTGGACATCGGCGTGCCGGTGTTCCTGCCGGCCAGCCAGGTCGACGTCCGTCGCCCGCACGACGTGCGAGACTTCGTGGGCCGCTCGGTCCGCGCCATGGTGCTGAAGATCGACACCGAGCGCCGCAACATCGTGATCAGCCGCCGCCGCCTTATCGAGAAGGAGCGCGACGCGGCCAAGAAGCGCCTGCTGGACACCCTGGAAGAGGGCCAGATCGTCAAGGGCGTGGTCAAGAACCTGGCCGATTTCGGCGCGTTCATCGACCTTGGCGGCATCGACGGCCTGCTGCACATCACCGACATGAGCTGGAGCCGGGTGAACCACCCCAGCGAGATGCTCAAGGTCGACCAGGAGGTCGAGGTCAAGGTCCTCTCCATCGACATGCAGAAGGAGAAGATCGCCCTGGGCCTCAAGCAGAAGGACCCCAGCCCGTGGGAGGCCATCGAGGCCAAGTACCCCGTGGGAAGCCGCATCACCGGTGAAGTGGTCAACATCATGTCCTACGGCGCCTTCGTGCGTCTGGAGGACGGCATCGAGGGCCTGGTGCACATCTCCGAGATGAGCTGGACCCGCCGCGTCAACCACCCCAGCGAGGTGGTCAGCGTGGGCGACCAGGTCGAGGTCGTCGTCCTGGACATCGACAAGAACAAGCAGGAAATCAGCCTCGGCATGAAGCAGACCGAGGTGAACCCCTGGGAGCTGGTAGCCGAGAAGTATCCTCCCGGCACCATCATCGAGGGCTCGGTGCGGAACCTGGCCAACTACGGCGCGTTCATCGAGATCGAGCCGGGCATCGACGGCCTGCTGCACGTCAGCGACATGAGCTGGACCAAGAAGGTCACCCACCCCAACGAGATCGTCGCCAAGGGCGATGTCGTCAAGTGCGTGGTGCTCGACGTCGACCAGGAAAAGCAGCGCATCAGCCTGGGCGTCAAGCAGCTCACCGAAGATCCGTGGCTCAACGCCATTCCCGGCGCCTACCAGCCCGGCATGGTCGTGCGTGGCACGGTCACCAAGATCACCAACTTCGGCGTGTTCGTCGAACTCGAGGATGATCTGGAAGGCCTGCTGCACATCTCCGAGCTGGCCGACCACAAGGTCGAAGACCCGCAAGAGGTCGTCAAGGCCGGCGACGAGGTGGACGTCAAGATCCTCCGCGTGGACATCAGCGATCGCAAGATCGGCCTGAGCCTGAAGCGCGCCCAGTGGGGCGACGCGGGCGATGGCTCCTACTCGGCCGATGCGGGCCCCACCCGCGGCGGCATGGACGACCACGACGCCATGGGCACCAACAAGATCGAGTTCTGATCTCGTAGGTCCCAACCCTGCAACGCAACGAGGCCCGGGCGCAAGCCCGGGCTTTTTCGTGCATACAGAATGGGGCCACGGCCCCGGCTGGCGCCGGAGCCTGGTTCTACCTTCGGCTCACATCAGAGCGATGAAGCTGAGGACCGTCAGGAGCATGACCCGCTTGCCGTTGTCGGAGACCTTGAGGACGCTCTTCATGGTTTTCGGCCTTTCTGCTGTTGTCGCCGACCCGCACCCGGGTCGGCTCGACGGTACACCTTCAACCCCGGTGCCAAACCGGCTCGGGAGCAAACGACGGCGGCGGAGCACGCTCCAGGGGCGTGCCAGGTCGGTTATCAGACATGTGATGATGGCGCCTGGCAACGCCACCGAGCAACATGTTGCGGATTCGCGACGCGGCGGAAGATATTTGCATCTGCATGGATTCGTCCGATACAGATGCAGATGCTTCCCACACCGCCCCAGAACGATCGAGAACTGGCCGAGACCTTCACGGGGTGCCTGGCCTCGGCGATCCGCCAGGCCGATCGACTGGTTGCGGCGGTGTTCGACGAGCGGCTGCGCGAGGTCGGGCTCCGCGGCACGCAGATGTCGTTATTGGGCATGATCGCCAAGCTGGGCCGGCCGAGCCAGAGCGAACTGGCTGAGGCGACGCACACCGACGCCACGACGCTCAGCCGAAACCTCGATCGCCTGGTCGAGCGCGGGCTGGCCGAGCGCGTGGAATGCGAACGAGACAAGCGGGTGCGGCGATACTCGCTGACCGTTGAAGGCAGGGCCCTGCTGCTCGAGGCCCTGCCGCACTGGCACGCGGCCCAGCGGGAAGTCTCAGAGCGGTTGGGCGCCGACGTGTGCGAGGTGCTGCGTCAGCTCTCGGTATCGCTGTCGAAGGACTAATCGCTACTCGCAGCCGACATCAAACAGGTTCTGGAACGCCAGGAAGTCGAATACCGTGAGGGAGCCATCGAGGTCGAAGTCGGCCGCGGGGTCTCCGGCGTCGAACAGGTTCTGGAACGCCAGGAAATCGAACACGGTGAGCGAACCATCGCCATCGAGATCGACCTTGCACGCCGGCCCGGTCGTGCCGTGGATCTCGAAGGCCCATTCCTTGGGCGTGGGGTGGAAGTCGGTCATGGGTTGCCAGGCTTCGATCACCTCGCCGGTTTCGAGCGCCGAGAAGTTCCAGTGGGCCGTCGCGTCGCCGTTGGTCCACTCGGGGTGCAGGGGAGCGTTCACGGGCTTGCCGCTGCCGGGCGCACAGTAGGTGCGGAAGCCCAGGAAGTATCGCCCAGGAATGAGTTCGACGTCGACGGTGATCGTGTTTCGATAGATCGTGCCGAACGTCGGGTTCCGCAGCCCGCTATCGACCACCTCCACGGCGACGTCCGATGCGCCCGCGATGAGGGCCCCGGGCGCGTGGATCGGATCGAGGTACCAGTAGATGTACCAGTCGGCCCCGAGGATTACCGGCGGATCGATCCACACCGAGTAGAAGACGATCTGGGTGATCGTGGTGTCCTCGATGACGCGAAAGTCGTCCGCCGCGATGCGCAGCGAGTCGGGCATGCGGACGGCACTGGACGCGAAGCCGGTCGCTTCGAGCGCGGCCTCGCTCTCGTAGTTCACCCAGTGGTAGTCCTGGGCGAAGAGCGACGCGGGCAGGAGGCAGAGACCGGCAAGGGCGGGCAGTCGCATGGCATGGCTCCTCGGGGATGACCGACTTGAGTACGCTTGGACGCCGTCCCCCGTTGCGGCTTACGGGCAGCCGGCATCGAAAGCCGTCTGGAATGCCAGGAAATCGAAGATCGTGAAATCGCCATCGCGGTCGAAGTCGGCGACGGGGTCGCCAGCGTCGAATGCGGTCTGGAAGGCGAGGAAGTCGAAGATGGTGAGGCTGCCGTCGCCATCGATGTCGGGTAGGCAGGGGTTGGGTTCGAAGACGTAGGCGGCGCCGGCGCGGAACGCGTCGTCGCTCTCGAGCGCGGCTGCCGCAACGATCGTCTGGCCATCAACCGCCACCGAGTTTCCGAACAACGCGAACTCTGTGGGATTGCTCGAGTTGATCAGGTCGCTCAATACCCAGGAACCATTTCGGAGCTGGTAGATGAACGCGCGGCCTGTTGCTCGAGCGCCCAAGTCGAAATTCTGGGCGCCAACGACGGCGATGCCTCCGTCGATTGAGACGGTGCCGAAGGTGCTGCCCTCGGTATTTGGCGCGATAAGCTCGGTTTCCTCTTGCCACATCTCACCATCATTGAGGAAGATGAATGCTTTCCCCTGCTGACGTCCGGCAGAGATGCCGCCTGCGATGATTCGATCCGCGTCGATGTCGACGTCCCAGCCGAAGCGGGCCCCGCTTTGCAAGCCAGTGCCGACGAGCCGGACGGTCTCGATCCAGTTCCCATCGCTTCGTTCGTAGACGTACACCGCGCCGGGGCGATCGTCGTCAGTACCGCTCCGAGTGGCACCGACCGCCAAGACTTCACCACTGACCGCGACCGAAGAGCCGAAGGACCCGGTCATCGGAAACGATATCGGTTGGAGCTTTGCCGATTCGACCCACGCGCCTGCGTCTGGCTCGAAGACATAGACGGACCCGGTATCGCTGTCGGTCACGGCTCCAATGGCAATCGTGCCATGGTCAATGGTGGCACTGTGCCCGAACTGTGCGCCAGTTTCGCCGTCGCTGGCTGACAGCGTCGTGATCGCAATCCACTCATCCCCAGATCGACGAAACACTGTAGCTGTACCGCTATCCACCTCGATGCCATCACCCAAGATGGAGCCAACGACGGCGAGATCACCCTGAATGGCGACGGACGATCCGAATATGCCGTCAATCTCGGGCGAGGCCGATCGAAGCACCGCCTGCCGGCGCCAGCCTTCGCCATCACGAACGAACACGTATGCGCCGCCTTCGTTCTCCAGGTCGCTGTCAAGATTCGGAACGCCAACGATGATCGACTCCCCATCAAAGTCGATGGCACTACCAAATACGTCCTCCATCGCCGGTTCGTCAGCCGTGAGCCGTTGGGTTTCGATCCAATCCTGCCCGAACGCCGCTCCGCTCAGCATCAGCGTCATCCCAACAATCGTCGTTGACTTCAACATCGTGGTTTCCTCCCAGGACGGGGGTTGTGTCGTGCGCCGGGTGGCCCCGGCGGCTTTGGTGGGTCTGCGACATCCAGTACCGTCCGATGCGGGGCGGGTTGCACCCGTGGGGAAGCCCCAGCCAGCGTCGTCGATCGGTCGGGCTGTCCGGCCTCCGGACGTATACTTGAAATCGGATTCGAAAGAGAGACCAACTGGCCGCCCGGCCCGCCTGCCATGCCCCAAAGGGCCACGGAGACGACCATGACCACCGCCAACACGAACATCACGGGCTCTGGCCTCGACGCGAGCGGCAAGCCCGCGGGCGTCGACCCGGCCGCCGTCACCATCTCGGGCATCGTGCTCGACGAGTCGTACGGGCCCGATAACCTGACGACCTCGCTCAAGAACTTCGACCGCGACATCGCCGAGGCGGGTCAGTACCCGTACACGCGGGGGCTGTATCCGCAGGGCTACCGCAGCCGGCTGTGGACGATGCGGCAGTTCGCGGGCTTCGGGAGTGCCGACGACACCAACAAGCGCTTCAAGTACTTGCTCAACGCGGGCAAGACGACCAAGACCAAGGCCAACACCGGGCTCTCCACCGCCTTTGATCTGCCCACGCTCATGGGCCGCGACAGCGACGATGCGCTGAGCGTGGGCGAGGTGGGCAAGTGCGGCGTGGCGATCGACACCATCGAGGACATGCACCGGCTGTACGCCGACATCCCGATCGATCAGGTCACGGTGAGCCAGACCATCAACGGGCCGGCGGCGGTGATCTGGGCGATGTACCTGGCGATGGCCAAGCAGCGCGGCTTCGACATCGCCGACCTGGGTGGCACGCTCCAGAACGACATCCTCAAAGAGTTCCATGCCCAGAACGAGTTCATCTATCCGCCCGAGCCCAGCGTCAAGCTGGTCGTCGATACCATCGAGTTCCAGGCCCAGCACATGCCCAAGTGGAACTCGGTGAGCATCAGCGGCTACCACATCCGCGAGGCGGGGAGCACGGGGCCGCAGGAGCTTGCCTTCACGCTGCGAGACGGCATGGAGTACGTCGAGGCGTGCCTGCTGCGCGGGCTGGACATTGACAAGTTCGGGCCACGCCTCAGCTTCTTCTTCAACAGCCACAACGAGTTCTTCGAGGAAGTCTGCAAGCTCCGCGCGGCACGCCGCATCTGGGCCCGCATGATGCGCGAGCGATACGGCGCGCAGAGCGAGCGAAGCTGGTTCATGAAGACGCACGTGCAGACGGCCGGGTGTTCGCTCACCGAGCAGCAGCCGCTGAACAACATCGTGCGCGTGGCCTATCAGGCGATGGCCGGCGTCCTGGGCGGCTGCCAGAGCCTGCACACCGACAGCATGGACGAGACGCTGGGCCTGCCCACCGAGCAGGCCGTGACCGTCGCGCTCCGCACGCAGCAGATCCTGGCCCACGAGACCGGCGTGACGCGCACGGTTGATCCGCTTGGCGGCAGCTACTTCGTCGAGGCGCTCACGGATGAAGTCGAGGCCGAGGCGCTCAACTACATCGGCGAGATCGACGAGATGGGCGGCGGCATCTGGAAGGGCCAGGATGGTGGCAAGCCCACCGGCGGCTACGGGGGCGTGGTGGAGGGCATCCACCAGGGCTACTTCCGCCGCAAGATCGCCGAGGCGAGTTACCGCTTCAGCGAGGAGTGCGAGGCGCACGACCGCATCATCGTGGGCGTGAACGAATACAAGGACGACCAGGAAGGCCGGCCGATCGACATCCTCCAGATCGGGCCTGAGGTCGAAGAGGCCCAGCTCGACCGCCTGGGCGCCTTCAAGAAGAACCGCAACGCCGACGAGACGAAGAAGGCCCTCGACGCCATCCGCACCGCCTGCCAGAAGGGCGAGAACGTGATGCCCCACCTGATCGAGGGCGCGCTGGCGAACGCGACGCTGGGCGAGATGGTGCAGGCGATGGCGGATATTTATGGGCGGTATGCGGGGGGGCCGGAGTGGTAGTGGGCGTTCCCAAGCCGGTCGGGGTTGACCACCAAGTCCGCGAGTTCTGCTAGCGTTGGCAGTTTGCGAAGATGGTGCCATTCGACTGGCGCGTTAGTAGCGTAACACCTCACGGGCAGCGCCGCTGGGGTATGCCGCTTGGGTGTAAATTCACTTCTTGGGGGGAAGTATGGATGATAGCGAGGTGGCAGCCTTCATTGCCATGAAAGCCTGGCTCGAAGGCAAGACTCATCCTGACGACGACGCACTCTTGAGCCTGTGTTCCAAGGCAATCCAAAATCTCGACATTGAAAGGCGAGAGCCACCAGAGGATGGGGAGTTGCAGCGACTGTGGAGATTGTCCTTCTACTTGCTATGTAAGCTTTCCATTGACCAGTCTGCCAGCATTGTCGACCGTGAGCGGGCGTGGGAAATTGGCAAGTCGATCGAAGAGAAGTGCACATTCAACCCGTTTGAGCGATGGATGCAACTGGTTGATAAAGACACTAGAACGCTGAATGCGGGCGACTTTGGCGATTTTGTAGCTCATCACGCTGACGATCGTGGCTATGTTCGCGTCGACTACTACGGCAAGCCCGAGTATGGAATGGACTTGAGGAGCCAGAGTGCTGCGTGGGGTGTACACCCTCATGTGCAACACAAGTTCATTAGGATGCTTGATTTTGCTTTGAGCGCTTTCTTTGAGCATCACTTTCCTGAGACCCAATTGCCAGGGCAGGTTGAGTAGACGGCGCGGCTAATTCGGCGGGGACTCATCCAGTCCCCTCGACGCCTCCTGCACCAACTGCCGCTCCACTTCCTGAACACTCGCCAACTCCCCCTCCGTCCCCGCCACCACCGTCGCCACCATCGCGTCGCCGGTGATGTTGCAGGTGGTGCGGCACATGTCCAGCAGGCGGTCGACGCCCAGGATGGCGGCGATGCCCTCGAGGGGGACACCCACGCTTTGCAGCACGATCACCAGCATGATGACGCCCGCGCCGGGCACGCCGGCGGTGCCGATGGAGGCGAGCGTGGCGGTGCCGACGATGGCGAGCTGGTCGCCGAGCCCGAGGTTCATGCTGTAGAGCTGGGCGATGAAGACGGCCGCCACGCCCTGATACAGCGCCGTCCCGTCCATGTTGATGGTGGCGCCCAGGGGCAGCACGAAGCTGGAGACCTCGTCGCTCACGCCCAGGCGCTTCTCGACGCACTCCATCGTCACCGGCAGCGTCGCGCTGCTGCTGGCGCTGCTGAAGGCCAGGAGCTGCGCGGGGGCGATGGCCTTGTAGAACCGGCCCGGGCCCACGCCCGTGAAGAGCTTCAGGACTAATGGGTACACGGCGAACACCATGAGCGCCAGCCCGCCCACGACGCACAGGCTGTAGACCGCGAGCGCACCGAGGACCTCGAGTCCCAGGTCGGCCACCACCTTCACGATGAGCGCAAAGACGGCGATGGGGGCGGTGAGCATCAGCAACTCCACGAGCTTGATGACCGCCTTGGTCATGCCATCGCAGAAGTCGACGACGGGCTTGGCTTCGGACGGCAGGATGAGGCTGAGCCCGATGCCAATCAGCAGCGCGAGGAACACGATCTGCAGCATGTTCCCCTCGGCGATGGCCGCGAAGGGGTTGGCGGCGACGAGGTCGACGATGCGCTCCCACGGGTTCAGGTCGCCGCTGGCCTGGGCGACGTCCACGCCGCCCTGGGCCGCGTCCTTGTAGTCGGCCAGCAGGCGATCGCGCATCTCCTGCGGCACGAACGCGCCCGGGCGCGCAATGTTGGCGATGACCAGGCCCAGCGAGATCGCAACCGCCGTCGTGACCAGGTAGATGCCGATGGTCTTGCCGCCGATGCGGCTGAGCTTGGTCAGGTTGTTCAGCGTGCTGACGCCCACGATGAGGCTGAACAGCACGATGGGCACGGCGATGAAGCGCAGGCAACGCATGAACAGGTCGCCCACGAAGAGGTTGGCGTTGCGGATGAACCGCGACGCGTGGGCCAGGAAGCTGGCGTCCTGGTTGGCGACGGCGATGCCGAGCCGCTCGAGGTCGGAGTCTTCGAGTTCGGTCGGATCGAGCACGGCCCACTCGGGCAGGCCGGCGTCGGTGGCGACCTGGGCGAAGGGCTTGCCATCGGGCATGACCAGCACGCGCTCTTTTGCCAGGAAGGCCGGCACGTTGTCGACGCCCATCGACGCCCAGGTCCCCTGCGTCCACGCGAGGTTGATGATCAGGCCGACCACGATGCCGGCGACCAGGCCGATGATGATCTGCCAGTGCAGGGCCAGGCCCTTTCGGCGGGACGGAATGCGGCCCGGGGTGGTCGTCGGGGCGTCGGCCATGGGAACCTCCTGCGAGTGCGTTCTTATCCTCGAACGGCCTAGTGAATCCGCCAACCCTATGCGGCTCGCGTTCGCGACCCGTTACCATACGGGGTGGCGAGGAACCAGCAAGTCAGCAGCCGGCGATACCGGCACTACATCGAGCGTGAACGCGAGCGGCGGGCGGAGGCCAGGGAGCCCAGCGACGACCCCCTCGCCAGGAAGGGCAAGCGCTCGCGCGGCTTCGGCACGCTGGCGCGCCAGTTCTGGAAGCTGCTGCGCGGCCATCGCGGCATGGTCATCGCCTCGCTGGTCACGCTGACGATCGCGACCGGCCTGGGCCTGCTGCTGCCGCTGTCGACCAAGATCGCCCTGGACTACATCCTGAGCACCGAGCCCGGTCTGAGCGGGCTGGCCGAGAACCTGCCCGAGCCCCAGCGCGGGCGGTCGCTCGAGGCTCTGGGATCGATGGGCGATGCCGAACTGAGGACGCTGCGGTGGCGGGCGCTGCTGGTCTTGTGCGGGGCGATGATGATCGTCGCGACGCTGGGCGTGGCCTTCGGCATCTGGGGCCGCTGGCAGATGACGCGCATGACCAAGCGCGTGCAGGCGATGCTGCGCCGCCGCGTGTTCGAGCACGCCGCGCGGCTCCCGCTGCACAGGGTCCAGGCGATGCGCTCGGGCGGCGTCTCGAGCATCCTGAGAGAAGACGCCGGCGCGGCGGCCGAACTGCTCTTCGGCATGATCTACAACCCCTGGCGCGCCGCCGTCACGCTGCTGGGCGCGCTCATCGCCATGGCGGTTGTCGACTGGCGGATGCTGGTGGGGGCCATCTTCCTGCTGCCGGTCGTGTGGGTCACGCACCGCGCGTGGATCGGGCGCATCCGGCCCATTTACCGCGATGTCAGAAAGACCCGCAGCGAGATCGACGCCCACGCGACGGAAGCGTTCGGTGGCGCAAGGGTCGTCCGCGGCTTCCACCGCGAGCAGCAGGAGGCCAGCCGCTTCACCGGGGGCGTGCACCTGATGGCCCGCCAGGAGCTGCGCGCGTGGTGGTGGAGCCGGTCTGTGGAACTGGTCTGGTCGGTCATGATCCCCGCGGCGTCGGCGGGCGTCTTGCTCTACGGCGGCGCGGCCGTGCTTGGCGGCACGATGACCATCGGCGACGTCATGATGTTCTCGGTGTACCTGCTCTATCTCTTAGGCCCCGTCGAGGCACTGGCCGCCAGCGCGACGCAGATCCAGAACGCGCTGTCGGGCCTCGATCGATCGCTGGACCTGCTGGAAGAGCCCCTCGAGTTCGCCGACACGCGCGATGCGGCGACGAGCATGCCCGCCGTCGTGCACGGGCGAATCTCGCTCGAGGGCGTGTGGTTCGCGTATCCAAGGAGCAAGAAGACCCAACCCGGCGAGCCCGAGCCAGAGCCCGAGTACGTGCTGAAGGACATCAACCTGGACGTCCCCGCCGGCTCGACGGTCGCGCTGGTTGGCCGCAGCGGCAGCGGCAAGACGACCTTGTGTAATCTCGTGGCCCGCTTCTATGACCCAACGAGGGGCCGCGTGCTGCTCGACGGCGTGGACCTGCGCGACATCGACGTGGACAAGTACCGCGCGCTGCTGGGCGTGGTCGAGCAGGACGTCTTCCTCTTCGACGGCAGCATCTACGACAACATCGCCTACGCCCGGCGCTGGGCGACCGAGGACCAGGTCCGCGAGGCGGCGCGCATCGCGAGCGCCGACGAGTTCATCGAGGAGCTGAGCGAGGGCTACCAGACCATCGTCGGCGAGCGCGGCGTGCGCCTCAGCGGCGGGCAGAAGCAGCGCATCGCCATCGCCCGCGCGGTGCTGGCCGACCCCAAGGTTCTTATCCTGGACGAGGCCACGAGCAACCTGGACACCCACAGCGAGAAGCTCATCCAGCGCGCCCTGGCCCAATTGACCAGCGAACGCACGACGTTCGTCATCGCCCACCGCCTGAGCACCATCCGCCACGCCGACGCCATCGTCGTCATGCACAAGGGCCAGGTCACCGAGGTCGGCACGCACGAGGAGCTGCTCGCCCGCGGCGGGGCCTACGCGGGATTGGTGCAGGCGCAGGTGGAGGATCTGGAAGAGGACGCCGAGATCGCGCAGTAGCGCACGGTCGGATGGAGATCACGCCCGGCCGCCCGCTACGCCGCGTGCTCCCTGGCCCGCTGGCTCCGCGCCCGCTCGCGTACCGTCCCCAGCCGCACCGAGTGCGTGGCCATCGGCCCATCGCGCGTCGAGGTCATCGCCGTCACCTGGTAGAAGACCGCGCCAACACCGATGGGGATGGCCTCGTCGACGAAGCGCCGCTCCTTCACCGTCGCGAGGTAGCGCATCGGCCCCTCGTACTCGTCCTGCCGCTCGATCCTGTAGGTCACGCCCTCGACGCCCTTGGGGTGCGGGCACTTGAACGTGATCTCCAGCCCGCCGCGCGCGGTCAGCCGCGTCTCGAAGCGGATCGGCTTGCCCGGCGCGGGCGCTCGGCCGCGGCGCTTGGGCGCGCTCAGCCGCGCGCTCGCGTACACCTCCTGCGGGTCGGTCGTCGTCAGCGCGTAGCCGCGCACCTGCGTCACCTGCGCGCTCGCCTTGGCGCGCATCTTCCCCGCCAGGCTCCGGTAGCGGTCGCCCTGGGCCTTCAGCTGGGCCTCCAGCCGGCGGTACTTGGCCAGGGCCGCGTGGGCCTGGGTCGCAAGATCGGTGAGCTCGTCCACCTGCTCGGGGCGCAGGCCGATGGCCTCGGGCGCGGCCGCCCAGATGGGCACGCGCCGGCGCACCCAGTTGATCGCCTTGGGAAGCTGCTTGGGGATGGACGCCATCGCGCTGGTCTCCGGCGCCCGGCCGGCATGGCCGGGGCGTTCGCTCCCCAAGCATCGAGCGAACCGGGACGCCACTTGAGCGCCGGGCCCGCAAAAACTCCGGAATCGCCCGCGTGTTCGGGGGATGAACGGAAGATCCCGCCAGAATCGCCGCCAATCACGCCAGAACCGCAGCGATTCCGGCGGGCAACGCCCGATCGCTGGGGGGAAAATCGAAAAATTCCTCCAGCGGCGCGGGATTGCTCGCCAGGGGCGGCGCATCGCCCGCCGGACATGTCGGGTGTCCGGCGGGCATGCCGGCGGGCCTGGTCCGCAGCCCGCCGCGCCCGATCCCCCAGGAACCCTTCTGGGCGGTTGGCGGTACGGAAGGGTGGCGGCCGCACGGGTCCGATGCATGTAGCCATCGATTCCCCGGACCCGATCCATTCATTGCCGTGCCACCGGCCGCGGCACGACCCCAGGACCACGCCAGACCGCGTGTCGGGGGAGACATCTCGGACAAGGAGTTTCGATCATGCGAACGAACACGAAGACGGCCACGGCGCTGCTGGCGGCCGCGGGCGGGCTGGTGATGCCCGGCGCCGGGCTGGCGCAGGAATGCGGATGGGAGGGACTCGACGCCGAGGTGCGTCCCTACGGCGAGTCCAGGCGGCAGATGCTCGTGCACGACGACGGGAGCGGCCCGGCGTTGTACGTCTCGGCCGGCGTGCTGACCGCAGGCGACGAGCGGCTGGGTCCCATCGCACGATTCGACGGCGACGCGTGGTCGGCCGTAGGCGACCTGGGCGAGGTCTGGGTCTCGGCGCTCAGCACGCTCGATCTGGGAGACGGGCCGCGGCTGTACGCGGCGCTGAGCGACTTCCTCGCGTCAACATCAACCATTCATGTGCTCGACGGCCACGCGTGGGTTCCGTACGGGCCGGCGCTCGACGGCGTCGCCCGGCAGCTCGTGGCCTTCGACGACGGTTCGGGCCCGATGCTCTACGCCTCGGGCGACATCAACTTCGGCTTCGATGATCTGCGGGTGCGCGGCGTGGCCCGGCTGGAAGACGGCCAGTGGGCGGGATTCGGCACGGTTGGCAACTTCTACGGCGTGTTCGGGACGGTCAACGACATGGTGGTGTTCGACGACGGTGACGGGCCCGCCCTCTACCTCGCCGGGGATCGAGTCTGGCCGGATCGAGCGCCGCTGCCAGTAGAGATCGGTGTGGCCCGCTAGGATGGCGCCGCGTTCTCGGTGGTCGAAGGGTCTCCGGCCTCGGTGGTGCGTGACATGCTGGTCATCGATGATGGTGGCGGCGAGTCGTTGTACCTGGGTGGGCGGATGCACCTTCCCGGCATCGCCAGTAGCATCGGCGCCGCCCGTTGGGACGGCGACGCATGGACCGCGCTCGGGGAAGGTTTCGACGATGACGCCCTCTCGCTGGCGTTCTTCGATCGCGGCGACGGGCCAGCGCTCTACGCCGCCGGGCGCTTCGAGGAGATCGGCGACGACCGCGTCGAGTACATCGCCCGATGGGATGGCGACGCGTGGCGGCCGCTCGACGAACCCCTGGAAGGCGGCGCCATCCTCATCACGGGGTGGGATCAGGGCGACCTGCGCGGCCTGTACGCCGTGGGAGGGTCGGGGTACATCGACGATCGGTACATCGGCGGCGTGCCGCGCTGGGGCGCCTGCACCCCGTGCCCGGCCGACCTCGACATCGATGGGGCGTTGACGATCTTCGACTTCCTGGTGTTCCAGAACCTGTTCCAGCATGGCGACCTTCGCGCCGACTTCGATGGCGACGGTGAGCTCACCCTCTTCGACTTCCTGGCCTTCCAGACCGCCTTCGACGCGGGCTGCCCGTAGCAGGCCTCCGCGACCAATCTCCGCTTCGAACAACAAAGCCCGGGCTCGCGCCCGGGCCTCGTTCTTTCCATTGCCCAGTGCCCGATCCCCGTTGCCCGCCTACTCTGCCGCCGCCTCCGCCGCCAGCCCGCCCACGCCGCCGGCCTCGCGGATCATCGCGTGCAGGTTCGCGACCCGGTCCAGGTGCTTGAGTATCTTGTCTAGGTCGAAGACAAATAGAGCGCCCTCGTCAGCGAACTCGACGAATCGCGGATGGGGTAGATCACATAACTCGCACGCCTTGAATGCTGCCTCCACCCATGTCACAGCCAGATCCGCCGACGTTGTGGCATCATCTGGATGTCGGCTCGTCACGAGTTCGATGGGCTTGCGGCCTTCCGACAACAGCCAACGTTTGAGGACTTGGTATCGAAAAGGCTTAGGCCCACCGAGCCAACCGCCCCGCGTTCCCACGACGCCTACCGGGCCTGTCGGTATTGATGGATCCTCGATGCACAGACAGACAATTCGGTCATCATCTACCCCGGCCAAGAAGATCGATTCACGTTGCGTCGCGTTGGGTAGCGTAAATGCTCTAGTCAAAGTCCAATCTTGCCAAGGCACGCGACGCCGAAACCACCGAAAGCGGTCGAGACTTCGTACGACCTGATCCACCGATATCGGTTCGGCGTGAGGCAGGCCTTGCCTGATGCTTCGTCTGAGCTCTCTCGTCGAGAGCACGATGGTTCCAACAACAAGAACCGTCAAGACGACAACGAGGTTAATGGCTCCCCAACTCACATCGTCCTTCGCATCGTAAATCGTGCTCCTACTCCGCCGCCTCCGCCGCCATCTCCTCATCCAGGTTGTGGTACACCTTCTGCACGTCCTCGTTGTCCTCGAGCGCGTCGACGAGGTTCATGAGCTTGGTGGCCTCTTCGGGCGTGGGTTTGGCGATGACGTTTGGGATCTTGTCGATGCCGCCCTCGCTCACCTCGATGTTGGCTTGTTCGAGGGCCTGACGCACGGCGTGGTAGTCGGTGCGCTCGGTGGTGATGACCCAGTAGCCTTCTTCATCGCCATCGGCTTCCGGAGCCTCGATGTCCTCGGCGCCGGCCTCGAGCGCGACGTCCATGAGCTGCTCCTCGGTCGTCTTGCTCGCCTCGATGTAGATCCGGCCCTTGGTCTCGAACACGAACGCGACGCTGCCGGCGTTGCCCATGCTGCCGCCGGCCTTGTTGAAGATGAACCGCAGGTCGTTGACGGTTCGCGTTCGATTGTCGGTCAGCGTATCGACGATGATCGCCACCCCGCCGGGGCCGTAGCCCTCGTAGGTGATCTCGGCGAAGCCCTCGCCGTCGGCCGCGCCGCTGCCCTTCTCGACGGCCCGCTGGATCGTGTCCTTGGGCATGTTGGCGTAGCGGGCCTCGTCGATGGCGTAGCGCAGGGCGAGGTTGGTGTCCGGGTCGCCGCCGCCCGCGCGGGCCGCGGCCATGATGGCCTTGGAGCACTTGCTCCAGATCTTGCCCTTCTTCTTGTCCTGCCGCTCCTTGCGGTGGCGGATGTTCGCCCACTTGCTGTGTCCGGCCACGTGCTGCTCCCCGGCGAAAGCCGATCTTCTGCGGCCGATTGCGAGTCCCGGCCCATGCGTCTGGATGATTCTAACGCGCCCCTACGCCCGCACCACGCGGCCGGCGGCGGCCTCCAGCCGAAGGTACAGGTCGGCGGCCTCGCCCGCGGTGCAGCAGCGGGCCAGCAGGTCACCGGCCGCGGCGGTGGTGGTCTGGGCCGGCACCACGCCCCGCTCGATGAGCACGCCCAGCAGCCGGCCGTCGACGGGCACGCGCTGCTCGCCGAAGACCAGGGCCAGCACGCGATCGACGGCGAAGGCCGGCAGCGCCTCGATGGCCCGCAGATAGGGCCCGCCCTCGTGGGCGCCGGCCCGCGCGACGCGATCGATGCTCACGGCGTCTTCCTGCTCGAACACGGCGTGGAGGGTGTCCAGGATGGCCCGGGCCCGACGCGTCGCGTGCTCGTCGGCCAGGCCCACCGTGTCCTCGACTTCTTCCTGAAGCGCCACGCGGACCTCGTTGAGGTCGACGAACTGCTCGGCCAGCCGGCGGGCGGCGCTGACCGCCGCGGGCAGGCCGGCCTCCCACACCAGCAGCGAGAACACCAGCTCGGCCGTGGCCATGTCCGACGAGCCGGGCAGCAACGCCGCGGCGTCCACGGTGGGGGCCATGGGCACGCCCTCGAGCCAGGACTCGAGTCGGCGCTGGGTCTCGGCGACGGGGTGATTCACGGCCGGGGCTCCGAGCCTTGACCTGGCTGCTCACCCTCACCGGAACGGTCTTGTTCGTCCTCGTCCATCTCCGCGCGCACCTTGGCCAGCGTCGAGAGCACCTCGGCCTGCTTCTTCAGGCTGTCGTCCTCGACGAAGCGGAACTCGGGCATGGTGCGGGTGCGGATGAGCTCGGCGACTTCGCGGCGGATGTGCCGCGCGGCGCTCTGCAGGCCGTGGACGGTCAGCTTCTGGTGCTCGGCGGGCAGCACGCTGATGCCGATGGTGGCCTGCTTGCTGTCTTCGGTCACGTCGACCTTGGTGACGGTGATGAGCCCGCGGACGCGGGGGTCCTGCAGGCCCCGGGCGAGGACCTGCTGGACGCCCTTTTCGAGCGAGGACGCCAGGCGATCGGTCTTGGTGCTCATGGGTTCTCGTCTCCCTGGCGCGTGTCGCCTTGAGCATAGTGCTCGAGCATTTCCTGTTGAAGGGCCTCGGCATCCGGCTCGTGCGGCGGCGCGTCTTCCTCGCGCGTGGGGACGATGATCTCTCGCCGTACGCTGCCGATCTGGCCGTCGCGGAGTTCCTTGAGGCGGTTCCACGCCTTGTCGAGCAACTCGTGGGCGCGGGGGCCGTCGGTGGCCACCAGGGCCGCGCCCATCATGGCGACCGTGGGATTGTCGTGGGCGCCCACCTCGGCCACGCTGATGCGCAGCTCGCGGCTGAGCTTGTCGCGCACGGAGCGCACGACGGCCCGCTTGTCCTTGAGGGACTCGGCGCCGGGCACGAGCAGCTCGAACTGGAGGACGCCGATGACCATGGGTTACGCCGCTAACTCGATCAAAGGGTTCGCTTGACCTCGACCTGCTTGTAGCACTCGAGGATGTCGCCTTCCTTGATATCGTCGTAGCCGTCGATCTTCATGCCGCACTCCATGTTGGCGCGGACTTCCTTCGCGTCGTCCTTGAAGCGCTTGAGCTGCGATAGCTTGCGGTCGTTCTCGATGACGATGTCGCCGCGGGTGACGCGGATGAGCGCATCGCGCTGCACCACGCCGTCGGTGACGTAGCAGCCGGCGATGGTGCCGACCTTGGAGACCTTGAACACCGCGCGCACCTCGGCGTGGCCCAGGACCTCCTGGCGGAGCTCGGGGTCGAGCATGCCCTCGGCGGCCTTCTGCATGTCCTCGGTGATGTGGTAGATCACGTCGTACGTACGGATCTGCACGCCCTTGCTGTCGGCCAGCTTGCGGGCCTTGCCCGAGGGGATGACGTTGAAGCCGACGATGACGGCCTTGGACGCCTCGGCCAGCAGCACGTCGCTCTCGGTCACGCCGCCCACGGCAGCGTGGATGACGCGGACCTTGATCTCGTCGGTCGAGACCTTCTCGATCTCGTTCTTCAGCACGTCGACCGAGCCCTGCACGTCGGCCTTCAGGACGACCAGGATCTCCTTCAGCTCGGCCTCGGCCATCTGGCTGAACATGCGGTCCAGCGTCATGGCCGGCTGGGCGAGCTGCTCCTCGCGCTCGCGGGATCGACGCTGCTCGGCGGCGTTCTGGGCGTCCTTCAGGCTGGAAGCCACGAAGAACTTGTCGCCCGCGTCGGGCAACTCGTCGATGCCCGTCACCTGCAGCGGCATGGGCGGGTGGGCCTCGCGGATGCGCTGGCCCTTGTCGTCGGTCATGTCGCGCACGCGGCCGAAGGCTCGGCCGGCGACGATGAAGTCGCCCACGTTCAGCGAGCCTTCCTGGAGCAGCACGTTCATGACGGCGCCGCGGCCGGGCTCCATCTGGCTCTCGATGACCGTGCCGCGAGCGGCCCCGCCGAAGTCGGCCTTGAGTTCCAGGAGCTGGGCCTGGAAATCGAGCGTCTCGAGCAGTTCCTGGATGCCCTGGCCCGTGTGGGCGCTGGTGCGGATGACTTCGACGTCGCCGCCCCAGTCCACGGGGTTGAGCTCGTGCTGGGCCAGCTGTCCCAGGATCTCCTGGATCTTGGCGTCGGTGGCCTGCGGGCGGTCGATCTTGTTGAGCGCCACCACGATGGGCACGCCCGCCGCCTTGGCGTGGTTGATCGACTCGATGGTCTGCGGCATGACGCCGTCGTCGGCGGCCACGACCAGCACCACGATGTCGGTCACGTTGGCGCCGCGCGAACGCATGGACGTGAACGCCTCGTGGCCGGGCGTGTCGATGAACACGACCTGCTTCTCTTCGCGCTCTTTGTCGTCACCCAAGTGCACGGGCACGCGGAAGGCGCTGGTGGCCTGCGTGATGCCACCGGCCTCGCCCGCGGCCACGTTGGCGTCGCGGATCTTGTCCAGCAGGCTGGTCTTGCCGTGGTCCACGTGGCCCAGGATGGTCACGATCGGACCGCGTGGGCGTTCGTCGACGGTGGTGCGCTCCTCGAACTGGGCGGCGACCGCTTCTTCGGCGCTCTTGGCGGCCGTGACTTCGAGCTCGATGTCGAAGTCCATCATGATTTCCTGGGCCTTCTCGACCTCGATGCCGCTGTTGATCTGGGCCATGATGCCCTGCATGAACAGCTTCTTGACGATCTCGGCGCCCTTCACGCCGGTAGCGGCCGACAAGTCCTTGATGGTGAACGGCGCGGTGATCTTGACCGTGCCGCCCTGCTGAGCCGGGCTCTGCTGGCGGTTCTGCTGGCCCGCGCCGCGCGCCAGGTCCTGGCGACGCTTGCGCAGGTAGCCGCCGGCCTGCTGGAGCTTGGCCTCACGCTCGATGAGGTCCTGCTCGCGCCACATGCCGCTGCCACCCTGCTGGGGCTCGTTGCGGCCGCGCCGACGGGAACTGGGCCCGCCACGCCGGCCGCCGCCATCGCCTCCGGGGGGCATCGGGCCCATGGGGCCGCCGAAGCCGCCGCCGCCTCCGCCACCGCCGCCGCCGCGTGGGCCACCGCGACCACGTGGGCGCGTGTCGACCTGCTCGGGCGCCTCGACGCGCACGATCTTCGGGCCGCTCAGCTTCACCGGCGTCTTTTCGTGCTGGTCGATCATCGGGCCGGCGGGCTTCACGACCGTCGGGCGCGTCGGCACGTTCTTGGGCGCCGGCGTCGGGGGCGTCTTGGGTTCCTCGGCCGCGGCCGACTGGCCGTTGCCGGTGCCCTCGTCGGCACCCTGAGATTCAGCTGCCGGTGAACGCTCGGGCTCGGTGGCGGCCGCATCGGGCAAGTCCTGCTCGGCCGCGGGCGCGGCGGGCTGCTCGGCTGCCGGAGCGGCCTTGGTTTCGGGCTTGCTGTCCGGCTTGCTCTCGGGCTTGTCGGCCTCGGGGCGATCAGCCTTCGTGCTTGGCGACTCGGATTGCGGCGTCGATTCGTCGTCGGCGGGTTGCTCCGACGCGGCGGGCGTCGAACGCCCGGCACGCTTGGGCGGTTCGGCGACGGCGGTGCTCGTCTCGCTCTCGCTCGCTTCGCTTGCCTTGCTCGCCTTGCTGGCGGTCGCCTTCTTGGCTGCTACCTTGCGGGCGCGCGGCTTGGCGCGGACCTTCTCCAGATCGACGCGCTTGGACGTTTCGACCGAGGTCGCAGAGGGCGCTTCTTCCCCACCGAACCACTCGCGGATGGTCGCTTCCAGTCCGACCGAAACGGTGGACATGTGGTTCTTGATGTTTGACTCGGGGATGCCCTCGTCGCGGCACTTCTGCACCACGGCCTTCGAGGCTACACCGAGTTCCTTCGCGATCTCGAACACACGCTTTGCCAAACGTCACTCCATGCGCCCGACCCCGATCCACACAAAGGAGGGGCCACCGGGGCGCGCTGCGCCAAACACTCAGCCGCCGAGAATCTCCGCGGCCCGGCTATCGCCGTTGCTGTCATTCCCCTCGCTCGAACCCTGCTCCGAGTCGCTGCCTTCGGCCGACTCGCTGGGGCTCTCGGGCGAGGCCTTCTCACCACCAGAATCTTCAGTGCTGGCCGAATCGCCAGCCGACGAACCACCGCCGAGGATGGCGGCCGCGGCGCTGTCCGCGTCGGGCGCGCCCTCGGGGCCGAGCAGGTCCTCGCCCGCGGCGATCCGGGCCTGCTCTTCCTGGCGGCGCTTCTCGGCCTCTTCCTTCTCGCGGGCCTGCTCTTCGGCCACCACCTTCGCTCGCTCGCTGGCCAGCTCGACGGCCTTTTGGGCCACCTCGGGGCTGAGCTCGAGTTCGGTCGCGAGCATGTCGGCGCCGATCTCCTCGACGTCAAACACGCTGATCATGCCAAGGGCCGCCAGGCGGTCGACCATCTGCTCGTCGATCTCGTCGATCTGCTGGAGCGTGGTCGACATGATCTCCAGGTTCTTGGTGAACTCCTCGGGCGTGAGGATGTCCACGTCCCAGCCGGTCAGCTTGGCGGCCAGACGCACGTTCTGCCCGCGCTTGCCGATGGCAAGGCTGAGCTGGTCGTCGCGGACCACGACGGTGGCGCGGCCGAGCTCGAAGCACAGGCTGATCTCGGCAACCTCGGCGGGCTTGAGCGCGTTCTGGATCAGGATCTGGCTGGACTCGTTCCAACGCACGATGTCGATCTTCTCGCCGTTGAGTTCGTCGACGATGTTCTTGATGCGGCTGCCACGCACGCCGACGCAAGCGCCTACGGCGTCCACGCGGCTGTCGATCGAGCTCACCGCGATCTTGGTGCGCTGGCCCGGCTCGCGGGCCATGGCCTTCACCTCGATGATGCGCTCGGCCACCTCGGGCACCTCGACCTCGAAGAGCCGCTTGATGAAGTCCGTGTGGCCTCGGCTGAGCACGACGCGCGTCGCGGAGCCATCCCGCTTCACGTCCAGGATCATCGCGCGGACGCGGTCGCCCGGGCTGAACTGCTCCCCGGGAATCTGCTCCTGCCGGGGCATCTCGCCCTCGCCGGCGTCGAGCGAGACGACCAGGCGCCCGCCGCGCTCGTAGCGCTGGGCGGTGCCGGTGACGATCTGTCCCACGCGGGTGTGGTAGCGGTCGTAGAGGCTGGTCTGCTCGTCCTCGCGGAACTTCTGGATCATGACCTGCTTGAAGGTCTGGGCGGCGATGCGACCCAAGTCCTGCGGGTTGAGCTCCACGGGCTCGCCGTGGCGGGTCAGACTGATCTCGCCGCTGAGCTGATCGACGGTGCAGGCGAACTCTTCGAGATCGAGCGAGCCGAAGTGCTTGCGCGCCGCGCTCACCATGGCTTGCTCAAGGTCGGCAACCAGCACCGAACGCTCGACCTTGCGGTCGCGTGCGATCGAGTCGAGGATCCTCAGCATTTCGGGGCCGTTCAAAGTCCGCTTCCTCCGACGCCTCGAGGGGCGTCACTGTTCCAGATTGCCGTCTTGTCGAGACCGTGCAAGCGATTCAGAAATCCGATTCTCTTTGGCGGGTTCTCCGCCAACAACAACCCGGGCCACGAGCCGCTGAATGCGCCCATGACCCGGCCACAAGCCGCACGACGAAGGGTCAGCCCGCTCGTCGCTGGCGTGCAGATTGTGCCGAAACCTCACATCATCGGCAGCAACCCTTCCAGGCCCGGGCCAGTCCAGCACCGATGCCCTCGCCGATTGGCGGCGCAGGCATGGGTCCGACATGAGTCCCGGCGTGGCTCATAGCAACAGCATGGTAGCGATCGGCGCGGGTGGGAGTCAACCAAGCCCCCGGGCCCGATGGCCCCAAGGGGCGGCCCGAACGTCGGCGAGCGAGGCTACACCCGATCGGCGGGCGTGGTGGGGCGGTCGATGCGGAGCGCCCGCTTGTTGCGGTGCTGGCCGATATGAGCCAGGAACTTGCGTTCGCCCTCGACCGCCAGCACCATGGGGCGGCTGGCAGGGGTTTCGGTCATGATCAGGTCGCCCGGAGCCATCGTGGCAAGGTCCCGCAGGCTAATGGTGGTGCGAGCCAGCACGCCCGCCACCGACACGCTGGCCCCGGCCAATGAACCGCCCAGGCACTCCCGCATGCCCTCAAACTTCGTGCTCTGGCTCGAGGAGAACCAGTTCTGGGCGCTTACGGCGCTGATGACCGGCTCGATGACGTTGTAGGGGATGCACAGGCTCATCGTGCCGGCGCGGTTGGACATCTTGATCTCGAAGCCCACGACGACCACCACCTCGTTGGGCGGCACGATCTGGACCAGCTGTGGGTTGCTCTCGGTGGCCTTGATCTCGAAGGACATTTCCTTGACGCCCGCCCAGGCTTCGCTGAGCGCCCCCAGGCCACGGTTGGTGACGTTGCTGATCAGGCGGGCCTCGATGAGGGTCATGGGCCGCTGGGGGATGAACAGGTCCTGGCTTGTGCCGCCCAGGAGGCGATCGATGATCGGGTAGATGATCAGCGGGCTCAGCTCCATGCAGATCTGGCCCTCAAGGACGTTGCTCTCGATGAGGTTGAAGCTGGTGGGGTTGGGAAGGGCGCTGATGAACTCGCCGTACGTCATTTGTTCGCATGTGGCGACCTTGACCTCCACGATCGTGCGCAGAAAGCCCGATAACGAAGCGCCAAAGTTGCGGGCGAATTGCTCGTGCAGCGTCTGCAAGGCCCGCATCTGGTCCTTGCTGACGCGCTCAGGCCGCTTGAAGTCGTACGAGCGGACCTCGATCTCGTCGAAATCCCGGTGGTGTCGGCTGAAGATCTGGGCGCGCGGCGGCTCCTGCTCGACCGCGTCGGAATTCACCGCGGCCAGTAGAGCATCGACCTCGTTCTGGTCAAGCACGTCCATGCAGGGTCTCAAGCAAGGTCGATCGAGCGAGCCGGCGCCACCACCTGGCGTTCCGGTCGGGCCCGGGGTTGGATCGGTCCCGCGGATGCCGAGGCTTGAGGAACGAGCCGCAACTGGCGGGCCAGAATGGCTTGAGCGATCCGGGAACACGGCCGTAGGGCGGCGGATTACACTGGGCACGCTCGTTGAATCTCGGTCTGCGGCCCCTGGGGGGCCACGGAGGGCATGCATGCGTCAGGTGACGATTCTGGGTCTGGTGGCCCTGCTTCTCGGACTCTTCGCCCCGTCGGCGGCCGCCCAGCCAATGGGCTTTGGCGACTCGGTCTCGATGTCGGCGCGTGCGTGGTGGGCTCCGCGGCAGGCCGACGAGGGGCCGCTGGTCGCCCTGGTGGCCGTCACCATGGACCACCCGCCCGGGCTCCATAGCTGGCCGAGCGCCGATCAGGACGTGTTGCCCGAGTCCGTAGCGTCGTTTGCCATCCGCACCGAGGTCGCCCTGAAGGGCGGGCCCGGCGTGCTCGAGACGGGCGACGTCCAGTGGCCGGCGCCCAAGCCCTATCCGGTGCCCGACCCCAGCGGCATGGGCGACCCCATCGAGGTGCCCGTCTACTCGGGCGCGGCCGTGGTCTTCGTGCCGGTCCTGATCGACCGTGATGCAGCGAGCGAGGCTCGCTCGCTCGAACTGGTCGTGAGCTACCAGGCGTGCGACGACACGGTGTGCTACCCCCCCGAAGACGTCGACGTTGTCGCGAGCTTGCCGGCCTTCGGAGCGGGTGAGGCGCCAGCGGAGGCCGCGGGCATCGATTCGGCCACGATCGACAATGCAATCGCACGGGCCGTCCTTGCGGCCAGCGGTGCCGCCGAGCCTTCGGAGCCGGAGAGCCAGGCGGACGTAAGCAGTGAAACCGAGGCTGCGCAGCAATCCGCACCATCGGAGGACGCAACGGCCGAGACACGCAACAAGTTCCTCGGGTTCATTCCGGTGCCGAGCCCTGATTCGGCCGGCGGCGTCGTGGTCATCGTCCTGTTGGGCGTGGTGGGCGGCTTCGTGCTGAACCTGACCCCGTGCGTGCTCCCGGTGATCCCCATTAAGGTCATGACGCTCTCGCAGCACGCCGGCTCTCCCGGCAAGACGCTGATGCTGGGCATCTGGATGGCGCTGGGCGTGGTGGGCTTCTGGGTGGCGCTCGGCGTGCCGGCGGCTCTTCTGGGCAAGGCCGTGGGCGCCATCTTCGGCATCTGGTGGTTTACCTTTGGCGTGGGCGTGATCATCGCGCTCATGTCGATCGGGCTCATGGGCCTGTTCACGCTGCAACTGCCCCAGTCGGTATACAAGGTGAACCCCAAGGCCGACTCGCCCTGGGGCTCGTTCGTGTTCGGTGTGATGACGGGCGTGCTGGGCCTGCCGTGCTTCGGTCTGGTGGCGGGCGCGTTGCTGGCCAGCTCCACGGTCATTCCCCCCGTGGTAACGATGCTGATCTTCACCGCCCTGGGCGTGGGCATGGCGCTGCCCTACCTGATCCTGTCGATGAATCCCAAGTGGGTGGAGGTCTTGCCTCGCACCGGGCCGGCCAGCGAACTTGTCAAGCAGGTCATGGGCCTGCTGCTGCTGGGCGCGGGCGCGTACTTCATCGCGACTGGCCTTCAGGCGCTCATCCTGGACATGCCCTGGATCGGTCGGCAATTGCATTGGTGGGCGGCGGCGGTGTTCGTGGCGCTCGCATGCCTGTGGCTGGCGGTGAGGACCATGCAGATCACCAGGAGCGTGCCCAAGCGCGGCGTCTTCGGCGTGCTGGGCCTCGTCGTGGCGTTGGGTGTCATCTGGTTTGCGGTCGACGTGACCGGCAACGCCAAGGAAGATTATCTCGAACGCGAAGCAAGGCTCGCCGAAGCACAGCGAGAAGCCGATGGCGGCGCCATCCTGACCAGCACCTGGGTGGACTATTCACCAGAGCTGCTGGCACGGGCGCGTGCCGAGGGCTACGTGGTGGTGGTCGACTTCACCGCCGACTGGTGCATCAATTGCAAAGCGCTCGAAGAAAAGGTGCTCGGGGCCGAGCCCGTGCGTTCTCGGCTGCGTGACAAGGACGTGGTGATGATGAAGGCCGACCTGACGAGCACCCGCCAGCCCGCGTGGGCGCTCATGAAGGAACTGAACCAAAAAGCTCCGCCCGTGCTGGCGGTGTACGGCCCGGGCATCGAGGGCGACACGCCCTGGATGAGCAACGCGTACGACACGAGCACCGTGATGGACGCAATCGCGCTGGGGAAGGGTTCGGATACCGGTGACGCGAAGGACATCGCCCGGGCAAACTAGCCGAAGGTCGGACTCGCTCAAATCATCGACGACAACGCCCCGCGCCGGAGGATTCCGAGGCGGGGCGTTCGCATTCGAGCCTGTCGGTGAGTTCTCAGTCGCAGCCGACGACGAACCGCGACTGGAACAGGATGAAGTCAAACATCGTCAGCACGCCGTCACCGTCGAAGTCCGCTTTCAGGTCACCGTCGAAGAAGGCGGACTGGTAGCCGATGAAGTCGAAGATCGACAACTTGCCATCGCGGTCGAAGTCGACCCGGCAAACGGGCGCCGAGGCCCCGCCCTGGATGACCAGAGAGAAGTGTGCATCGATGCCCGGCGTGGAGAGGTCGGCGTCCTCATTGATCTCCTGGGCCAGCACTTCCACGGTCCAGAGTCCGGGCTCGGCACGCTGGACGAAGACATTCTCGATCGTGTCGACCGAGTTCGGCGAGCCGCCGGGTGCGGAGAACAGTCCTTCGTGCAGGCCGACGTTGCCGTGATAGACCTTGCCGCTGGGCGAGGTCACACGCAGGTCGAGGTCGTTGATTCGGTGGACGGTCGCCGCCGGATTGCCGGGCGGATCGAGATATGCCATCGTGATGCGGAGCGGCGCGCCTTGGGGCGGCATGGCGACGAGGTATTCGGCGCGATCCCCGCTATGCAGCAGTGTCCACGACTGGTCGACGATATATAGCGAGTCGCGCGCGTCGAAGAGGTTGGATACGTTCGGAGGCCCCCAGCCCTGTTCGTCGCGGGAGATGTCGTCGCCAATGGTCCAGGGCTGTGCCGTGTTGATCATCAACGCGCGGGCGGTGGTGGCGCTCGGCCGCCTGGAGAACACGTCGCCCAGTGGCTCCACGGCGTCTCGGAAGACGCCCTCTCCCCAGAGCTGGTACAGAATGCCGAAATGCCCGGCAACGATCGGCGTGGATGCGCTGGTGCCGTTGAACACGGTGTATTCGCCTGGGCCAGCGCTGCTGGTGGTTTCGATGCTGTCGTAGAAGTGCGACAGGTCGGGCTTGACGCGGCCATCGGCTGCGGGGCCGGTGCTTGCCGACCAGTGGAAATCGTCGATCCGTCCGACGGTGCTTTCGTGATTGATGCCGCCGACCGAGATGATGTTCTTGGCCCATGCCTGGGGGCGGGAGTTGCGATCACCCGAGTTTGACTGGCTTTGGGTGATGACGATGTCGTTGAGAAACGCGATGTCGTCCATCTGGGCCGAGATGGTCGTGTAGTCGGTCGCGCGCGGGTCGCCCCAGCTGTTGGTTTGGAATACGGCGCGGTACGGGCCGTCGGGATCGACGAGTTCGGCGGTGTGCTCGTAGCGCCCGGGTCCCTCATCGAGGAAGCCAAGTTCCGGATAGCTCGCGAAGATCCCCTGGCCCTCGGGCAACATGCCGGTCTTGGTCGGGTCGGCCGTTCCATCGCCGAAGACGATGCCGTACACCGCGGTGCCGTGGGCGGTCACGGGGCCATTGGCGGTATGGATGAGCGGTGGCCTTGCCTGGAAATCGAGGTGGCTCGTGCGCAGGCCGCCATCGAGCACCTCGCCTCGCACGCCCCGTCCGCTGAAGCCCAGGCCGTGCAGGCGATCGCCGCCGCTGAAGAGCCTGACGATGTCCATGTCGGGCTCGGGCGCGCCCTTGGCGTCGATGAAGAGCACCTCGGGTCGTCGGGCGACGGCGGTCAGTTGATCCAGCGTCAGCGTTGCTTCGATGCGGAACCCCATCGGCTCGAAGCCATGCACCTGGCCGCCCATCTGGTCGATCGCTCGTGCGACCGCCTGCTGGTCAGCGTTGCCGCGGGAGAGCATCTGGATGGAGTAGCGGGTGGGCGTTGCGTACCCCGTGCCGAGCACGATGGCCTGGAGCAGCGGCTCGTCGAGCTTGTACGCGGGGTGAAAGGGCCCAACCCAGCGGACGGACGCAAGCGAGCGCACCGCGTCGGCAGCGTGCTCGTCCATGCGCACGATGTAGGCGTTATGGGGAAGGAAGCGGCCGATGCGCGCGCCGGCTTCGGTGATGGCCTGGCGGGACTGATCGGTGGCGTGATCATGCAACTGCACGATGTACACGCCGGGGTGCTTGTCGGCCCGGAGCACCCGGGGGACGGCGGGGACGGTGTCGATCGGATCGAATGCGGCATACCGCAGTTTCAGGGTTGCGTGGGAGTCTTGAGAGACGGTCCCGTGGTCGGCGAGGGCTGGTGAGCAGACCAGCGTGAACGCGGCGGCAAGGCAGACCGCCCGCGCTCGCGACGCGGATGTTTCTGTGAGCATTGAGGGAGTGGTCCTTGTGCTTCCTGCACCTCGGGGCGTTAGAGCCGTCGAGGCGGGTCACGGTTTCGGGTCCCGGCGAGAGCGCCCGTGCAAACGCCAGCATCACTGCGGACAGGTTAACGAGCTTTCACTGCAAAACCGTTGAATTTTCCTGCATTCTTTTGAGAAAATGGGTAGTTTTGGGGATTTGGGCAATGATCCCGTACGGGTCTTCGCCATTGCGGATCGAGCCCGCCAGACTGGAGCGGGTTGGCCCCTTAGCCGCGGGCTTTCGCCCCGCTCTCGGTACGCAGCCGATCGCGAGCGGCTGCAGCGGCCTGGGCTACTCGGGCGGGCGCCGTACCACCGAACGCCGAACGCTTGCCAAGCGTGGCCTCGATGGTCAGCACGTCGGCGACGTCGGCATCGATCTTCTCGTGGATGGTGCGCAGGGTGTCGAGGGGGAGTTCTTCCAGCGGCAACCCGGCATCCAGGCCTGCCCGTACCGCCTTGCCGGCGACGTCGTGGGCTTCGCGGAAGGGCACGCCCCTTGCCACCAGGTAGTCGGCCAGTTCCGTTGCGTTGGCGTAGCCCGCAGCGGCGCGGGTTCGGCACCGATCCAGATCGAAGGTGGTCGTGTCGATGACCAGTGCTCCAACGCGCAGGCACATGCTCAGCTCTTCGGCGGCGTCGAAGAGGGCGGCCTTGTCCTCCTGGTTGTCCTTGTTGTACGCCAGCGGCTGGCCCTTCAGTAGGATGAGCAACTGGTTGTGGGCGCCAGCGATGCGGCCGGACTTGCCGCGAATGAGTTCGAGCGCATCGGGGTTCTTCTTCTGGGGCATCAGCGAAGAGCCGGTGGTGACCTTGTCGCTGAGCTTGACCAGTGCGAACTCGGCACTGTTGTAGATGATCATGTCCTCGGCCAGGCGCGAAAGATGGACGGCGCAGGCGGCGAAGACGGCCAGCGTCTCGAGCGCGAAATCGCGATCACTTGCCGCATCGAGGCTGTTGGTGCTCGGGCGCGCAAAGCCGAGGTTGTGCGCGAGTCGGTGGCGGTCGATGTCGTAGGCCGTGCCCGCCAAAGCGCCGCAGCCCAGCGGGCACTCGTTCACGCGGTCGAGCGTGTCGAGAAGGCGTGCGCTGTCACGGGTGAGCATGGCCTCGTAGGCAAGCGCCCAATGGCCGATGGTCACTGGCTGGGCGGGCTGCAGGTGGGTGTAGGCAGGCATGGGGTCGGCCGCGTGCTTCTCGGCCACGTCGATGAGCGCGCGGCGGAGGTCGGCCAACTCGCGACGGCGACCATGGACGCAATCGCGTGTCCACAGGCGGAAATCGGTCGAAACGAGGTCGTTGCGGCTGCGGCCGGTGTGTAGCTTCTTTCCTAGGGGACCCAGGCGTTCGACCAGTTGGTGCTCGACCCAGGTATGGACGTCCTCGAGTCCGGACTCGACTGGCGGGCCGGGCAGCGAGGCGGCATGATCGGCGATCTCGCGCAAGCCGGCGGTGATGCGTTCGCACTCTTCGCTGGTGAGCACGCCAACGTTGCGGATCTCCTGCGCCCATGCGATGGACGCGGTGATGTCCTGCTGGACCATGTGCCAGTCGATGGGCAGCGAGTCGTTGAACCGCTTGAAGAGTTCGTCCGGCGGTTCGTCGAAGCGACCGCCCCACATCGAAGCAGGCTTGCCGGCGGGACTCACGGGATGATCCGGGCGGGCGCCTCGGGCTCCTTGATGTCACGCTGCAGACGCAGGGCCTCGACACGCTGGGTCAGCGTCCACAGGCGGATGAATCCGCCGGCGTGCTTCTGGTCGTACAGCGGGGTGTTGCTGAACGAGGCAAGTCCGGGGTCGTACAGGGCCGCATCGCAGGAGCGTTGCACGACGGTGGCGTGGCCCTTGAACAGACGCACGACGACCTGGCCGGTCAGACGCGACGCCATCGACTCAGCGGCGGCGCTGATGGCCTGGCGCAGCGGCGTGAACCACTTGCCGGCGTAGACGAGTTCGCCGAAGGTGGTGGCCATGTGCTCGCGATACCGGCGGACGTCGCGATCGAACGCGAGTTCTTCGAGCCCGCGCAAGGCGTTCACGAGCACGGCGCCCGCGGGGGTCTCGTAGAGCCCGCGGCTCTTGATGCCCACCACGCGGTTCTCGATGATGTCGACGCGTCCGACGCCATGCCGGCCGGCGATCTCGTTGAGTTGCTCGATGAGTTCGACCCCGCCGAGATAGGCGCCGTTGAGGGAGATGGGGCGGCCGTCTTCAAAGGTCAGGCTCACCTCCTCGGGCTGGTCGGGCGTGTCTTCGATGTTGCGGCTCATCATCCAGACGTCCGGCGGCGGCGCGTTCCACGGGTCTTCGATGGGCCCGCCCTCGTGGGAGATGTGCCAGAGGTTGCGGTCTCGGCTGAAGATCTTGGTCGCGCTCGCAGTGCTCTTGATGTCGCGCTGGCGGAGGTACTCGAGCAGGTCTTCACGCGAGTGAAGGTCCCAGATGCGCCAGGGGGCGATGATTTCCATGTGGGGCGCCAGGGCCGCATACCCGGCCTCGAAGCGGATCTGGTCGTTGCCCTTGCCCGTACAGCCGTGGCAGACGGCGTCGGCACCGACCTCGATCGCGTACTCGACCTGCGCCTTGGCGATGACCGGGCGGGCCATTGCCGTACCGAGTTGGTACGTGGTTTCGTACTGGCAGCCTGCGATCAGCGTCGGGAAGACGTAGTCGTCGACGAATTCCTGCTTGAGGTCCGCGACTTTGCAGCTCTCGGCGCCGGTCTTGCGCGCTTTCTCGATCACGCCCTCGAGCTCTTCGGCGCCCTGGCCCACGTCGGCAACGATGCAATGCACCTCGAAGCCATAGGTTTCGACGAGCCACGGCACGATGGCCGAGGTGTCAAGGCCGCCGGAATAGGCAAGGACGACCTTGCGCTGGGTCATGAGTTCGCTCCGTTCGTGTTCGTGGAATCGCCGCCCAGCAGCATCGTGAGGAGGGCGTTCTGTGCGTGCATTCGGTTCTCGGCCTGTTCGTACACGAGCGAGCCGGGACCATCGATGACCTCGTCGTCGACCTCGACGCCGCGGAAGGCCGGCAGGCAGTGCATGAAGTGCGCCGCGGAGCGGTTCTCCGCCGCGCGGGCCATGGTCGCAGCGGTCACGCGGTATCGCTGGAAGGCTTCAACGCGTTCGTCGCGTTCGCTCTCGCTGCCCATCGAGACCCACGTATCGGTGTAGACCACGTCGTGGCCGGCGATGGCGTCGGGATCGGTGTTCAGCTCGACGGCTCCCCCGGATGCCTCGGCCCGCTCGCGTGCCATTGCGAGCACCGCCGGTTGTGGGTCGTAGGCGCTGGGCGCGATGATCGTGACGTGGGCGCCCAGCGCGCTCAGCGTGAGCACGAGCGAGTTGCAGACGTTGTTGCCATCGCCGATGTAGGCGACTTTGACGCCCTCGATTCGCCCGCAGGCGGCGCGAATGGTCATCGCGTCGCCCAATGCCTGGCACGGGTGCTCGTGGTCGCTGAGTGCGTTGACGATCGGCACGCGGGACACGCGGTCCATCTCCTGGAGCACCACGTGTCGGCGGACACGGGCGACGATGGCATCGGCGTACCGCTCGAGCGTTCTGGTGAAGTCGGTGATCGACTCGCGATCGCCCAGGGGCGAGCCGGACTGGTCGAGATACGTCACGTTGGCGCCCAGGCGAGACAGGCCAATGTCGAAGCTCGTCCGCGTGCGCAGCGAGGGCTTTTCGAACACGAGTGCGACGGCCTTGTTCTCCAGCGTTCGGGCGGGGGTGGGCCACGCCGATCGCATGTCGTCGGCCAGGTCGATGACCACTCGGATGCCGGCGGCATCGAGCTGGGCCGAAGAAAGCAGGCTCTTGGGCATCTGGATGGCCGGTGGCGGCGTGGGTGCGTCAGGCATTGCCGGCTCCCAGCGAGGCCGCGGGCTTGCCGTCCCGGATGATGGTGCCACCGGGTGCGGCAGGATCTCGCCACCACGACGCATCGGCATCGGTCCATGATGCGATTCGAACGGGGGCGTGCAATCGCGCGGCCATATCCACGGCGGCGCGCACCTTGACGATCATGCCGCCGGCGATGATGCCCGCATCGATCAGCCGTTCGATCTCGGCTCGATCGAGCTCGTTGATGAGTCCACCATCGGCGTCGAGTACGCCGGCGGTGTCGGTCAGCAGCACCAGTTGGCTGGCGCCGAGCGCGATGGCGACGCCCGCGGCGGCATCGTCGGCATTGACGTTAAGGGGCAGGCCGTCGTCGTCGGCGCCGACGCACGAGATTACCGGCAGCACGCCCGCGCCCATGAGCGCCAGCAGGCCGTCCACGTTATGGGCGTCTTCGTCGGGATCAACGACGCCCACGCGGCCAAGGTCCACCCCGTCGACCGGTCGATGCACGCGGCAGCAGATGCCGGCGCCCGACAGCGTGAGCCCCGCACAGGAGACGTCGCGGGAGATCAATGCGCCGACCAATGCGTGGTTGACATTACCGCCCACGGCGGCGACGACTTCGTGCATCGTTTGATCGTCGGTGACGCGCAAGCCCTGGACGCGCCGGGCCTCGATGCCGAGCCGATCGAGGCGTGCATCGATGGCGCCGCCGCCGCCATGCACGATCACGAGGCGCTCGTGGGCGGCAAGGCGGGCCAGGGCGTCGATGATGGGCTCCCGCGAGACGGCCGCGTCGACGCCGCGTCCGCCGAGTTTGACGACGACTGCGTTCATGCGAACTCCTTGGAAGCCGTGGTGCGATCGGGCGTCAGGCCGGCGCGCTCGTCGAGCCCAAGCCGGATGTTGACGGCTTGGAGAGCCTGGCCCGAGGCGCCCTTGAGCAGGTTGTCCAGCGAGCAGGCCAAGACGGCATGGTTCGAGCGTTCGTCGAATGCCAGGGCGATGTCGGCGTAGTTGGTTCGCTCGACGCCCGCGACGCTCGGCCAGCGCCCCTTTGGGAGTAAGCGCACAAAGTGGTCGTCGGCGTACGCGGACGCAAGGCATGCGCGAACGTCGTCTTCGCTGGCGTCGGGAATGAGATCAACGTGCACGAGGGCGAGCATGCCCCGAAAGAACGGCGCGACGCTGGGCGTGAAGAGCACCTGCACGCCCGCGTGGTGGGCGATCTCGGGCTGATGGCGGTGCGCGAAGACGTTGTACGGCTCGAGGCTGACTTCCCCAAAGAGGTTGCGTTGCGACGGCGTCCGGCCCGCGCCGCTGATGCCGCTCACGGCGTCTATGAACGGCACCCGGCCCTCGGCGAGCAGGCCGGCATGGACAATCGGACGCAGCGGCAGGAGGCTCGCGGTGGGGTAGCAGCCCGGGCACGAGAGCAGGCTGGCCTCACCGATGGCGGCACGGTTGTGCTCGGGCAGCGCATAGACGGCCTGGCCGAGCAGCGCGGGGGTGGGGTGTTCGAAGCCGTAGGCCGTCGGGTAGTCCGATTCGGGCAGCCGGAAGGCGCCCGACAGGTCGGCAACGACCGGGCAAGAGCCAACCAGGGCGCCGGCGAGCGTGGCGCTGGCTTCGTGCGGCGTGCACAGGAAGACCACCTCTGGCGAGCACGCCAGGATGGACTCGGGCTCGCCCGCCCCGAAGGTTGCCTGGGTGCGTCCACGCAGATCCGGGAAGACGTCCTCGACGCGCTGGCCCACGCTGCGACCCTCGGGCGAGGCGAAAACGCCGGCCAGTTCGAGCGAGGGGTGGGCAAGGACGAGACGGATGAGTTCCAGTCCCGTGTATCCCGTGGCCCCGGCAATGGCGACGGGGATGCTCATCGGCAGCGTGCTCCGGAGGAGTCGGTTACTGATTGGTGCCTGATGGGCTCACGCATTGCGACGTAGCGTATTGGGGCTGAACCGCCACTGCAACCCGTGAGGCCCCGACGCGAACGCCCGAGGCCAATCAGGAGAAGATTCTGTTGAAGCACTCAGAGAAGTTTCTGGCGATCGTGGACGAGGCTCGCGGACGCATCAAGGAATGCACGGTCGAGGACGTCCGGAAGATGCAGGCAGCCGGTGAGGCGTTCGAACTGATCGATGTTCGCGAAGAAAGCGAGTTTGCCAGGGGACGACTGCCGGGCGCTCGCCACATCGGCAAGGGGGTCATCGAACGGGATGCCGAGGCGAAGTTGCCCGACCCAGACGCGAAGATCGTTCTGTATTGCGGCGGGGGCTATCGCTCGGCGCTGGCGGCGGACAACCTCCAGAAGATGGGCTATCGCGACGTCATCTCCATGGATGGAGGGTACCGCGGATGGACCGAAGCGGGTCTTCCCACCGAGCAGCCCGAGACCTAGCCCCGGCGGGTCATCGATCTTCGCGGGCGACGCGGGGTTGCTGGAGCGCCGCGGGAGTGGCCTGCCACACGGTGGGCGCGTAGGACCGCGCCTGCGGCGGGCCGTCAGGACGTGAGGACGTGGCGCAGCCCGAGACCATGCAGCCTGCGGTTGCGGCAAGCAATACACCCCCGACGGTCCGCAGGCCTGGCCAGAGGGTTCGAGTTCGTGTGAAAGGGTGTGTGGTCGTCATACAGCCAAGAGCGTCCTTCGTTGGGGGGCAGCGCACGCTGGCACGTCGGTCAGCGTGCTGTTCGGATACCGGGCGCCGGGCGTTCTGGTCGAGGTTCGCTTGCGACCGCGGCGGCGGCCACGGCGGGGGCCGATCATCGGACGATTCGGCGTCGCGGCATCGGCAGAATTGGGAGAGATTGCCCGGTTTGTGGGGCGGCGGTGTCGTTGACCAGCCCGCGGGTTGTCGTACGATCCGGGCCGACGCGGCGTTCATTCGGGACGTGCGGGATAATGCTGTGCGTGTTATCCCGTATGCCTCTCCGCGTTTGGGCGAGAGGATTGCTCCATGATTCGCACGGCGTTCAGCACGGTTGCCTGTCCCGATTGGACCCTTGTTCGCGTGGCCCGGACCGCAGCCGACCTGGGCTTCGATGGGGTCGACCTGCGAACCTTCGGCTACGACTCGCGCACCTTTGTGTGCGACCCGCTGATGACCAGCGCCAAGAAGGTCGAGTCGACCTTCAGCGACCTGGGCGTGGACGTGTGCGGGCTGGCGACCTCCATCACGCTCGACCACCCGGTGCGCCCCCACGTTGTGGGCCGCACGTTCCTGTTTGATCAGGAGCGTGTGACCAGGCAGGCGACCCGGCTGGTGGACTTCGCGTCGATGGTCGGGGCCCCGTACCTGCGCGTCTTTGGCTTCGAGGTGCCCGAGGGCGAGAAGCGCGCCACGTCGGTTCGGTTGATTGCGAATCGACTGACGGCGATCGCCGACCACGCCAGGCACCGCGGGGTGACGATCGTGCTCGAGAACGGCGGTAGCTTCCGGACCGCCGAAGACCTGCGCGAGATCATCGACATGGTCGACAGCCCGCTGCTGGCGGCCTGTTACAACAACGCTGTCGGCCATGCCGCGGGCGATGACTATGTCAAGGCCGTACGCACCCTCGGCCGCCGCCTGAAGTTCGCGCGGCTGAAGGATGTGGGCGAGGACGGCTGCGTTCGACTCGGCACGGGTCGGAGCGAACCCGAGTCATTCGTCCGCGCGTTGATGGAATACGGGTACTTCGACGGTTGGCTCTGCTACGAATGGGATCGCGCGTGGGACGACACGCTCGCGCCGGCCGAGGACGTGCTGCCAGAGGCTATCCGCACGATCTACGGCTGGCTGGGCGCAACCGGGAGCAAGACCGGCTCGCGCCAGGCAGCCGGGGCGGTCTGACGCTACGGACAAGAGCGAGCGCACGAGGCTGGTGCTGGAGCGTTGCAAGGAGCTTGGCTTTGCGCTCGCTGGCATCGCACCGGTTCGTCGCATGCGCCGCGAGGCCGAGATGCGGGCGTGGCTTGCCCGGGGCCGGCACGGATCGATGGCGTACTTGGCGCGACATGCCGATTTGAAGGCCGATCCGTCGCAGTTGCTCGATGGCGCGACGTGCGCCGTCATGGTCGCGGATCTCTACGCGACGCGCGATGGCGGACCCGATGACGTTCCCGATGGCCACGGGCGCATCGCCCGATACGCCCGCGGCGGCGACTACCACAAGATCATGAAGAAGCGGCTGCACGCGCTGTGCGATGACCTGGCGTTACGCTGGCCCGAGTCGCGCACTCGGGCGTTCGTTGACACTGCGCCCGTGCACGAACGCGAGATGGCGCTCGCGGCCGGGCTCGGTTGGATCGGCAAGCACACGCTCCTGATCCATCCGAAGATGGGAAGCTGGATGCTGCTGGGAGGCGTGCTGACCACGCTGGAACTGGAGGTGCGGCAGTCCGAAGAGCCCGACCACTGCGGTACGTGCACGCGTTGCATCGATGCCTGCCCGACCGATGCAATCACGCCGTACAGCGTCGACGCGTCGCGATGCATCAGCTACCTGACCATCGAACGACGCGGGCCGATTGAGCCCGACTTGCAGCGCGGCATGGGGCCATGGATCTTCGGATGCGACGTATGCCAGGAAGTATGCCCGCACAACTCGCCCCGATCGGGCGACGTGGGCGATGCGAACCCGGCGTACGCGGGAGATCGGTCGTCGTTCGATCTGCTGGAAGTACTCGGCTGGGACGAAGGCGCCCGGCGGGCGGCGTTCGCAAAGAGCGCCATGAAGCGGGCCAAGCTTGGCATGATGCGCCGCAACGCGGTCATCGCGGCGGGCAACGAGATCCGGCGGCTGGGACCCGGCGACGACGTCGCGACGAAGCTGGTGCGTGGATTGCGTGAGGTTGCGGGCGACGCGGCGGCGGACCAGGAACTCCGCACGCTTGCGATGCGCACGCTGGAGGACCTGGGGCAATCGCTATGATCGGTCATGGCTGAGGTCCGGCCCGTGGTGGTGATCGTCGGCGGTGGGTTCGCCGGGCTGGCATGTGCACGGGCGCTCAAGCGAGCCCCGGTTGACCTCGTCCTGGTCGATCGCCGCAACCACCACCTGTTCCAGCCCTTGCTGTATCAGGTTGCCACGGCGGCGCTGTCGCCGGCAAACATCGCGGCGCCGATCCGCCGCATCATGCGCAGGCAGCGTAACTGCACCGTGGTGATGGGCGAGGTCGAAGCCGTCGACGCCGGCGCGAAGACTATCCGCATTGCCGGTAATGAGCGACGGTATGAATTTCTAGTGCTCGCATGCGGCATGCGACACAATTACTTCGGTCATGACGAGTGGCAACGCGTGGCGCCGGGACTCAAATCGGTGGACGACGCGTTGGAGATCCGCCAGCGCGTGCTGCTGGCCTTCGAGGCGGCCGAGGTCGAGGCCGATGAGGCGGCGCGACGAGCGCAGCTCACGTTCGTGGTCATCGGTGCGGGCCCGACCGGCGTGGAACTGGCTGGCGCGATCGCAGAGATTGCGACGCAGTCGATCCCGCGGGACTTTCGCCGCGTCGATACCCGGACGGCGAAGGTCGTGCTGGTCGAGGGCGCCGGCCGCGTGCTGCCGATGTTCCACGAAGAGTCTTCGGAGCGTGCGAAGCGGAGCCTGGAGGGCCTGGGCGTCGAGGTCGTGTTGGGTCAGATGGCGTCAGCCATCGACGATCAGGGAGTCACCATCGGCAAGGGTGAAAATGCGCGGCGGATCGAGAGTCGGTGCGTGCTTTGGGCCGCGGGGCTTAAGGCAGAGTCGGTGTTGGATGGTCTGGACGTTCCCAAGGACAGGATGGGCCGTGTGAAGGTCGAGGCCGATCTATCGGCGCCCGGCCATCGCGAGATATTCGTCGTGGGCGACCTGATGGCGCACGAAGACCCGGACACCGGCAAGGCCACGCCCGGCGTGGCGCAGGCGGCCATGCAGTCGGGCCGATACGTAGGCGAATTGATCGCCGCCGAGGTCGGCGGCGCGTCACGCGGATCTGTTGAACCGTTTCGGTACAACGACAAGGGATCGATGGCGACGATCGGGCGCGCGCGGGCGGTGGCGGAGATCGGTTCGCTGCGCTTTGGCGGGTTTGTTGCGTGGGTGCTTTGGTCGGTTGTGCACGTGTCGTTCCTGATCGGCTTTCGCAACAAGCTCATGGCGCTCATCGAGTGGTCGTGGCTGTACGTGTCGTGGAGCCGCGGGGCGAGGCTGATCACCGGCCGGCGCGCGCAGCCCGACCCGGCCGATCGTGTTGATTCGACCGGGAGGACAGGGTGCGTTGGTAAAGGTCGGGCCTCAGGGGCCCAGCGGGCGAGGCGTGGGCTCGCTGGTGGGCTCGAGCGTGAACGTGCGATCGATGTCCTTGGCCTTCTCGGCCTCGTATCGCAGGGTGAAGGTCGCGCCCTGCTCACCCCTGATGATGTAGCGGAAGATGGCTTCGTCCATGCCGCCGACGCCCTCGTTGAGCTGGATGCGATGCGGCTCGAAGCGGACCTCGTTCATCTGCCGATCGTTGAAGTCGCGCAGGCGGCCGGCGGTGATGACCTCGGCGCCGTTGCCCTCGAAGTGCAGTAGATCGTTCTGCCCGATGTTGTTGCGGCGGGCGATGCTCAGGCGCGTGGGAATGTGGCGCTCGTTGCGAATGGCCACGTCGACCTGCCACAGGCCCGGGGAACGCTCTTCGATGTCGACCCGGCCGAAGCGCAGGAGCGGCATCTGCCGTGCGTGGAACATCGTGAAGGCGAAGTTGCGGTGCGCCTCTTCTTCGAGCATGAACGGCGGCGTGTTGCGGCTCGACCAGCGATTGGTGCCGCCGATGAGGACGGGCCCGTAGTCCGGGTGGTCGTACTCGGTGTAGTCGGTGAACTCGGTGCCGAAGACCATGTGGTCTCGCCAGAGCCATTGCTGGTCTTCGCTTTCGCGTCCGCCCTCGCCCTGGTAGCGCTTGGCGTTGGTCCACAACTCGTTGGTGAAGCTGACGATGCCCAGCGTTTCGGCCAGCCAGTTCACCTGCCCGCCGTGCACGCCGTAGAGGTCTCGCCAGATGATCCAGTCGCGGTAGTAGGGCAGCATCTGGGCGCCCTCGGATGCGATGGCGTCGTAGACGCGCGAGTCGTTGCGGTCGTAGAGGTTGCTGCGGCTTTCGTCGCCGGGCCCGCGGAGGATCATGCCGCCGGAGTTGTGGTAGCTCTGCCCGGCGGCGATGTTGGGCCGCGAGAGGATGAACTGGCCCACGCCGAAGGTCTCGGGCGCGCTGAACGGGTAGGGGCCGGCGCCGAACTGGGCGTAGCCTGGCTGCCAGTCGCCCGGCCAGTTGCGGTTCATGTCGTCGGCGAAGGGCGCGTCTTCGTTGATCCGGCCATCGCCGTCGTTATCCAGGCCCTCCGAGCCCAGGTACTCCCATTCGCCCAGTTCGTAGGGCCCGACGCGTTCGAAGCGACGCGGATCGGTCTCGCTGCGGCGGAAGGGACCGCCGACGCGTTTGCGCCACATCTGCGTGATCGAGCCATCGCCGTCGAGGTCGTCGTAGCCGTCCTCGTCCGATACGCCATCGGCGTCGTTATCAAACGGGCGCTGGTTGTGTCGGCTGGAACTGGACGTATTGGGCTGGGCAAACCACCATGCCCGACCATCGGGGTTCGTCACGGGCACGAAGTAGAACGAGGCGTTGTCGAGCAGTTCGGTCAGGTGCTCGTTCTTGCCGTGGTTCTCCACGAGATACCAGAGCGAGTAGAGCACCACTTCGGCGGCCTGCACCTCGTTGCCGTGGATGTTGCCGTCGATGTACATGGCCGGCTTGGTCCCGTCTTCGCCCGTTTCGGGGTTGTTGGCGATGGCAAGCCAGACGTCGCGGCCCTGGAGGCTCTTGCCCAGGCTCTTGAGGGTGACCAGTTCGGGATGGGCTGCCTCGATCTGCTTGAGCAGGTCGACGATCTGGTCGTAGTCGTAATAGCGGTTCCAGGCGATGTCGACCTTGTAGTCGGGGTTGTACCGCCGGGTGCCATCTTCGGCCGCCGGGGGCATCTGCTGGGTCTGTGCGATGGCAGGGGCTGCGGCGACCGCGGCCAGGAGCGCCATCTTCTTGATCGTGTGCAAGCGTTTCATCGGTTGCCTCCCTGCTGCGTCTCGGCCAGTTCGATCTGGATGTCGGTGGTGCCGAACTCTTCGGTGCGAAGCTGAGCGTTGAGCGTGTCGCCCTCGCTCGCCAGCACGAGCCACTCGGCACGCATGGTGCCGCCGGGCGCGATGCTGTTCTCGCGGTTGATGGTCGAGCCGCTGAGCAGCGTATCCTGCGGCACGTCGAGCGCGAGCACGTACGGCGCCAGTCGTCGCGCCTTGTCGCCCAGCGCGGTGCGGGTGGGCAACTCGCCCTCGTTGTGCACCTCGATGGTGATGCGCCAGACGCCGTCTCCGACCTTCTCGACCACCGGCTCGTCGATGGCAAGCCGCGGCATCATCGCCAGGAGTTGCTCGATGAACGCCCCTTGCGCCTGGACGATGTCCTCGACGGCGGCCTCGGGCGCGTTGAGCTTGAACCCCGGCACGAACCCGCCAACCTCGACGGTGCCGAGCTGGGGATGGTCGACCGCTTCCCAGTCGACGAAACCCGAACCCACGCGGTCGGCGTAGGCCAGCCACTTGGCGTCGTCAGAGTCCTTGCCGCCGCCACCGCCGCGGGCGCGACGGGTAGGGCGCGGCGCCTCGGGCCTGGCTTCCTGGGCCATGGGGTCTGGTGCGCCCTGAGCGATCGTCATGATGCGCTCGCGCGTGGCGGCGGGCAAAGCCTGGAAGGCTTCCATGCGCTCGGCCTGCTCGGCTTCGCTGAGCGTCTGCGCCTCGGCCAGCGCGTTCTGGATCGCCTCCTGGGTGAGCACGAGCTTGTAATCGCCGATCATCACGAACGGCGGCTCGTCGGGTGCGGGCTGCTCGGCCTGGGCGCCCGCCTCTGCAGCATCGTTGTCGCCCCCTTCGTTGGCGCCTTCTTCCTTGGGCGCTTCGGGACGTTGCCAAGGGTTGGTGGCGATGGTGACCAGCCCCAGGTGGGCGTATGACCAGCCGGAGAACGAGCCGTCCAGGCTGACCTTGTCGGCCTGGGACAGCTTGGTGGCTTCCTTGTATTGCTCGCTGAGGCGGTCCATCAGCTCCTTGTCGGCGCGCTCCAGGCCCGTGGGCACGCGGCCGGTGTGGTCGTACCCGCTCGAGGCGGGCACGTTAATAATGGTGTCGTGCGGGCCATACACGATGGCCGCCATGACGTTGGGCCGCTCGAGCAGCCAGGTGGCCAGTGCCTTGCTCTCGGCTTCGCTGAGCGGGTACGCGCCGCTGCTGGTCCCGAACTCTGGCCAGCGATATGGGAAGTTCCTGTTGAGATCGACGCCGCCCGCGCCGTCTTCGCCCATCTGGCCGTCGCCGTCCTGATCGGCCGCTTCGGGTAACAGGGCGTGCGTGGCGACCTCGCCCTTACTGGCGTCGGCGCGGCGCATCAGACGTGGATGGTCGGGATCGACCACGTGGGTCAACTCGATGCCGTAGCGGGGCACGGGCCGGTCGATGCGCATCATGGTGATGTGGCCGTCGCCGTTGAGGTCGGCGGGTCCGTCCTCGTCCATGCGGCCGTCGCGGTCGGCGTCTTCGGGCGTGCGCGTGCCGCCGGGCACGGCGGCGGTGGTATCGTCGCGGCCCTGGGCGTCTCGGTTGACGCGGGGAATGACATAGACCGTGGTGTGCTCGAGGTCGGCCTCGCGTTCGAGGTGGCCGACCAGTTCACGGGCGACCATCGGGCCGGTCTCGTGGCGGCCATCGATGCCCGCGACGACGAGCAGGCCGGGCTTGGCGTCCGGGTCGCCTTGGCCCTGGCTGACCCGGTAGACGTAGATGGGTTGTTCGTTCGCGGTGCTGCCGATACGGAAGCGGTCGACCGCGAGCACGCGGCCGGCGTGCCCCGCCGCGACGATGCGCGACGCGGTGGGCGTTTCGGTCAGCACGGCCCGGGGCGGCTGGCCTGCGCGGGGCGAGTGTTCATCGTGCGCACCGCCTTGCTGGGCCGAGCAGGCGGCCAGGCCAGCCAGGAGCGCGAGCGAGGAGGCCCGCACGAGCGGGCCGACGCGGTATGGTGGGGGTTTCAACGGGTTCATGGTGGCACGATACCCCCGTTCCACGCCCGGGGTTACGCATTACCGGGCCGTGGGGGGCCTCTACACTGGGCCCATGTACGCCGCCGTGCTGGCTCGAAAGTATCTGACGACCAAGGCCATCCCCCTGCTGGCGGCGCTGGCGGTCACCCTGAGCGTCGCGACCGAGCTGATCGTGTGGTCGGTCATGGGCGGGTTCCTCACGATGCTGGTCAATGAAGGCCGCAAGACCGACGGCGACCTTCGCATCACCTGGGAGCACGTGGGCTTTGGCCACTACGAGGAGCTGATCGAAAAGCTCGAGTCTGATCCCGCCATCGCCCACGCCACGCCGCTGATCGAGACGCTGGCCATCCTGGGCATGCCCGACGACCGGCCCGTGAGCGTGCAGCTGCTGGGCGTCGACCCCGACAGCTACGCCGATGCGACGGTGTACGAGCAGAGCCTGTACTGGCGGCCCATCGAGGGCGGCAACGAGCCCGTGCAACTGGACGAAGACGGCCAGCCCATGCTGCGCGATCCCAGGATGGAGCCCCAGAACGAGGGCGACCTGACGCAGTGGCTGGCCGAGGGGCGCACGCTGCGGACGCCCGATGGCCAGGCGGCCATGGTCACGGGCATCGCGGCGACGAGCTGGAACTGGCGGGTCGTGCCGGGGAACTTCTACGTGCCGCGTTTTACCGAGCAGCGGCTGCCCAGCGGCGGCGTGCGGATCGATCGCTCGTTCCTGCCCGAGACCAGCGTGCGGCTGACCGTGCTGCCCCTGGGCCAGGAGGGCACGGGTGCGCTCGACTTGCGGACCATCGAATTCCCCATCGCCAACGAGCTCTCGACGGGCAACTACGCGTACGACTCGACGATGGCGATCGTGCCGCTGGAAGCCTTGCAGGACCTCCTGCAGATGGGCGCGGCCCAGCGCATCGACCCCGCCAGCGACCCCTTCGCCGTCGAGATTGGCCCCGACGGGGTGGAGCGCCCCGTGCGGCCGACGATCCAGGGCGAGAGCCCGGCGCGGGTGACCGACGTGCTGGTGCGCGCCGCCCCGGGGGTGACGAGCGCGGCACTGGAAGAGGCGGCCGAGCGCGTGTATGAGGCGTTCGCGCAGGAGCACCCCGGCGAGGTGCCAAGCTCGCGGTCGATCGGCATCCAGACCTACGAGCAGCGCAACGCCATGTTCATCGGCGCCGTGCAGAAGGAGACCACGCTGGTGCTGTTCATCTTCGGCGTGGTGAGCCTGACCAGCGTGTTCCTGGTGCTGGCGATCTTCTGGGCGATGGTCAGCGAGAAGACGCGGGACATCGGCGTCTTGCGGGCCATCGGCGCGTCTGGCACGGGCGTGGCCGCGGTCTGGGTGGGCTACGGCCTGGCCATCGGCATCGTGGGCAGCGCGCTGGGCGCGGGGCTTGCCGCACTGGTCGTCACGAACATCAACCCCATCCACGAGTGGCTGGGCGAGGCCCTGGGCGTGCAGGTGTGGGACCCCAACGTCTACTACTTCACGACGATCCCCACCGACCTGGACGCCACGAAGTTCATCATCATCGTCGCGGGCGGCATCATCGCGAGCGTGGTGGGGGCGCTGGTTCCCGCGGCGCGGGCGGCGGTGATGGATCCGGTGAAGGCACTGCGGTTTGACTGAGTTGTTTTGACGCTTCGCCGTTCAGGGGGCGGCTTTATGGCCTGCACGGATTGTGGCGAAAACTCTTTTATCGGGCCAGCATGAACTTGCCGTGGCGATGCCTTACTGGCATCCCGCGTCGAACGCGTTCTGGAACGCGAGGAAGTCGAACAGCGTCAGGCTGCCATCCCCGTCGAAGTCGGCGGCCAGGTCGCCGGCGTCGAAGAGGTTCTGGAAGGCCAGGAAGTCGAAGATGGTCAGATCGCCGTCGCCGTCGATGTCCGGTCGGCACGCGTCCTCCAGCGCGATGGCGAAGGGCAGGGCCTGGCCGGTCGTGTCGAAAGATTCGTCGAACGTCGAGCCGCCGCGTTCGAACGACACCGTGATCGATGGGTCCAGAAGCGCGCCGCCCGGGACCGTCGCCATCAGCAGGCCGCCGGCGGGCACGTCCATCGCCTCGAGCATGCCGGGCAGGCCGCCCGTGGTCAGCGTGACCATCTCCATCGCGGTATCACCGCGATTCACGATGGAGATGAGGTCGAGCCCGGGGAAGATCGAATCGACGGCCGCCAGCGCCACGTCTGCAGCGGGCGCCTCGTCGAGGATCACCGCCTCGATATCGTTCCACTGCAGCGCCTCGGTTGCTTCGGCGGCCACGCCCGCCGGGGACGGGTCGCCGACGAGTGCGGGAAGCAGCGGGGTGCGCGTGCCCGTGAGCGGGTTGTCGTCGAGCAGGGCCGTGCTGCCGACGATCAGGAACGTCTGTCCCTGGTTATCGATGTCCAGCCCGAAGAGGTCGTTGTTGGCGATGATAACGAGGCGACCATCGGCCCCATCGTTGACGCCCGGCTGGCCGCCGCCGCCGCCGCGCTGGCTGCCCACGAAGCGCCCGCCGACGGGGTCGACCTCGACGATGCTGGCCTCGATCAGGATGGAGCCGCCGCCACCGCCACCACCTCCGCCGCCGGACCCGCCGTTGCCGCCGTTGCCACCGCGACCACCGTCGCCGCCGTCACCGCCATCGCCCCCCGTCGTGCCATCAAACCTCCCAGGGCTCCCTGGCTCGCCCAGCGTCCCCGCGGCGCCGGGGCTTCCGCCAAGACCGGCGGCACCAGGGATTCCGGCGGTACCGTCGCTTGTCATGAGCGGTGGCAGGACGATGCGCGTCAGCGCGGTCAGCATGAGGCTGCCGCCGCCTTTGCCGCCTGGCCCACCGGCACCGCCGAGGCCGCCATCGCCTCCCCTCCCCCCGAGGCCGCCATCGCCGCCGCCGCCGCCGCGACCGCCAGAGTCGCAGCGGGAGCAATCTTGACCGCCCGCACCGCCTCCGCCACCTCCGCCGCCCGCAGCGCCGCCGCTGCCACCGCCACCTGCGGCACCGGACCCGCCGCCTGCACCACCGCTGGCGGAAAGTGGCACGAATGTCCCGCCGGACACACCACCGCCGGCTTGACCAGCTTGACCGTCAGTCGCGCCACCGGGTCGTCCGCTGATGGAACCGCCTGAGGTTCCATCCCTACCACTGCCGGTTCGCGGGGTCCCACCCAAGCCTCCATCGCCGCCCATGGGTGTCGCGGTGCCGGCGCCGCCCGAGCTCGCGCCACCAGCCCCTGCGGTCGTCTGGGAGGGGCCCCCGAAACCCGGGTCGCCGGGGGTCCCGGCTCGACCGTTCTCGCCCGCAGATCCCGAGAGCCCCGGCGTTCCCGAATCTCCCGAGCCCCCGGCCCGGCCGCGTCCGACGCACGGAATGCAGCTCCCGTCGATCCCGAACCCGCCCGGACCTCCGCGACCACCCTCCAATCCCGGAACTCCGCCCACGCCGGCAGTCCTCGGCGCGGCGCCGCCCAGGCCGCCATCTCCGCCGCCCAGTTCGCCGGGCGGCACGTCGATGAACCCGCCGATCGTCATCTCCACGGCTGCGATCGTGACCGGCCGGGAACCAGAAATGTCCCACTGGACGCCCGGCCCGACGTTGACGACGCCCAGGTCGAAGAAGGCCGAACCATCGCCGAGGACCGAACCCACGATGGCGGCGCTGGGGCCGGTCAGCCTCGGTGGCGTGGCGCTCGAGTCGATCGTGATCACGCCGGCGTCGGCCATCAGGTCCGGACCGGAGCCGCTGGCGAAGTAGGCCGGGTCGGTCGTCGCGCGGCACTGGTTCTTCAAGAGCAGCACGGCATCGGGCGACAGGGCCGACGCGAACAGGTCCAGATCATTGTCTCGATCAACGTCGGCCAGCGCGACGTAGCCCGACTGGGTCGCGCCAAGAATCGACTCGGCAGCCGCAAGGCCGCCCGCGCCATCGCCGCGAAGCAGGAACGCGCCGACGGCGTCGATGCAACTCACCACCACATCGTCGTGCCCGTCGCCGTCGACATCGCCCACCGTCATGCCGGAGGGCTCGTTGCCAACGGCACGCGTGCCCGAGGGCACCAGCGTTCCGTCACCGGCGTTCAGCAGCACGGTGACGTCGTTGCTCAAAGCGCCAGCCACGACGACGTCCGGATCGCCATCGCCGTCCAGGTCAACGACCTCGACGTATCGCGGCCACTCGCGCGCCGGATAGACGACCTGCGGTGCGAATCCCCCCGCGCCGTCCCCGAGCAGCACGCCGACCGTGTCGTCGTCGCGGTTGGTGACGACAAGGTCCGGATTGCCATCGAGATCGAGGTCGGCGCTCGCGGTGCCGAATGTGACGGCTCCGGTGGGAAGCGTGGTCGTTGACGGGAACGATGCAAGCCCGTCGTTGAACAGCACGGTCACGGTCGCGTCGGCGCCGTTGCTGGCGGCGATGTCCAAGTCGCCGTCGAGATCAAAGTCGTCGATGGCGAGATCGATGGCGATCCCAGGGGTCACCCAAAGCTCGCTGTCGGGGAACAGGCCCGCCCCGTCGTTGCGGAGGACCGTGACGCCATCCTCGCCCACGAGGCCGACCGCAATATCCAGATCGCCGTCGCCGTCGAGGTCGGTGACCCGGGCGTCCAGCGGCGCGTTGCCGACCGGATAGGCCGCGCGCGTGCCGAACGATCCCGGCGCATCGCCCAGGAGAACGACAACGCCTTCGTCGGCGCTCACGACGACGAGGTCGATCAGGCCGTCACCGTTCAGGTGCGCGGGAACGACGGCGCGAGGCCGATCGATCGCCGCCGCGACGAGCGCGTCCCCGAAGACATCAGCGAGGGGGCACGCCTGCCCCAATGCCGCCGTGCCCACGGCTTGCCCGGCCGCGAGGGCGAGCAGGGTGGCCAGCGGGGTGCTCCGGCGGTGCGAAGCGCGGGCGGTCGAGCGAGCGCGGTAGGCGTGCGTGGCCATGGCGGGTCCCCTCCGAGTGCGTGCGTGCGGGCGGCACTCGGACCCGCACGACGCCGCACCGGCTCTGGGACCCCCGCGATGGAATCGAGACTACGAAGTCAAATACGCGGGCGTCAAGGCCGCGTTACGCGAAGATTCGCCGAAGAATGCCGCAAAAACGCTCCCGCCGCCGCACGCCACCACGGCGGTGCAAGGCCCGAGAACCCCGGTGACGGTCCTCCGCGCTGCCCTGCCCGTCCTTGCGTCACCGCCACCCGTCTCTCCGTGAGCGTTGACGGTCCTTCCGTTCACGCCACCCGTCCTTCCGTCACCGCTGACCGTCCTTCCGTCACCGCTGACGGTCCTTCCGTCACGGCCACCCGGGCTTCCGTCACCGCCGCCCGAAGGACCGTCTCCGCCACCGGGGGCCCCATCGCCGCCGCGCGAGGCCCCTTCGGAGCGCCTGGATAACCGAGCGGCGCGGCCAGGGCCGCTCGCACGGCCGCCGGGGGCCGATCCGGACGGGGCGGGCCTCGTGGCGGCCCGGCGGATGGGGCCGGCCGAACTTCCCCTTGCGGCCCGGCCCCGTTCCTGGTATATTGGACGCCGGGCGGCCGACGGGCGGCCCGTGTGTTCGTGGAGGAGACGCCGACCATGCCCAGCCGCCCGCCGCCCCCCTTCGTGGCCTCGATGGCCGCGTGCCTGATCGCGTCCGCCCTGGCCGCTGCGCCCGCGTTCGGCCAGATCGCCCTTGGGGCACACGACGGCGACGCGTTCTGCGGCACGCGGCTCACCGAGGCGACCGGCCGGCGGCACGCCGAGCGCGAGCGGGCCGGGGTGCTCGCGGCGGCGCTCGAGGCCTTCCCGCCGCGCACCGATGCGCCGCTGCGCGTGCGCGTCGTCTTCCACATCGTGCGCGCCAGCGACCGCACGGGCGGGGTCGATCCCGCGCTGCTGCCCGCCGAACTCCAGGCGATGAACGACGCGTTCGCGCCCGCGGGCTTCGGCTTCGTGCAGGAGGGGCCCGTGCGCTTCATCGACGACGATCAGTTCTACGAGTTTCCGAGCCTGGACGACCTCAACCTGATGCGCAGCCGCTTCAACGAGCCCGGCGCGGTGAACGTGTTCTACGTGCCCGAGATCCTGCTGCTGTGCGGCTTTGCGAGCTTCTCGGGCGACGCGATCCAGGGCATCGTGATCAAGGCCGCGTGCATGGGCGGACCGACCACGCCCCACGAGGTGGGCCACTACTTCGACCTGTACCACACGCACGAGACGTTCTTCGGGGCCGAGTGCCCCGATGGGAGCAACTGCGCCACCGCGGGCGACCTCGTGTGCGACACGCCGGCGGACCCGGACCTGCGCGGCGTCGTCGGGCGCGACTGCATCTACACGGGCACGGCCTCGCGCTGCCGGCAGTTCTTCGCGCCCGACACGCGCAACGTGATGAGCTATTCCGATCTCGATTGCCTCGAAACCTGGACCCCCCAGCAGCACCAGCGCGCGCTGTCCGTCCTGCTGGCCGAACGCGCCGACCACATCGTCAGCGAATGCGAAGCCGACCTGGACGGCGACGGCGTGCTCACGATCTTTGATTTCCTCGCGTTCCAGAACCTCTTCGACATGGGCGATCCGGCGGCGGACTTCGACGGCGACGGCAGCCTGACGATCTTCGACTTCCTCGCGTTCCAGAACGCGTTCGACGCGGGGTGCCCGTAGGGATCGCGGCCCGCGGGCGGCCCCTCGTGGCCGGCCATAGGCCATGCGTGGCCGATGAAGCGGGGAATGTGCGATCGCGTGTGCAACGTTCGTGCTCGGGTGCAGCCGGCGCGCGTGTTGCACGTATGCTCCGGTGGCACGCCCCTCGACCCCGGAAGCGAGAAGAAAGACATGGATAGACCGATCACCGCCCGCGCGATGGCCGCCGCCGTCGCCATCACGTGCTCGGCCGCGCCCCTCGCGTGCGCCCAGAGCGTCACCATCACGAAAGTCATCGGCGAGGAGGACACGCTGCCCAACGGCTACCGCTACGGCGGCGGCGGGCTGGCGGGGATGGACGGCGACCGCATCGCCTTCTACGTGGGCACGATGGACGGCGACGACGCCGTGTGCGTGCGCAACGTCGTGACCGGCGACACGATCGTCCTGGCCGACACCGACGCGACCGTGAGCCCGACGTATGGCGAGGTCTTCAAGAGCCTGACCAACCCGACCATCCGCGGCGACGAAGTGGTCTTCCCCGGCGCAGCCCAGTTCTTCACCAACGAGTGGGAGGGCCTGTACCTCGCCGATGCGGGTGGCGCGGGCGAGGTCAGCGTGATCATCGACGAGTTCTTCCCCGGCGTGCGCATCCCGCGATTGCCCGCGCAGAACGACGCGGGCGTGGCGTATCGCGACGCGGGATACGCGGGCGAGCCGCTGTTCTTCACGACTCTGGGCGGGGCGATCACGCCCATCGCCACGCGCAGCATCGCCGCGCCCGGCGGTGGCACGTACTTCGACGTGGAGCCGCCCAGCGCGGGCGGGAACCTGGTCGCCTTCTGGGGCATCGCGACCGGCTCGGACATCGGCGCGCTCTGGGGCGCGTGGGTGTGGGATGCGTCGACCGAACAAACCACGCTGCTCGCCCAGGAGGGCCAGCCCATGGTGGGCGCGCCCGCGGGCGTGGCGTTCGACATCGTGGCGGCCATCGATACCGACGGAGAGCGCGTGCTGGTGGGCGGCTCAAGCGGCAGCCTGCCACGCGACTTCTACTCGGCCCTGTACCTGTGGGGCGGCTCGAGCACGCTCCAGGAAGTCGTCAAGCGCGGCGACACGATGCCCAGCGGCGAGACGTTCGGCTTCGTCAGCGGCATCGCCGTCGACGGCGACACGGTGCTCTTCCGCGGCGAGACGCACGCGGGCGACGTCGTCGCGCTGTACGTGTGGATCGACGGCGAGATCATCGAGATCCTGCGTGCCGGCCAGGCCCTGCCCGATGGCAAGGAGGTCTACAACTTCAACCTCCGCCCGCGCGCCCTCTCGGGCGATCGGGTCGTGATGAACGTGGGGCTGAGTCGCCTGGGCGAGGACGGGATCTACTTGGCGGAGATCAATCGTTGCCGGCCGGACCTCGATGGCGACGGCGTGCTGACGATCTTCGACTTCCTGGCCTTCCAGAACCTCTTCGACGCGGGCGACCCCACCGCCGACTTCGATGGTGATGGCGAGCTGACGATCTTCGACTTCCTGGCGTTCCAGAACGCGTTCGACGCGGGGTGCCGGTAGAAGGCGGCATTCCCATACATCATCCGTAACATCGTTGGTTGACCCACCGTCAGCGGCGGGCAAGTCGATGCTTCACGTGTCGTTTCACATTTTCCTCATGAAACTCACTCTGGTTTGTGGTATGCTGGAAGGGAGCATCCGTTGGAGCGGGCAGGCAAGGGAGGGTTGCAGATGGACACGCGCTGTGGTCGCTGGTTGTTGGGGTCGGTCGTCGTTGGATCGCTGATCGGTGCGAGCACGCCCGATGCCTGCGCGCAGGGCGCGCTCAGCGAGCCCTTCGAGCCCATCGTTGAGCTGTCGAGCGTCGATGGACGCACCGGGGCGGCGTTCAACGGCGCGGCGATCCGCGATGGCGTCGGCGGCGCCGTCGCGCTGGTGGGCGATGTAAACGCCGACGGGATCGACGACGTCGCCATTGGCGCCAGCGGCGCCGGCGCGGGCGGGGAGGCCTACGTGCTCTTTGGTCGCGGGCCGACCGCCGGCGGCTCGCTGCCCGGGGAGATCGGGCCGAGCGACCTGGATGGCGTGCTGGGGTTCCGGCTCATCGGGCCGGATCGCAATGCCGGGGCGGTCGTCGTGGCGGCCGGTGATTTCAACGGCGACGGCATCGATGACCTGGCGCTCAGCGATCCCTTCGCGACCGGGGCGGCCGGAACGCGCTCGGGCAGGACCTGGGTCGTCTTCGGCCGCGCCGGTGGATTCCCGCCCGACGTGCGCCTGTCCGACCTGGACGGCAGCGACGGCGTCGCCCTGGCCGGCATCGGCAGCAGCGGCTCGTCGGTCTCGGCCGCGGGGGACGTAAACGGCGACGGGCTGGACGACCTGATCATCGGTGCACCGCGGGGCATCGGCGAGGCCTACGTAGTGTATGGCTCGCGCGATGGGTTCCCGGGGTTGATCGATCTCACCATGCTGGATGGGGTCAACGGGTTCCGCCTCGTTGGCACGACCGGCGAGAGCGCGGGCCGGGCCGTCGCCGGCGTGGGCGATGTGAACGCCGATGGCGTGGCCGACGTGGCCGTGGGCGCGCCCGAGGCCGATGTGCGTGGGGCCGGGGGCCAGGGCCAGACCTACGTGGTGTACGGCCGCGCGGGCGGGTTCCCGCCGGTGGTGGAGCTTGCGCGCTTGGGCGCGGGTGAGGGCGCGCGGCTGCTGGGCGATGTCCAGTTCGTGGCCAGCGGGAGTGCGCTCTCGGCGGCGGGCGACCTGAACGACGATGGCATCGACGATCTCGCCGTCGGCGCCGCTGCGTGGGGCCCGGACACCTCCAGGGGTAATGGTGCGTGCTACGTGGTCTACGGCGTTGCCGGCGAGCTGCCATCGGTGTTCGACCTGACCGATCTGGACGGCGACAACGGCTTCCAATTGGTCGGCCCGCGCGGCGGGGCCAACCTGGCCAACGCGATCGCATCGGTCGGTGATGTCGATCAGGACGGCGTGGACGATCTGCTCATTGGCGCCGCTGGTTCGTACGACGGAGATCGTCGCGTCGGGTTCGCCTACCTGGTCTCGGGTCGCTCGGGCGGCGGGTTTGGTGCGCTGACCGACATCGAGACGCTGGTGGGTCGCGGCGTCGTCCGATTCCAGGGCGAAGAAACGCAAGACAGCGCGGGCAGCGACGTCTCGGGTGGCGGCGACATCAACGCCGACGGCGTACTTGATCTGATCATCGGGGCCGACGACAACGACGCGGGCGGCGTGGACGATGCCGGCAAGGCGTACATCCTGTATGGCCGCGACCCGAGCCGGTGCGCGGCCGATCTCGACGGCGACGGCGCCTACTCAGCATCCGACTTCCTGTTCTTCCAGAACCTCTTCGACATGGGCGACCCCGCGGCGGACTTCGATGGCGACGGCGAGTTGACGATCTTCGACTTCCTCGCCTTCCAGAACGCGTTCGATGCCGGGTGCCCGTAGGCACCTGTCGCTCGTGCGAGGCCGATGGGCGGACGTGCGCCGGGTGGGTCCATACTGTGCCCCATGGACCACGCCCACGCCACGGATGGCACGACCACGCCCGAGCACGACCCCTATGACCCGCACGCGTACGGGCCGGAGGGAGATGCCCGGATCGACCCCCACGCCGACCCCGACAACGACCCCCTGCTGGCCGACCTGACCGAGAACCAGCGGCGGGCCGTGCTGGCCACCGAGGGCCCCGTGCTCGTGCTGGCGGCCGCGGGCAGCGGCAAGACCCGGGTCATCACCCGGCGCATCGGGCACCTGGTTCGATTGGGCGTGCCGGCGTGGTCGATCCTGGCGCTGACCTTCACCAACAAGGCCGCCGCCGAGATGCGCGAGCGCGTGGGCGTACTGCTGGGCGGGCAGGACGGCATGGACGCCCGCAGCACGCGGGGGCTGACCATCGGCACTTTCCACAGCCTGTGCGCCCGCCTGCTGCGGCGATACGCCGACGACGACGCGCTGCCCCACCTCAAGCCCGACTTCACCATCTACGACACCAGCGACCAGGTGGCCCTCATGAAGCGGACCATCAAGGACCTGGGCATGGACAGCAGCAACTGGGCCCCGCGCAGCGTGCTCAACGCCATCAGCGGCGCCAAGAACGAGCTACAGGACGCCGACGCGTACGCCACCAACGCGATGGACTTCTACACCAAGCAGGTCGCGCGCATCTACGAGGCCTACCAGCAGGCGATGCGCTCGGCGGGCGCGGTGGACTTCGATGACCTCCTGCTCTTGACGGCGAAACTGCTCCGCAAGAGCGACACGGCCCGGGCCGAGCTCCGCGAGCGCTGGCAGTACCTGCTCATCGACGAGTACCAGGATACCAACCGCGCCCAGTTCGAGATTGCTGCGCTCTTAGCCGGCGAAGCCGGAAAAGACGGGCGAGGCGAGGCGGGGCCCAACTTCTGCGTGGTGGGCGACCCCGATCAGTCCATCTACGGCTGGCGCGGGGCGGACATCAGCAACATCCTCGAGTTCGAGCAGCAGTATCCGGCGTGCGAGGTCATCCCCCTCGGCGAAAACTTCCGCAGCACCGCGCCGATCCTCAAGGCCGCCGACACGCTGATCGTCAAGAACAAACGCCGCAAGCACAAGGACCTGTTCACCAGCAGCACCGGCGGCGAGCCGGTCGAGGCCGTGCTGTGCCAGGACGAGCGGCACGAGGCCGAGCTGGTGGCCGACTGGCTCAAGGCCCGTGCGGAGGACGGCCTGGAGTGGCGCGACATGGCGGTGTTCTACCGGACGAACGCCCTGAGCCGCGTCATCGAGGACGCCATGCGCTCGCACGCGGTGCCGTATCGCATCGCCCGCGGCACCGCCTTCTATGACAGAGAAGAGATCAAGAACACCATCGCCTACCTCCGCGTCGTGGCGAACCCGGCCGACAACATCTCCCTGCTCCGCATCGTGAACACCCCAACGCGCGGCATCGGCAAGACCAGCCTGAACAAGCTCGACGCCGCGGCCAACATGGCCCGCGTGCCGTTGTTCGACCTGCTTCGCGAGCCCGAGAAGCACGCCGAGGTGACCAGCCGATCGGGCAAGAGCTGCCGGGAGTTCGTCGAGATGGTGCACGGCTGGACCGGCCACGGCAGCTTCATGGGCGCCGAGGTCAGCGCGACGCTGGCCGACCTGGTGGCGCGGGTCATCGACGATAGCGGGCTGCGCTCGATGTACCAGTCTCGTGCCAAGAGTGGCGGCGAGGAGGACGAGAGCCGGCTGGACAACCTCGACCAGTTGATTACTGGAGCCGCCGAGTTCGAGCGCGAGTACGACCCCGCGGGCGACCCCTTCGCGTTTACCGATGCCGAGCAGGCCAGCGCGGGCAACGACGCCGAGGCGCCGCCGCTGCTGGCGATGCTCCGTGCCTGGCTCGAGACGGTTGCATTGGTCAGCGACCAGGACGCCGTCGACGCGGCGGGCGGGGCGGTCACGCTCATGACCCTGCACGCCAGCAAGGGCCTCGAATTCCCCGCCGTCGCGATGATCGGCCTCGAAGAGGGCACCCTGCCGCACAGCCGGGCCCGCGAGAGCGAGGCCGAGCTCGAAGAAGAACGCCGCCTCGCGTTCGTGGGCATCACCCGCGCCATGAAGCGGCTGCTCATCACGAGCGCCCGCGTGCGCGCCGTCCGCGGCGTGCCCGAGCGGACGATCCCCAGCCGCTTCCTCAGCGAGATCGGCGAGCAAGATGCAGAACACGTGAGCTTCAGCGACCGCTCGGACGACTTCAGCGATTTTGGTGGAGGTGGTCGTGGGGGGAGCGACGACTTCGACCCCTGGGGCGACGACGACGAGCCGAAGACCGCCGCCCTCAGGGTCGGCTCACGCGTCCGCCACCCCCAGTTCGGCGTGGGCAAGGTGCTGAGCTGCGGCACCGGAACCGGTGCGAGGGCGCGGGTGGAATTCAAGGGGATAGGGGTGAAGACGTTGATTTTGGAGTATGCGCGGTTGACCAGGGTTGACTAGTTCGGTCCGGAATGTGTGTGTGATCACGCGGATCACATACAATGCAAATACCCGCACAGAACGACCGAGATGGCCGGGACGACTAATCAGACTTTGCTCTTGCTGGTGGCAGAGCTCTCCCCGCGGCGGGGATTAGCACGGCCAGCGCCAGCAGGGCAAAGAGGTCACCCAGCTGGAGCCATCGCTGTACTGAAGGCTTGGTGGCGCGAATTTGGCCGCTGATAGGCGTCGCTTCGCCATCTTTGATCTGAATCATGGCCCCTTCGGTAGCCATAAAATCTTGCACGGTGTGCCATTCGACGTCTTGATTCGCTTCGTCGGCACCGGCCCGAAAGCTCAATGCTGTTCCAATACATGTTTGGAGGGCGATGCTGATAATGGCGAGTACTCCGAAGATCTTCGCAAACTTAATGACGACATGATTCATCTTTTGCTTCTCGCCGGCTAGTGTGAGATGATGTGCGGAATCAGAGTTCTTGCGAGCGTGTACTGCTGCGTTCAAAGTCAATAGCGAAATTGAGACTCTGGCAGCGCAAACCTACCATGAATTTAATTGCATGTCGGGCCCTACACCATCGCCCGCAGCGTGCTCGGGCTCTCCGCCTGCCCCGTCCGAGCACTCAGCAGCACAGCCGCCGCCATCGGGCCCAGATGCTGGGTATCCAGCGGCGGCGTCGCGCGGCCGTCGAGCAGGGGTGACAGGAACGCGACCAGCGCGTCGATGGCGGCGCGGTCGTGATCGGTTGTTTGGGATCGCGCCCGGCGTTCGGTGCTGTCGATGATCTTGCCCGCGGGGTCGATCCAGCGGTGGCCGTCGTCGCCCAGTTCGAGGCGGCCGGCCTCGCCCAGCAGCGTGGCCCGGCGTTGCCAGCCGCCCGCGCGGTCGCTGAGCATGATGGCCGCCGACGAGCCGTTGTCGAAGCGGGCGTGGGCGGTCAGGTCGCCGGTGAGCGAGCCCAGCGACAGGCTCGCGCTCGGCTTCGTGGGGCCATTGAGAGAAGCCTCGACACGCTCGGCCTCGCCCAGCATGCCAACCAGGAGGTCCAGCGCATCGACGAGCAGCGCGCCCGTCGCGCCCTGGCCGGCCATCGTCGGGTCTCGGAAGCCCGCGAACAGCGCGCTGCGGACCTCGCCGAACGCAACCAATGTCTCCTGCGCTTCTTGAACGGCCGGGCTGTGGCGCAGCAGCGGCCCGAAGCGCACCGCCTCGGTCGGCACGCGGCCCTGCATGGGCGCGTGCCAGGCCTCGGCCGCGTCGCTGGGCGGCATCGGCAGCGGCGAGAGGGTCGCGATGCGCCTTCCCTCGGCGGCCGCCCGCGCGACGGCCTGGGGCAACGCCTCGCCGTAGCCCTCGCACGCGGTGGCCAGCAGCACGGCCCTCGCGTCGGTGTTCAAGAGGTCCAGCAGATCGCCGGCGAACGTCGCGCCCAAGTCGTCGGCCAGCGTCGTGCCGTGGGCGCGCACGGGCGCGGCGGCGGCGACGATCGACGCGCCCAGCTCGGTCGCCAGCGCACGCAGCAGCGGCGCTTGTTCCGGCGTGGCCCAAATGGCGAGGGTGGCGTCCAAAGTCGGGTGCTCCGGCGGTGCGCGTATAGTAGGGGGTACGAGTGGTGCGGCCGGACGGTCGCGGGTGTGATGAGCAATCTTCGCACTCGAGGAAAGTCCGAGCACGGCAGGGCAACGGTGGTGGGTAACGCCCACCCGTCGGAACTCGTGGCTCTCTTGAGAGTCAGGTCGCGAGCCGGCGAGGGACAGTGCCACAGAAAACACACCGCCGATGGCGTTCGCTTGCGAGCGCACAGGTAAGGTTGAAATGGTGCGGTAAGAGCGCACCGCCCGGCTGGCGACAGACGGGGCACGGCAAACCCCACCGCGTGCAAGGTCACGCAGCCGTCGCGATGGTCGAGCAATCGGCCATCGACGCCCGGCCCGGGCGGCAGGCGGCGGGTAGACCGCTGGGGCCCGGCATTGCCGGATTCATGCCCCGATCACGCCGGCAACGGCGTGGCCAGAGAAATGGCCGTCATCTGTTCCGGAGGGCCGTTCGCGCCGGGGCAGAGACAGAACTCGGCTTACAGGCCGCACGCGACCACATGACGGCCCCGGGGGAGACTCCGGGGCCGTCGCCTTTACCTGCCTGTACAATTCCGTCATGAGCAGGCCTCGCACACGCACGATCGTCATCACACTCGCGCCGCTGTTGATCGTGGCATCGCTCGTGGCGATCTATTTTCTCACGCGTCCGCCCGCCCTGGTGCGCGCGGCCGAGTCCATCGTTCGCCAAGCAGAGCGCGGTCGTGCGGTCGAGGTCGCCGAGATCGAGCAGCGCTTTGGAACTTCATACGAGCGCGACTTCGCGGGCTGGGACAGGGCGTACCACCTCGGCGACGACGGGTCGTTCTTCGCCATCGACAGCCGATGGCTCGTGATCCGGCTGAACCCTCAGACCGGCCGGGTCATCGATGCCGCGGTGATCGTGGACTGACCCTCGTCCGCCCGCCTCTCGAGCCAGGATCTCCACCGCCACGCCCATCCCCACGGACCGCCCGCCCACCCCGCCCGGGCGAACGCCCTCCCGAACGGGCCGCTCGCCCCGCCCAACGGGACGCGTGCCCCGTTGAACGGGGCACGCGGTTCGCACCGCGGGGCACGCGTCCCGCGGCCCCTGGCGTTCGCCCGGGCCGGGTTGGCGAGGGGAAACCAGCGCGGGACACGTGGTCCGGCCGTCCGGGCGAGGGTGTGTGCGGGGCTTCTTGGCTCTCAGGGCGGGTGGAACGTGGCCAATCCCTACCATCGGCCGATGAACGCGACCCCGAATCCCGCCCCCATCCTCCTCATCGGCGCCGGCTTAGCCGGCTCGCTCCTCGCCGTCCTGCTCGCCAGGCAGGGCTTCCCGGTCGTCGTCGCCGAGCGGCGGGGCGATCCGCGGGCGGCCGGCTACGTGGGCGGGCGGTCGATCAACCTGGCCCTCTCGGTTCGCGGCATCACCGCCCTCGAGGCCGCGGGCATCGCCGACCAGGTGCTGCAGGACGCCCTGCCGATGCCCGGGCGCATCATGCATCCCAAGACGCTCACCGACGCCACCGGCCGGGGCACCGTCTTCCAGCCCTACAGCCAGGACCCTGCCGACGCCATCCGCAGCGTGTCGCGCGGCGGGCTGAACATCGCCCTGCTCGACGCCGCCGAGCAGACGCCCGGCGTCGAACTGCGTTTCGACCATCGCTGCACGCACGTCGACCTGGACAACGCCAGCGCGACGTTCGACACGCCCGAAGGCGAGGTGGAACTGCAGGGTCGCGTGATCATCGGCGCCGACGGCGCGTTCAGCACCGTGCGCCAGGCCATGCAGGTCACCGACCGCTTCGACTACAGCCAGCACTACCTCGACGCGGGCTACAAGGAACTCCATATTCCCGCGCCGCAGGATCTGCCCGACCTGCCCGATGGCGTGGCCGAGAAGTTCGACGGCTACGCGATGGACCCCAAGGGCCTGCACATCTGGCCGGGCCGCGGCGGGGGCGCGTCGATGATGATCGCCCTGCCGAATCCCGATCGCTCGTTCACCTGCACGCTCTTCTGGCCCTACGAGGGGGCGCACGGCTTCGACGCGGTCGAGCCGCTGAGCGACAGGGCGCTGCGCCTGTTCTTCGACGAGCACTACCCCGACACGCGCTGGCTCATGCCCACGCTGGTCGAAGACTTCCGCGCCAACCCCACCAGCAGCCTCGTCACCGTCCGCTGCGAGCCCTGGCGGCGCGGGCGCTCGCTCATCCTGGGCGACGCGGCCCACGCCATCGTGCCCTTCTTCGGCCAGGGCATGAACGCGGCCTTCGAAGACTGCCGCATTCTCGCGGAGATGATCGAAGAAGCCGGCGGCGACATCGAACGCGTGATGGATCCCTTCTGGCAATCGCGGGTCGAGCACGCCAACGCCATCGCCGACATGGCCATCGCCAACTTTGTCGAGATGCGAGAAAAAGTCGCCGACGAGGCGTTCCTGTACCACAAGAGGGTCGAGCAAGCCGTGCACGCCCAGCTTGGCGAAGAAATGCCCGAGCGCGCGACGCCGCTTTACAACCTGGTGAGCTTCACCAACGTGCCCTACGCCGAAGCGCTGCGCCGCGGCAAGGAGCTCGACGCGGCCATTGCGCGGGTGGTCTCGCTCGTGCCGCCGGCGCGTGCCGGGGACATGGACGCCGCCGCCTGGCGCGAGCTGGTGGCCGACCATGCGCGTCGGGTGCTCGGCGCCCAGCCGGCCTGACGCCACGGTCTAGCATCGCCGAAGGGGGATCCATGCGAGCATTGCCGAGCATCGTGTTCTTCGCCGCGGCCGCATTCCTGATGGGCTGCGGCGAGCAGGCGGCGTCCGCCGTCGTGGTCCAGGCCGATGAGCCCGTGCAGGGCGACGCGGGCGAGGAGTACCTGTCGCTGCACGCGGCGATGGGCCAGCCGTTCCTGACGCGCGTGGCGATGGTCGAGGGCCCGCCCGATGCACAACTCGTGGCCGAACTGGAGGCCAACGGGGACCTGATCGACCGGCTGGCCTACGCCTCGCGGATGACCGAATGCGACTGGGGCCTGCCCGAGCAGACCGGCGTGGACACCTTGCTGCCCCACCTGGGCAAGGTGCGGGCCCTGGCGCGCGTGCTCAACGTCGATGCCCGCAGGCTGGCCGCGGCGGGCGACGGCGATCGCGCCTCGCGGCGCGTGGCCGGGCTCGTGCGCATGGCCCGGCACACGGCCGAAGACGGCGCCGATTCGATCATCGAGTGGCTCGTGGGCATCGCCGTCCTGGCGTTCGCCGCCGACGCTGCGATGTATTGCGCTCCAGACTTCGACGCCGCCCAGCGCGGGCGCGTGCTGGCCGAGTTCCGAGAGATCGACCTGGACGATCCATACGGCCTCGATGCCAAGATCGCGCTCGATCGCGAACGCTCGGCCGCCGCGGGGCTCGAGACGACCAGCGAGCAGCAACTCCAGGACGGCTGGGCCCGCGTCCGCAAGGACGTCGAGCGGGCCATCGAGACGCTCGAGAGTGGCTCGTAGCTCGCTCTCTCGCGCATGCTGCTCATCGATACATCCAACGTCCTCCACGCCATCGGCGTGCTGCCCGAGCACCTGAGCGGCCTGGACGTTCCCGGCCTGGCGCGTTTGATTGCAGCCAGCCGCTACGGAAAGCGGCGTGCGGTGCTGGTGTGCGACGGCGTCGGGCCGGGGCGTGCGACCGAGGCGGGGGGCGGCGGCGCATCGGGCCCTCCCGAGGCGACGAACACGGCCCCGTCGGGCCGGGAAGTCGCCGGGCTCGACGTGGTCTACGCCGGGGCCCACCAGGAGGCCGACGACGTCATCGAGCTGCTACTGGCCCGCGACACCGCTCCGCGGCGGCTGCTGGTGGTCTCGACCGATCGCCGCCTCGTCCAGGCCGCACGCCGGCGGCGGGCCCAGAGCGTCACCAGCGAGGCCTTCCTCCAGCACTTGGCCAGTGACAGCGCCAAGCCGCGGGCCAGGCCCTTGCCCGGCTATGCCACCCAGGTGCCGCTGAACGAGTACGCGGTGGGGTATTGGATGACCCTCTTCGGCTATGGCGCCCAGGCTAACGAGGCTCCGGCGGGTGAGCGACCGGTGTCCGACGTCTCGAATGCCGCCCGGCGCGGGCTGGAAGCCCAGCGCCAGCGTGAGCGGGATCGCGCACGCGCCGCCAGCCCCCATGCGCACGAGCGGCTGAAGATCCCCAAGGATCTCCTCAACGCCACGGGCAGGCCGGACACATCGAAGCAACCGCCTCGGCCCGATCCCCGGCCCGCACCGCCTCCGCCGCCGCCACTCCCTCAGCCCGAATCGGCCGACGAACTGCCCGCCGACGTGCGGGAATTGCTCAAAGATTCCGGCCTTTCCATCGACCCGGCCGATCTGGACATGAACCGATGGCTGCCAAAGCAAGACACCCCGCCGCCCTCCTGATCGCCCTGGCCGTGCCGGCCGCGCCGCTGCTGGTGGGCGGGTGCCAGACCTCCGAGCGATACCAGGGCGAGAGCCGCACCGTGGCGACCTGGAAGGGGCGGACGCTTTCGGCCGAGGTGCCCGACGCGGTGGGCGTGCCCGGGGCTCATTACGCGGCGGTGGAAGCCCTGCAGGCCCGGGGCTACGCCATCGTGGCCGACGAAGCGACCGCCGATCGGGGGTACCTTGCCGCCCGTGGCCCCGACGGCACCGTGCTGGGGGACTACCGGCGGGTGGTGGTCCGCACGGCCCTGACGCCCGCCGCGGTCGGGGTGGAGATCTCCCTCGAGCCCGCGGGCGACGAGGTTGCCGCCCGGGCCATCCTCGATGACGTATTGCGACGGCTTGGGCTCTGAGCGTCAAAGCAGACCGGCCCGAAGCTGCAAGTTCTGTGCTGGCAAGCTGTTATGCAGGTATTGAGACGCCCGCGGAAGGGCCGCCCGTTTGACTTGTCCCCCCGCGTCGGCTTGGATTGCGTGAGAGGAACGCCATGCCCAGTGCCGCCATCCTGAACCTTCCCCTGGCCCTGATCGGGCCGCTGGGCCCCATGGAGATCGGGGCGATCCTGATCGTCGCGGTGCTGCTCTTCGGCCGCCGCTTGCCCGACGTTGGTCGGAACGTGGGGAAGGCCATCATCGAGTTCAAGCGGGGCGTCAAGGGCATCACCGACGAGATCGAGGAAGAGTCTCGCAAGCCCGACAGCCGCGACGTGAGGCCCCAGGGCGACCGCCCGCCGGCCACGCCCGAACTGGAGGCCCCCAAGGGCACCGCCTACCGAGGCGATGCCTTCCACGATGACCCTCCCGCCGGCGACGTCGGCCGTCCGGACGCGCCTCAGGCCCAGCCCGTTCGCGATCCGGCCCCGGGCGAGGGCCAGCCTCGCACCAGCTGAGGCTTCGCCAGCCCGGATCGGGGGGCCTTGCCCCGCTATTATCTCGACCCGCCTCTCGTAAGAGAAGGTGGGCACTTCCAGGCGAGGTAGCTCAGCTGGTCTAGAGCGCTGGATTCATAACCCGGAGGTCGAGGGTTCGAGTCCCTCCCTCGCCACTTGCATCGCGTTTGATTTCGTCGAGACCGGTCGCCGTGCGGCCGGTTGTTCATTCCGGGGTCGCATCAAACGGCGGCACCGCTCGGGCCTGGGCCTCCTGCGGATCCCGGGCGATGCCGTTCTCGCGGATGTCGGCGATGAGCCACTCCATCTCTTTGATCTCGCGCCGCTGGGCCTTGATGATCTCGTCGGCCAGTTCGCGCACGCGTGGGTCCACGATGCGGGCCCGCTCGCTGGTCAGGATGGCGATCGAGTGGTGGGGGATCATGCCCTCCATGTAATCAGCGTCGCTGACCGTGATCTGGCTGCGAACGAGGAAGATGCCCGCGGCGATCAGCAGGACGCCCACCCCGACCGTCGCCAGGTTCTTCACGGTATTCCGGTACATGCCCAGCATGTACCCCAGCATGACGAGCACCATGCCCCCGCCCATGATGAGCGTCATAAATAGTCGCGTCTCGCTGAACCACGCGTGGTCGATCAACTGGTACGAATGCAGGTACATCAGGCAGAACATGACCACCATCGACGTGGCGATCATCGCGAAGAAGCGAACGTAAGAGCCGTGCGGGCGACGCGGTGCTCGCTCCGGGCGTTCGGCGTCCGCACTCTGCCTTTTCGCGGCATGTTCGTGCACCTGAACACCTCCTTCGGCCCAAGCATGGTACAGCTTCACATGCCGATGCGGTGCGCGCATGAACATGTGTTCATCGTCGCGGCTGGCGTGCCGGCCGCCCTTACCACAACACGCGGACGCGGATGGTCTCGGGGATGGCTTCGAGTTCCTCGACCACGGGCCGCGAATCGCCGGGATCCACGTCGAGCACGACGTAGCCGAGATCCTGATTCGTGCCGAGCACCTCGCCGCTCACGTTGGCGCCGTGGGCGCTCAGAGCCTCATGCAGCCTGCCAAGCACGCCGGGCACGTTCTTGTGGAAGTGCAGGATGCGGTGCGGCCTGGCGCGATCGCGTGCGGGCTGCTCGGGCAATTCGACCTGCGGTACGTTGACGGCGCCGGTGGTCGAGCCCACGTTGATGAATCGCGTGAGCTTGCCGGCAACGTCGCGCGCGATCGCTTCCTGGGCCTCGCCCGTCGAGCCCCCGACGTGGGGCGTGAGGATGACGTTTTCCAGCCCGCGCAGGGGGCTGTCGAACGGCTCGTCATTGCTCGAGGGCTCTTTGGGAAACACGTCGACCGCGGCCCCGCCCAGGCGGCCGCTGCGCAGCGCGCCGGCGAGCGCCTCGATGTCGACGACGCTGCCACGCGAGTTGTTCAGCAACATGGCGCCTTCGCGCATCAGGACCAATTCACGCTCACCGATGAGCCCGTTGGTTCCCTTGGTCGCCGGAACGTGCAGCGTCACCACGTCGCTCTTCTGGAGCAGGTCGTCGAGCGAACCAGCCGCGCTGGCATTGCCCATCGAGAGCGTCGGGACGACGTCGTGGTAGATCACCCGCATGCCCATCGCCTCGGCCAGCACGCTCACCTGCGAGCCGATGCGGCCATACCCGACGATGCCCAGCGTCCGGCCGCGCACTTCGTGGCTGCCCGCGCTGCTCTTGCGCCACTGCCCGGCGTGCATCTGCATGGAGCGATCGAGCAGGCGGCGGTGCAGGGCGATGATCTCGGCGATGACCAGTTCGGCCACGCTGCGGGTGTTGCTGAACGGGCTGTTGAAGACCGGCACGCCCATCGAGGCGGCCTTGCCGAGGTCGACCTGGTTCGTGCCGATGCAGAAGCAGCCCACTGTCAGGAGCTTATCGGCATGACGCAAGGCGTCGGCATTGAGCTGAGACTTGCTGCGGATGCCAATTGCGTGCGCACCGGCGATGGCCTTGGTCATGCTCGCGCCGGTGCAGGCCCCGGGAAGCTGCTCGACGCAGAAGCCCTCCGATTCGAGTTGTTCACGGGCCGAGTCGTGTACGCCCTCGAGCAGCACGATGCGGATCTTTTCCTTTGGAAAACTTGTGGGCTGGCCCTCGGGCTGCGGTTCGGCGACGGTCGTTGTTCTGGTATCAGTCACAAGGCATGATATCGGTGCTCAACCCCCACGTGCCCCCAACAGATCGAGTGGCTTGCGCCGCGATAGTGCGAGCACGGCGGGCGCCGCCGCGAACAGCGTCAGCACCATCGTCACGATCCAACTGAACACCAGCGGACCGATGGGCGGCCGCAGCGAGAGCGTCAACCCAGCGAGCAACGCATAGAGGCGCTGGCCGGCCCACGCTGCCTGAAAGCCCAGGGCGGTGCCCAGCACGATGGCCCCGATGGCGACGAGCACCGCCTCGGCCAGGACCAGTCGCGCGACCACCCCGCGCGATGCGCCGATGGCCCGCAACACGCCGAGCTCGTATCGCCGCGCATGGATGCCCGCCACCACGAGGTTCGCAACCCCGAAGCACGCCACGAGCATCGCCATGACCGCAACGGCCGAGAACACGGCAAGCGTTGTGTTCGCGACGGTCTCGATCTCACGCTTGATCTGCCGGCCGCTGCCCGCATCGAGCACGCCGCTGCCGAAGAGGGCGTCGCGGATCTCGGCGACGGCCACCTCATCGTTGGTTTCCTCGTCGAGATCGATCTGGATGAGATGGATGGCGTTGACGTTGAAGCGGTCGATCAGGTCTCGCCGCGTGCCGAACACAGCATGCACGGCCTGACGCGCGAGGTCCTCGCCGGCGTTGAAGTACTGGCCGACGACCTCCAGGCCCGGGCTGGCGATCACGCCGACGACCTCGAAGTCGTGCTCTTCGCCTTGCACCCGGCAGGTGAACGTATCGCCTACGCCCAGTCCCTGGGCCACGTTGAATTCGCGGGCCACCAGCACGGCCCCGCCTTCGGCCAGCCGTCGCTTGGCGACCTCGGGATCGCCCTGAACCCACACGAGCCGGGTCATCTCGAAGAAGGGCTCGGGCTCGAAAGCGACGAACGTCGTCTGATACGTCTGCAGCGCACGGATGCCGAACGCGTCGGTCTCGACCGGGAACAGCGTGACCGCGCACGTGCGCTCGACGAAGGGCAGTTCATCGAGGGTGCGACGGCTGTCTTCGGTGAGCCGCAGTCCGCTGACGAAGGCATCAGGAAAGTCGATCTGCCCCAGCCAGTCACGCAGCATGGCGCCGCCGGTGATCCAGTTCGAGATCATCAACGCCAGCCCCGTCATGAGCGCGCCGGCCGTAAAGCCCAGCCGATACGGCATCGACCGCACGCTTCGCTGCACGACCCTGGCTGGCAGTCGCAGCAGCGTCGAAAGCGGTCCGGCCAGCAGCAACGCCACCACGAACACGACCGGAGGCCCAAGCAAGAAGTAGCCCACGAACATCGCCGGCAAGCCGAACGTCGCGTAGCTCCAGAACACGATCTGGCCGTCGTCTGGCACGCCGACGGCGATGGCCTGGACCGCCAGCAGCATCAGCCCGAGCGAGGCAAGCACGACCATCGTCCGGGCGCGTGGCGCCTTCGCTCGGCTTGCAAGCGCGCCCATCGGGCTGGTCCGGCTGGCGCGCCATGCCGGCCAGGCGGCGCCCAGAACCCCGGCGATGATCGATCCGAAGAATGCCAGCGCCAGCATCGCCGGCGGCGTCGCCAGTCCCCCTGGCAGCACTTCGCGGTAATACCAGGCGCCCGCAGCGGCCACGCCTACGCCCAACGGCACCCCGATGCAGGCGCCGGTGATTCCGATGAGCAGGCCTTCTACAAGCTGCGCCTGGGCGATCTGGCTGCGCGAGGCGCCGATGCATCGAAGCATGCCCAGTTCGCGCTGGCGTTCGACGACGCCCGCCCCAAGCCCCGTTACGATGATGAATGCCGCCGAAAGCAGTGCAAGCAGGATCGCCAGCGACAGGCCGAACTGCCCGCTGCGCATGTTGCGATCAAGCCCGCTGGTGATGCGCTCGGTGGTCTGGAGGACGGCGCCCTCGGGCACGTCTTGCTGCCGGGCGTCGACGATCGCCTGTGGATCCAGGCCGGGCCGGACGGTGATGTCCACCTGCGTGAGTTCGTCGCCGCCGCCGCGCCCGGTCGCCTGTCGCAGGCCCTCCAGGGTCAGAAATGCCTGCGGCCGCCCGCCCAGCGGCGGCGGCTCGCTCATGCCCACCACGGTCAGCTCCGATGTGCCAAACAGGCGACGCACCGTCACGGTGTCGCCCAGCCGAACGCCCTGGAGGTCGTTGAAGGCCTCCGCTTCGCCTGGATTTGTTGGCGCTTCGGACGGAGGGCCGGGCAGCGGATCCTCGCCATCTTCGGCGATCAATGGATCGGCCCGGTCGAATACCCCGATCTTGCGGATCTGCTCCAGGCTGCCCTGCCAGGTCAGCCGGCCCGCGAGCGTGGCATCGATGACGACCTCGCCCGGTTGCTCGGGGGCCCGGCCGGCCACGATGCGGATCGGACGCAACCGTGCCTCGGCGTCCGGATCGACGCCGATGCCCATGGCATTCACTCGAAAGTTCGCCTGCCGACGGTAGTAGGGGCCCTCGGGCTCGTCATCTCTGGGCGTGTACACCTCGCGAGAAATCTGCAACGCCAGGTCCTTGGAGAGCCGGGGGGCGGCCGCTTCGACCTCGGGCCATGATCGCACCACGTCGAGCGCATCGGCGGGCATCATGCCCCCCCGGCCGGTGGGCTCCAGGCGGAGTTGGGCGGCGCCGAACGTAGCGTCCATGCGAGCGTTGACGGCGTTGTTTGCCGACGACAGCGCGCACGCCACCGCGGCAATGAGCGCCGCCGAGAGGGCGACCGCCGACGTGAGCAGGGCGGTCCTAGCCCGCCTGCGCCACGCGCTGGTGATACCGAGCCGCCACGCCGGCCGCATCGAGCCCCTCCGTTTCGATGTGTCCGTCCATCACGCCGTCCCGCAAGACGTACACCCGCTGGCAGTGCGACGCGGCCGCAGGCTCGTGCGTGACCATGAGCACCGTGGCGTCCTGCTCCCGGGCCACGTCCCCCAGCAGGTTCCAGAGCTTCTCGCCGGTCTGCGAATCCAGTGCGCCCGTTGGCTCGTCGGCCAGGATCACGCGGGGCGAGAACAGGAGCGCGCGCGCAATGGCAATGCGCTGCTGCTCGCCGCCGCTCAGCGCATCGGGGCGGTGGTCGCCCCGGTCGCCCACGCCCAGTCGGTCCAGCAGGGCCCGAGCGTGCTCGCGCATGCCGGGCGTGTCCTCACCGGCTAAGGCAGCCGGAAGCGACACGTTCTCGAGCGCTGACAGGGTTGGAATGAGATTGAACTGCTGGAAGATAATGCCGATCGACTTGCGACGATATGCGTTGGCTTCGCGTTCGCTCAGCGTGTCGACGCGGACGCCCGCGACCTCGATCTGGCCCTCGTCGGGCGTGTCCATCGCGGCCAGCAGGTGCAGCAGCGTGCTCTTGCCGCTGCCCGACTGGCCCATGATGGCAAAGAAGCCCGGCCCGTCGACTTCCAGGTCCAAGCCCCGCAAGGCGTGCACGGTGCGCTCGCCGAGGCTGTATCGCTTCTGCAGACCGGTGCAACGGATCATGCCAGTTGTTTGGCTCGGCGGCCGGGCGCTTTCACGCCCCGCCACTGTCGGCATAGGCGCCGGCATCCATCATCTCGTCGAGTTGGCTCGCGTTGCTGGCCTTCACCTTCACCAGCCAGCCCTTGCCGTAGCAGTCTTCATTGATCAGGCCCGGGTTGTCGCCCAGGGCGTCGTTGACCTCGACGATCTCGCCGTCGACGTGGCAGTAGATGTCGCTGGTGGTCTTCACCGATTCGACCTCGCCGATGGCATCGCCCTTGCTCAGGCTCGTACCCACGGCCTTCATCTCGACGAACGTCACGTCGGTGAGCTGATCGACGGCAAACTGGGTGATGCCAATGACCACGACGTCGCCTTCGGGCTTGTGCCATTCGTGGGAGTCGCTGTAGCGGCGGTCGTCGGGTGCGGGCATGGTCTGAGGGTCCTCTAGTACGGGTCGTGCGGGTCGATAAACCGGCGTCCGCAGCGGTGGGGGCCGGCCCGTCGAGCCAATGCTATCGGCCAGCGTCCCGGAAGCCACCTCGTTGCCCCTTCGCGGGGGATGCCCGCCGCTCGGGCGTCTACAGTGGTCCGATGCTGCTCGCCCTTGCCGCCCGCTCCTTGCGCCCGATGCTCGTGGGCAAGGACGCCAGCCTGCCCCTGACCGACCTGCCACGCTTTGCGCACGAGCAGCTGGGCCTGCATGGCCTCATGCTCTCGGCCGATCTGCTGGCAGGCCGGACACGTGACGACCTTTCCCGCCTCCGCGATGCGGCCGATCGTGCCCGCTGCTCGTGTCTGGTGCTGCTCGAAGAGGACCCGCAGAACCTCGCCGCAGCCGACGCGAGCGCGGCCGCCGAGCGCATCCGACGCGTCATGGCCGCTGCCAGCCTGCTGGGCTGCAATGCCGCCGGAGTCGCCATCAAGGCGCCCGACACGCCCGAGGCCCTCGAGATCGTTGCCGAACGGTTCAAGGCCCTCATGGGCGACGCCGAGCAGCGTGAACTCAACCTGCTCATCATGCCCGGGTCGAGCAAAACGCCGGGCCTGACGTCGTCGCCCGAACGCCTGACCGAACTGCTCAAGAAGATCGGCGGCTTCCGGGTGGGCACCATGCCCGACTTCGCACACGCCGCCGAGCACGAAGATCCGCCCGCCTACCTGCGGAAGGTCACGCCCTACGCCTCGGCCGTGCTGGGCACGACGCTCGGCTTCCGGGCCGTCGAGGGGGACCTGGACGACGAACGCGCCATCGTCGAGCACGAGGGGTACGACCTGGCCGCCGTGGTCGAAGCGATCGCAGCAGTGGGCTACGACGGCGCCGTGGGGCTCGACTACCGGGGCGCAGGCGACCTGCGGATGGGCCTGCGTCGAAGCCGTGAGGGATTCACGCTGGCCGCTGAGGGCAAGGGTGGCCCGTTCAGCCTCGTGCAGGACGACGAGGACGAGTACGACGACGAGATGGACGCGGCCGCCGCCGCCCTGCTGGACGCGATCTTGAGCGACGGCGGGGCCGACGATGAAGACGACGACGAGGATGACGACGCGCCGGATGCCGACGACTCGGCCCCGGACGAGTCGGATGGCCCTGACGACGACGGGGACGAACAGGACGAGCCGGCGGCTCCAAAGTCCCCGGCAAATAAGTCGGCCAAAAAAACCACGAAGAAGACGACCAGGAAGACCTCGAAAAAGACCACCAAGAAAACCTCCAGGAAGGCTCAGGGCGACGAAGGAGACGAGCCATGAGCCGCCAGGGGGATACGCTCCGGTCGGCGGCCGTCGCGGTCCCGGTCGCCGTTGACCGCCGCGAACGGGCGGGCGACCCGGGCGATCGTCGGCCCTCGGCCAAGCGAGCCAGCGTGATTCCTCACGACGTGGACATCATCGTCACCATCGACGGGCCCGCCGGCACGGGCAAGAGCACCGTCGCCCAGGCGCTCGCCGAGCGACTTGGGCTCGACCTGCTCGATACCGGCGCCATGTACCGTGCCGCCGCGGCCATCGCCATCGATCGCGGCATGATCGAGGCCATCGCTGCAAAGGACGCCGCCGCCACCTCGAAGTTCGTCGACATCGTCACCGAAGCCGACTTGCACTTCGACTGGACGCGTGACCCGCCGGCCATCATGGCCTGGATCTCCGAGCACGCCCGCTTCGAGCCGCTGAACGACCGCATCCGAACACCCGACGTCACCAAGGCCGTTTCGATCGTCGCCGGCATCGCCGAACTACGCCGCCACATGGTCCGCAAGCAGCGGCTCATCGGCCAGCAGCACCCCCGCCTGGTCACCGAGGGACGCGACCAGGGCTCGGTGGTCTTCCCCGATGCATTGGTCAAGTTCTTCCTCGATGCCGACCTCAAGGTCCGGGCCGAACGCCGGGCCGATCAGCTTCGCGAAGCCGGCTATCCCGTGGAAGCCGAGGAACTCGTCGAAGACCTCGCTCGCCGGGACGAGCTTGATCGCAGCCGCGACGAGGGTCCGCTCATTTGCCCCGACGGCGCGATCGTCGTCGACACCACCGAGTTGGACTTCGACGGCGTGGTCGACCGCCTGGAGCGCGACGTCCTGGATCGCGTCGGCGTCGCGTGAGCACCGACCAAGCCCAGCCGTCTCCGCAGAAATCCCTGGCATACCGGATCGGCCAGCCGCTCACGCGTGCCTGGTTCCGCGGCTTCCATGATGTCCAATGGCTGCACCCCGAGCGCGTGCCAGAGACCGGGCCCGTGCTCGTCGTTGCAAATCACCAGTCGTACTACGACCCGCCGCTCATCGGCGCAGGCATCACTTCGCGGCCACTGGATTACCTTGCGCGCGCCGGGCTGTTCAAGAATCCCGTCTTCGGACGCTTCATCAGTACCTTCAACGCATTTCCCATCAAGGAAGATTCCGGTGATCGTGCCGCGCTCGAGGCCGTCATCGGCCGCCTGCACGCCGGCGGAGCGGTGCTGCTCTTTCCCGAGGGACGTCGCACGCGCGACGGCCACGTCATGTCGCTCAAACGCGGCATGGCCCTCGTCCTGCGCAAGGCCCGCTGCCCGCTGCTGCCCGTGGCCATCGACGGCGTGTTCGACGTCTTCCCACCGGGCCAGAAGCGGCCCAGCCTGTTCCACGGCCCCATCGGCGTGCACTATGGCGAGCCGATCATGCCCGACGAACTGCCCCGCCACGCCGGCCCGCTGTTGACAATGCTCCACGACCGCCTCGAGGCGCAACGCTTGGAACTGAGGCTCGAATTGCTTAAGAAGAGCGGCGGGAGGTTCCCTGCCCCGCTCTCACCGAAGACGCCCCCGGCCGTGGAATGAGCCGCCCATGCTCAGTCGTGCCGCAGGGCCACGATCGGGTCCTGCCTTGCCGCCTTGCGGGCCGGGTAGAGGCCAAAGACGAGCCCCGTCAGCACGGCCACGGTCATTGCGACCACCACCGACCACCAAGCGAGCTGCGTCGGCAGGCTGGCGTCGCTGGGAATGAACCGGCCCACAAGCGGCACGTTGGGCAGCATCGGCACCGCCCAGCCCAGCAGCAGGCTCAGCCCCACGCCGATGGCCACGCCGATCAGCCCGCCGATGAGGCTCAGCACGCTGGTCTCGACCAGGAACTGCCAGACGATGTGCTTGCGCGTGGCGCCCAGGGCCCGGCGGATGCCGATCTCGCGCGTGCGCTCGGTCACCGTCGCGAGCATGATGTTCATGATGCCGATGCCGCCCACCAAGAGGCTGATGCCCGCGATGGCCATGAGCATGAGCGTGCCGCGCAGGGCCGCCCGCTCGGCGTTCTCGAGCAACTCGAACGGCACCACCATGGTCACGTCGCTCATCCCGTCGCGCCGCGTCTGGAGCACGCGCTCCAGGCGTTGCGACAGCCCGACGACCTGCTCGCGTTCCGGCACGGTCAGATAGAGCTCGCTGACGTGGACTTCGGCGGCGTTGAACGAACCGCTGGTGCGGCGGAAGACCGTATCGCCAAAGACGTATCGCGCCGTTTCGATCGGCACGTGGACGTCCTGGTTCAGATCACGACCGACCAGGGCCGAGCCCGCACCGCCCGCCAGCCCCACGGGCGCCAGCACGCCGACGATGCGCAGCGCCTTGTCGTCGACGCGGAGCGTATTGCCCAGGGGATCTTCGAGCGGAAAGAACTGGCGGGCAACCTCGTGGCCGATGACGCACACCATGGCCCGTTCGGCGTTGTCGCTGTCGGTCAGGTACCGCCCCCGGGCCGTGCGGAGATTTGCGACCTCGGCCAAGAGCGGATCGACGCCGTAGGCCTGGCTGGTCTGCTTCTTCGCACCGCGGATGAGTTCGGACCCGATTTCCTTCAGCGCGACGATCCGGGCCTCGTCCGAGAAGTTGTCGTTGATGATCCGCATGTCATTCCAGGTAATCCCGTAGTTGACAACGAACGATCGTTCCTGACCCTGTTGCTGGGCCTCGGGTGGCCGCTGGCTGCGGACGATGATGTTCCGGGCGCCTAACTGCTCGATCTGCCGCAGGGCCTCCTGCTTGCTGCCCTCGCCGATGGACACCATACAGATCACGGCCGCCACGCCCAGGATGATGCCCAGGGCGGTCAGAAAGCTCCGCAGCTTGTGCAGGCGCAGATTGGCAATGCCCAATCGGATGGTTTCGAGCAGGAATGTCACGCGTTTTCACCCGATAGAAGGCAAGTGGAGCCGAAAGGCGGGGCCCAACGAATAGATCCCGTCCGAACGCTCAGATGGTAGTGGCCCCTATGCCCGTCGCGATCGGGGCCGGAGAATTGTCAGGGATACCGACGCGCGTGCCGCAGGCTGCAAGATCCATCGAGGTTGGCACCGAAACCGCCACGAGCGGCGGCTGGCTCTACGAGGTCACGCTGACCACGCCCGATGGCAGCACGACCCATGCCGTCAGCCTGAGCTGGCACGACCACGACTACTGGTGCGGCGGAGCGCTCGCCCCCAGCCGCCTGCTCGAGCGTCTTCTGAGCCTGCTGAGCCGGCACATGGGCAAGGGCAACACCCCCGCGTCGCTCCCCCCGCGCTTCGACTGCGCCACGGCCCGCCGATGGCTGCCGGAGATCGACGACCTGCTGCGCGAGGGGCCAATGGGCGGTAGCGGCGCACCGGCTTGAAATTCGTCTGGTTTACTTGAGCATGTCCTTCAGGTATCGCCCCGTGTGGCTCTTCTCCACCTTCGCCACCGCTTCGGGTGGGCCCTCGGCCACGATCGTGCCGCCGCCGTCGCCGCCCTCGGGGCCCAGGTCGATGATCCAGTCGGCCCGCTTGATCACGTCGAGGTTGTGCTCGATGACCACCAGCGTGTTGCCCGCGTCGGCCAAGCGATCGAACACGCTCACAAGCCGGTTGATGTCCTCGAAGTGCAGGCCGGTCGTGGGCTCGTCGAGGACGTAGAGCGTGTGCTCGGTGCTGGGCGTGCCGTCGATGCGGGTGCCCTTGCCCAGTTCGGTCGCCAACTTCACGCGCTGGGCCTCGCCACCCGAGAGCGTGGTGCTGGGCTGACCCAGCGTCAGGTACCCAAGCCCCACGTCGCGCAGGCACTCGACGAATCGCAGGATCTTCCCGTGCGCGTCCAAGAAGCCGCACGCGTCCTCGATGGTCATGGCCAGCACATCGGCGATGTTCTTGCCCTTGTACAGAACCTCCAGCGTCTCGCGGTTGTACCGCTTGCCCTTGCACACCTCGCACTGCACGAACACGTCGGGCAAAAAGTGCATCTCGATCTTCTTGACGCCCTGGCCCTGGCACGCCTCGCACCGACCGCCCGCCCCGGCCTTGCCCACGCGGTCGGCCGGCACGTTGAAGCTGAACCGCCCGGGCATGTATCCGCGCAGCTTGGCCTCGCGCGTTGCGGCGAACACCTTGCGGATGTCGTCGAACACCCCCGTGTACGTCGCCGGGTTGCTCCGCGGCGTGCGGCCGATGGGCGACTGGTCGACCTCGATCACCCGGTCGATGCGTTGCATTCCGTTCACGCGGGTGTGCTGGCCCGGCTTGACGCGCGAGCCGGTGATCTCCTTCTTGAGGCTCTTGAGCAGGATGTCGTTCACCAGCGTGCTCTTGCCGCTGCCCGACACGCCCGTCACGCACACGATGCCGCCCACTGGAAATGCCGCGTTGATGCCCTTGAGGTTGTTCTCCTTGGCGCCCTTGACGACGACGGCCTTCTTCGCGTCCATCGTCCGCCGGCTCGGAGGTACCTCGATCCGCCGCTTGCCCGACAGGTACTCGCCCGTCAGCGAGCCCGGCGTGGCGCATACCTGCTCCACCGTGCCCTGGGCGACGACGCGCCCGCCGTGCACGCCCGGCCCCGGGCCGATGTCCAGCACGTGGTCGGCCGATCGGATCATGTCCTCGTCGTGCTCGACCACGAGCACGGTGTTGCCGATGTCGGTCAGGTGTCGCAGCGTGCGGATGAGCCGATCGTTGTCGCGCTGGTGCAGGCCGATGGTCGGCTCGTCCAGCACGTAGCACGCGCCCACCAACCCGCTGCCGACTTGGGTGGCCAACCTGATGCGCTGGGCCTCGCCGCCCGAGAGCGTGGCGGTCCGTCGATCCAGGGAAAGGTAATCCAGCCCCACGCTCTGCAGGAACCGCAACCGGTTGCCCACCTCGCGCATGATGGGCTCGGCGATCGCCATCCCCTCTTCGCTGAGTTCCAGCCCCTCGACGAACGACATCGCGTCGTCGATGTTCAGCCGGCTCAGCTCGCTGATGTTGAGCATCGTGCCGTCGCTGGTGGGGCGGCCGATCACGGTGGGCGACGCCGCGCGCCCAACGTCGGCCTTGTGGCGGCTCTTGACGCACACGTGCAGCGCCTCGATGCGCAGCCGATCGCCGCAGCACGTCGGGCAGATGCGTTCGCTCTGGAAGGCGTGCAGGTGGTCCTTCACCCAGCTCGACTCGGTCTTGTTGAACCAGTCCTGCAGCATCGCGAGCACGCCGGCCCAGTGCGCGTTGTACGTTTCTTCCTGATCGGGGCTGGTCCCGTGCATCAGGATGTCGTACACCTCGTCGCTCAGGTCATTCAATGACGCACTCTGGGGCACGCCGAACTTGCGGCAGAACCACCGAAGCCGCTTGGGGTAGACCATGCCCCCCGGCCCGCTCTTCTTCCACGGCGCGATACCGCCGCTCAGGATGCCGCGGTCGGCGTCGGGCGCGACCAGTTCCTCGTCGAACTCCAGGATGTGCCCGAGCCCCAGGCACGTCGAGCAGGCGCCGAAGGGCGAGTTGAAGCTGAATACGCGCGGCTCGAGCTCGTCGAGCGCGTACGCCGGGTCGTCCGGGTCGGCCAGCTTGGCGCTGAAGCTGTGGTCAGTCCACTGGCCGTCTTCTTCGACCGTGATGACCACCGAGCCCATACCGACCTGCAACGCCGCCTCGATCGACTCGGCCAGCCGCTGCCGCACGTCTTCGCGGATGACCACGCGGTCGACCACGGCGTCGATGTCGTGCTTGGCGTACCGCTCCAGGTCCAGCGGGTTGTCGCTGGGCTCCTTGAGCACGTCGCGCAAGTCGACCACGTTGCCGTTGACGCGCGCCCGCTGCCAGCCCATGCCCTGCAAACGCTCGAGCACGTCGCGGTGAAAGCCCTTCTTGCCGCGCAGCACGGGGGCGAGCACCATCAGCCGCGTCTCGTCGCCGAAGCGGAGCACCGCGTCGACGATCTGGGTAGCGCTGGTGGCGCTGATCCGCTTGCCGCTGCGGGCCGTGACGGTGCCGTCACGCTTGGTCTTGGTTGGCCGCCACGAGTACGGCGTGCCACAGCGTGCAAACAGCAGCCGCAGGTAGTCGTAGATCTCGGTGGTCGTCGCAACGGTCGAGCGCGGGTTGTGGGCAGCCGACCGCTGCTCGATGGCGATGGTGGGGGGGATGCCCTCGATCTCGTCGATGTCGGGCTTCTTGAGCTGGTCGAGGAACTGCCGGGCGTAGGCCGACAGGCTCTCCATGTACTTGCGCTGCCCCTCGGCGAAGATGGTGTCGAAGGCCAGCGAGCTCTTGCCGCTGCCGCTCAGCCCAGTGATGACCACCAGCTTGTCGCGCGGAATCGTCACGTCGATCGACTTGAGGTTGTGCTCGCGGGCGCCCTTCACGCGGATGGCTGGCCCGTCGACGGTGGCCGGGGCCGCCGCCACCACGCCTCGGCGCTTGCGCCCACCGCGTGGGGGCTTGGGCTCGATCTCGCTCTTCCTGTCTGCCTTGGACGAAGACGCCATGCTCGCTGCTTCCGTGCTCATCTCTTTCCCGTAGCCAATCCGCCCCGATCCGCCGGGCCGGACCCGGACGATAGCGCGCCCGAACACCGAACGAACACCGGAGATGCTCCGTGGCGGGGCCATCCCCCGCTCCATACCTTGTGTTCCCAAGGGAGCCAAGCCGTGCACCGATTTCTCGCCCTCGTTCCAGCCTTGTTGGTCGCGGCTTGCAGCACCGTCCGGCCGAGTGCCGAGCAGCCACCGCCACCGGCGGATCTGACCGAGCCAGATCCGCCGAGCCAGCCCTTCTTCGCCGACGAGCCCCGCTGGCGTCCGATCTACCACGGCATCGAGTTTGCCGAACTGGCCACCGACGTGCCCCGACCGCTGGTCGTCTCGGCCCTGCGGATCGACACCGGAGCCGAGGGGCTCGAACTCGTCACGACGCCGGGCAATGGCGAGGCCCCGCTGGAGACCAACGGCCAGACCACGCGGGCCTTCCTCGAAGAGCACGGCCTTGCCGTCGCCATCAACACCCACTTCTTCAGCCCATGCTGCAACCTGGTTCCCGGCGAGCCCAAGGACCTGGTTGGCCTCGCGATCGCTCAGGGCGAGTTGGTGAGTCCGGTGTCAAGTGAGAGTCAGCGCGACATTTTCATCTTCGAGGCCGGCGTGCACGATGACTCGGCGCTCGACGCCATCATGCTCACATCGATCCAACTCGATCAAATGGAGCACTTCGCGCCCACCCACGCGATTGCCGGTCGCACGATCCTCGACCAAGGCGGGATCGTGGCGAGTGGGGACGACTTCGCCACGGCCCGCCATCCACGCACGCTCGTGGGGGTGAGCGATGACCACACCACGCTCTATCTCGTCACCATCGACGGCCGCCAGCCCGGCTACAGCACCGGGGCGTCGCTGGCCGAGGCGGCGGCGATCCTCTTTCACCTGGGCGCAGACATGGCTCTGAACGTCGACGGCGGCGGCTCGACCACCATGATCATCCGCGACCCCGACGGCGCAAGCCAGTTGGGCAACAGTCCCAGCGGCGGGTTCGAGCGGGTCGTGGGCTCGAATCTGGGCTTTCGCGCCGCTCGCCTGCAACCGGGGACCAGCCAGAACCGGTAACACAAGACGTCTTCTCGCCCGGGAGGTACCCGACATGTTCCGCGTTCGATTGGCAATCTCGTTCATCCTGTTGACTTCAGCCATCCTGAGTGCACAGCCCGGGCAAGACGTCCCGCCCGACCAGCAAGCCCGCATGCGTGCGATGGTGACGGCCCGACACCTTGCCCAGGCGGTCATCATGTACAGCCACGAGCACAACGCCATGCCCGGCGATGTTCGGGCGTTCTTCGATGCTGGCATCCTGACCGACACGCTCGGCCAAGCGAGCGAAGACGGTTCTGCATTGGTCGCTGATGGCGTGCGATACGGCTACCTCGGCCTGGCGGGCGTGTCGCCCAGCGAGGTTCCCGATTGGGGCGATATCGCCATCGGCCACCTTGACTTTGAGCAAGCGTTCGCGACCCAGCCCACGCCCGACAATCCCGACGGGGCGCTCGTGTCCGTTGCATTCCTCGATGGCCACGTCGAAATGGTCTCGCTGGCCGAGGCTCGCTGGCTCGTCGAGGAATCCAGCAAGACGCTGAGCGCCATTCGCGATGGCGCGCCCATGCCCCAGTACCGCCAGGTTGAACTGGACGCCGCGCGGCTGGCCCGCGCCATGCGTGCGTACGCGGCCGAACACGACGGGCTGGCGCCTCCCGATTGGGCGTCGACGTACCCATACCTCGAAACCGATGAGGGGGCGCAGGACGCTTCTGATCAGTTCAAGATCTACCTCTCGCCGCGCGCGCGGGAGAGCACCTTCATTCCCGCGTTCGAGAGCGATGCGGAACGCGATGCGTGGATCAACGCACATAGCATGTGGCGCAGCCATGCACACGGCGCCAATCTCTGGCACGTCCCAAACCCGATGTTCACCGTGCTGCTGTCGGCCCGTCCCGATGCCTGGGTGCTCACGCCCGACCGGCGGCTGCGCGAGCACGTGCGTCGGCTGGCATTCGCGATGGTGGACACGCGGGGCGAATTGGCGGATCGCGAGTCGCTCGATGCCCGCCTGCGCGGCGCGGGCGAACTCTTCGACGCCATCCGACAGGGCGCGTCGCTCCCTCCGATCGATGATGCGATGCACGATCTCCGTGCCATAAGCATGGCGATCGCCGCGTATGCCAAGGCGAATGACGGCTACCTTCCCGGCGACCTGGGCGAAGTATTCGAGTACCTCGACGGACTGTGGGGCGTGCACGAGCGCGAGCCGGCCCGCGTATTCCTGCTCCGCGATGCCGAAACGCCCGACGTCCTCGCATCTCCGCTCGACGCCCAGTGGGTCCGCGAGCACGGTTCCTACGTGTACCTCGGGGATCCCACCGCCCGGCTACGCGACCTGCGGGGAACGCAGGCCAGTATCCTGCTCCACGCACCGCTGGATCATCCCTTCGATCTCGGCCTGCCGGGCGATGTCGGCGCCCGCGTGCCATTCGCCGGCCCGCTTCTTGGCGCTCGTTCCGAACCAGGGGACTGGACGGCCTTGCCGATGTTCATGTTTCCGCCCGAGGTCCTCAAAGAGCAAGCCGAAGCATCCCGCAAAGCCATCCTTGAGCAGGCCCAGAAGTAAAAGCTTCGGCGTTACCGGGCCTGTGGGCCCTGCTTTTGGGCGAAACACCAGAGCCTCACGGGCGTATACCCCCCTGATCCGCGTCGGGGCCCTGGCAGGCTGCGGCGTTTCATCCAAGGACTGGGGAGGTCCACCATGCCACGACGCACCGTTCTCGCGGGCATCGCCTGCGCTGCCGCTATTTCCGCCGCGGCACACGCGCAGGAAATCATGCCGTTTGCAGATTACTTCCGGCAGGACCACACCCGCTGCCTGACGCCCGATCCGCGCATTGTGCCGGGAATGCTGCCGGGCGTTGACAGCCCCAGCGACTGCTCGTTGACGCGCACGAACCCCGACGCGGCCTACGACCCCAGCACGGGCGTCTACCGCGTTCCCGTCGTCGTGCACATCATCCAACGCACGGATGGCACCGGCTCGATGAGCGACGCCCGCGTGCATTCGCAGATCGACGTGCTCAACGAAGACTTCCGCGCCATCGCCGGCACGCTCGGCGCTCCCGGCACCGACGTGGGCATCGAGTTCTACCTCGCGACCGAAGATCCCGATGGCAACCCCACCACGGGCATCACCCGAAGCGTCAACAACACGTGGTACAGCGACCGCGGCAGCTACTGGAATACGCTCGCCTGGGATACGAACCGCTACCTGAACATCTACACCAACAGCGCGTCGGGCGCGCTGGGCTACGTGCCGAACCTGCCGCAGGGCGGCATCGTCGGCCTGCCCGAGGATCGCGTCGTGGTGCTGCACTCGGCCTTCGGCCGAGACGCTCCGCTGCGCCCGTTCGACCTGGGACGCACCGCAACCCACGAAGTCGGACACTACCTGGGCCTTTATCACACCTTTGACGGTGGTTGCGGGTCGACCAGCAGTTGTGCCACGACGGGCGATCTCATCTGCGACACCAACGGCGAGAGCAGCCCGACCTTTGGTTGCCCCGGATCTCGGAGCAGCTGCGGCCTTCCGGCGCCGATTGACAACTACATGGACTACTCCGACGACCGGTGCATGAACAAGTTCACGCCCATCCAGGCCCGGCGTATGCGCTGCACGATCGAGAACTACCGCCCCGACGTGTACTCGGCCGCTTCGGCGGGCTGCTCGCCGGCCGATCTGGCCGAGCCCTTCGGCGAACTCAACGTCTTCGACTTCCTGGCGTTCCAGAACCTCTTCGGCACCGGCGACATGGCCGCCGACTTCGACGGCGATGGAGAGTTGACGATCTTCGACTTCCTGGAATTCCAGTCTCAGTTCGCCGGCGGCTGCTGACCACCGAAACCACTTAAGGCGTGCTTCGCCCTTCGGCCGGTTCGACTGCTTGCGGTCGGACCGGCCCTGTCATTTCGATCGCCTGATCAAGCCGGGCGGCGATGATGGCGGTCAATGCCGGATCGCGCGTGGCCGTCAGGCCCAGATCGATGCTGGCCGTCCCCAGCGGATCGACCACGCCGGGCGTCGATCGCGTCAGCCGAAGCGTGCCGTTCACCAGCACGCCGCCGAGCGTGTCGGAGCCGGGCCTGGCGTTTGGGCGCAGCAGCCCCGATCCGCCGTAGATCGCAAGCGTTCCGTCGTTGATGACCAAATGCTGGATGATGGTGTTGCCCGCGGCACTCGACAGCGGCGTCTTGCCCGCAATGGGCACGGCGAACATGCGGACGCGCGTGATCTGTCCCTGAACGCCCTCGAAGCCCCGGGCCGGATCGAGATCGTCGATGGTCAGGTCCGTGGCCAGGATTTCAGCCTGGGTCTCGCCGGTGCTGCGGTAGGCGACGATGACGGGCCGGTGCGTCAGGCTGGCCCCACCAGACGCGTCGCGGATGCTCTGGATGCGAACGCGATCGGGTCCAACGCCGCAGGCCGTCATTGCGCAGCAGGCCAGCACGAGGGCCAGGCGAGCCATACGGCTTGTGTTCCTACCCATGGGCTGCGTTCTCCGCGTCGTGCCACCGCATTCAGGGCGAGTCGGAAGGAAAACCCGCACTCGGGAGTTCGCCCAAACGGCGGCCATCACTGCAGCCAAACGCTAGGTCGCGCGGTACAGCAGGCTGTCCGAATCCAGATCCCAGGAAGGCACACCATGCACGCCCTCGTCTCCACCATCGTCATCCTCGCCGTGTGCGGCTCGGCCATGGCCCAGCAAGGCGTCCGGGCAAAGAGCCCCCGGCGCGATGCCGGCCAGAGCGCCCTCCGGATGATTGCCGAGAGCCAGGCGAACCGGAACATCGGCCAGCCATCGCCCTTCGAAGGCCCTTCACACGTCGCACCGCGCGTGCCCCGGCACTCCGGCTACCCCTATGTCATCGGCGGCGACGTCTTCGGGCGCGTGCACGTCGGAAGCCGCTTTCGCCACGACATCGTCCGCATCGGTCGGTCTCCCTACATCTGCTACGACGGGGGCTACTACCGCTATCGCGGCTTCGATCCGTACTATGAGCCCACGCGCCGGCAGGTGGTCCAGAGCCCCACGGTCATCGTCATCGATCGCACTGGCGTGAGCACGAACGAGGTCGATCCGGCAGAGCCCATCGAACTCGCCGAAGCCGATCGCGTCAGCCCTGAGGAACTCGGCCGAACGGCGCTGTACGCTGGCGAAGCCGAGCAGGCCGTCCGCTTCCTGACCGAGCACGTGCTCCTCAACGAGGGGGATCGCAAGGCCGAGCGACTGCTGGGCATTGCGCTCGTGCTCGATGGCCAGACCGAACTTGGCATCGCCGTTATCGCCAGGGCTTACCGGGGCGATCCGGAAATGGCTTTCGCGCCGCTGGGCCGAGACACCATCGATTCGCTTGCCGCGTGGCGGAGCGTCCAGCGCGACGTCCAGCGGTATGCGGGCGTGCAGCGCACGGGGTCGTCGTGGCTGGCGGCGATCGTCGTCACCCAGGAAGAACTGCCCAACCGCACGCACGAGCAGCGCCTCGAACACGCGCGCCGGGCCGGCCTTGACGTCGACGTCGCCGATGCCTTCCAGCGGTATCTTGAGGGAGGCGAGCCCATGCAACCCGTCAAGGAAGACGGCCAGCCCCAAGCCGAGGCGAGCGAGCGCGACGGCGACCAGTAGCCGCTACGTGCCGGCCATCGCGTCCACGAACGCATCGAACAGGTAATCGCTCTCGTGCGGGCCCGGGCTTGCCTCGGGATGGTGCTGCACGGCGAACACCGGCCGCCCCTTCAGCCTGAACCCCGCGACGGTCTTGTCGTTCAGGTGCGTATGCGTCACCTCGCCACCCACGGCCGCCAGGCTATCGGCGTCCACCGCGAAGCCGTGATTCTGGCTGGTGATCTCAACGTGTCCCGTGGCCGAGTGGAACACCGGCTGGTTGGCCCCTCGATGCCCGAACTTGAGCTTGTACGTCTTGGCGCCCGCCGCCAGGGCCAGGAGCTGATTGCCCAGGCAGATGCCGAAGGTCGGCAGCGACTGGCGCTGCTCGAGCACAGCCCTCAACGCGGCGATCGTGGCTTCCACCGCGGCGGGATCGCCCGGGCCATTGCTGATGAACAATCCGTCGGCCTGCTCCTGATCGAGGATCTCCAGCAAGGTCTTCGCCGGAGTGTCGAAGGGAACGGCTACCACTTCGCAGCCGCGGCTGAGCAACTGGTCGTAGATGGCCCGCTTGGCCCCGCAATCCAGCGCCACGACCTTGTACGTCCTGCCGCTCGGATCGATCGGCCGCAGCCGCCACAGGCGATGGCCCGGCTCGACACGCATCGTCGATCGCGGGCTGACGTCGGCGGCGAGGTTCTGGCCGGCCATCGACCCCACGCCCCTAGCCAGCTTCACCAGTTCGGTATCGCTGATGGAGTCGTCGGCCGTCATGGCCGCGCCCATCGCCCCGCCCGCGCGGATGCGCCGGGTCAGCGCCCGTGTATCGATGCCGGTGATGCCCAGGATGCCGTGCTCTTCGAGGAACTGGCCGAGAGTCTTGGTCGACCGGTAGTTGCTGTGGCGCTGGGCCAACTCTCGGATCACGAGCCCGGCCGCCTGGATGCGGGGGCTCTCCATGTCGATGTCGTTGGCCCCCGTGTTGCCGATGAGCGGAAAGGTCTGCACCAGGATCTGGCCGCGGTAGCTCGGGTCGGTCAGCGATTCCTGGTAGCCCGCCATGGCGGTGTTGAAGACGATCTCGCCCTTGGTCACCGACCCGTCCAACGCGCCGAATCCTCCGCCCACGAAGACGGCTCCGTCGGCCAGGGCCAGGCGGGCCCTGGGCATCGGCATGCGGGCGGCGGGCGTTGCAGCGGCGGCTGGGGCGGTGGACATGGGCGGCGGGGCCTCCTGGCGAGGGCGCGATCGGGTCCGTCGTGACACGTGGCGGCACGCGGGGGCCACATGAGCGGCTCTTCAGCATCGTAGGGCCGTCGCCCCTTCGCCCATACCCTGCGCCATGCTCGAAACGATCTTCGGACCGGCCATGGAGGCGCCCGATGCCTGGTATCAGGGGCCAGCCCGCCTCGTGCTCGCGATGCTGTTCGGCGCCGTGGCGGGCGTCGAGCGGGAGGCCAGCGGCCACTTTGCCGGGCTTCGAACCTACGCCATGGTCTCGCTGGGAGCCGCCGGCTTCGCGCTGATCTCCACCAACCTGTTCGAGTACATGCTCGAACTCGCCCCCGACTCGGCCGGCCACGCGACCCGCATCATCTCGGCCATCGTCGGAGGCATCGGCTTCCTCGGAGCCGGCGCCATCATCCAGTCGGGCGGCAAGGTCCACGGGCTGACCACCGCGGCGGGCCTCTGGGCCATCGCGGCCGCCGGGGCCGCCGCGGGCCTGGGGCTGGTGACCATCGCCCTCAGCATCGCCGTGCTGTGCGTGCTCGTGCTGCTCGCCAACGCGGCCGACAGGGCCATTCGTGGCGCGGGTGAAAACGATAAGGACTGATTTCACCGATCCGCCCCACATTTCGATGCAACCTGTCGCCCGGCTTCGATTACACTGAAACCGGGCCAGCTTGTCTCGAAGGTCCAGGGGAGGCTCAAGATGAAGGCAGTCAGCCGGGTTGTTCTCGTGGCGCTCGCGGGCGTTCTTGTGCTCGCCGCATTCGCACATGGAAGTCCGAAGGCGCCTGTTGCGTCTATCGAGGCATTCACGAAAGCGCGGTCGATCGAAGGCGCCGTGAGCGTGCTCACCGTCGATCGCTCCGCCCTCCGGGCGGCGTTTGCCAGGGACCAGGCCGTGACGCTCAGCAATATTCCCATGCCCGACGGCTCTCGCCTCGATTTGGTCGTTGAGCCCTTCCGCGTGTTCGCCCCCGGTGCACGGATCATCGTCGCCGACGAAACCGGCGAGCGTGAAGCCGACTTCGATCCCGCGTCGGTGCTGCACTTGCACGGCCGCGTCGCTGGTGTGCCCGGTTCGCACGTCTTCCTGAGCATGGCCGACGGCTCGGCCACCGGTCGCATCGAGATGGGGGCCAGCCAGCCGACGTTCGTGATCAGCAGCGAGGGCGGCAAACCGGCCCGTGGCGGGGTCGACATGGACGAGGATGAGATCGCCATTTTCGAGGCCGAGCGGACCTTCGCGCCCCAGACGGTAGCCAGCATGTGCGACGCGCCCGATGGCACGCCCGGGCCCGGCCCCTTCGAGCCCGGTATTGCTCGTGGCACGCGGCGGGTAAAGCTGGCCGTCGACACCGACTACGAGCTATTCCGCATCCTCGGTGATCAGACCAAGCTGTTCAACTACGTCTCCCACCTGTACGCGACGGTGAGCGACCTGTCGATGCGCGACACCGGCGTGCGGTTCGACCTCATCTATCTGCGCATCTTCACGGCGCCCGACGATCCATACGGGTCCGGTGCCGGGTTCCCGATTCTTTCCAGCGGCGAAATCGGCTTCGACGTCGCCCAACTCTTCAGCGGTTCACGCACGCCCAGCGCCGGCGGGGCGGCCTACATCTGCGGCCGTGCGTCTTGGGTCGCCCACGCCACCGGCCAGTTCACCGACCCAACGGCTCGCAGCGTCTTCAACCAGGACCTGCGCATCACCGCCCACGAGCTGGGCCACAACATTGGTGGTCCCCACCCCCACGACATCGGCGTCGATGAGTGCGACGACGGGTTCGCCCGTTCCCGCCGGGGCTCGCTGATCAGCTACTGCGCGCAAACCTACAGCGGCCGGGCCGCCCTGGTCGACCCGCACTACCACACCGCCATCCGCGAACGCATCGCGACGTGCTCGCCCGGCTACACGCTCGACTGCAACCAGAACTACATCGACGACGTGCTCGACATCGCCGAGGGACGCAGCGCCGACGCCAACATGAACGGCGTTCCCGACGAGTGCGAGGACTGCAACGGTAACGGCGTGCTCGACACCGAAGACATCGCCATGGGCACGAGCTTCGACCTCAACACCAACGGTATTCCCGACGAGTGCGAGCCGGACTGCAACGGCAACGGCGTGCCCGATGACCTGGACCTGATCTCGACAAACAGCGAGGACGCCAACGGCGACGGCATCCCCGACGAGTGCCAGGCCGATCGCGACGGCAACGGCAGGGCCGACTGGACCGACATCTTCGAAGACATGAGCCTGGATCTGGACCGCGATGGCATCCTCGACGCGACGCAGGACTGCGACGGCGACGGGGTGATGGACATCGACCAACTCGACCACGCCCATAGCCTGTGGGCCGTCTCGTCCGCCCACGACACGATCAAGGAGTACCACTACCGCAGCGGCGTACTGCGGGGGCAGGCCGAGGGAAACTACCTCGTTGAGCCTACCGACGTGCTGATCACCGCCGACCGCCGCGTGCTGGTGGCCGACGCGGGCGACGGCAGCGTGGCCGAGTTCGACCGCACAGGCGGCTTCGTGCGGGATCTGGTCTCGCCGGGCGCGGGCGGGCTTGTCTCGCCCATCGCGATGGTGCTGGCCCCCGATGGCTCGTTGCTGGCGGCCGACCAGGAACTCCACGCCGTGCTGCGGTACGACGCCGCCACCGGTGCATTCCTGGGCGTATTCGTCGAGTCCGGTGCGGGCGGGCTGGTCGAGCCCCGTGCCATGGCATACAAGCCCGGCGGCAATCTCTTCGTAACCTCGGGCGATTCCCGCGTGCTGGAGTTCGACCGCAACACCGGCGCATTCGTGCGCGTGTTCATCACCATCGAGCCGGACCCCGATCCGCGGACGATCCGCGAGCCGCGGGGCATCCTGTTCCTGCAACGGCCCGGCGGGCTGGACGTGCAGTGCCTGGTGGCCTGCGAGTTCTGGTTCTACGGCGGCATCTTCGAGTTCGACGTCGAGACCGGTGAGCTGATCGGCGAGTGGAGCGACGGCACCTTTGGCGGCAAGCTGCGGAGCCCGTGGGCGCTCCGCCAGGGGCCCGATGGCAATGTGTACGTGAGCAGCTCGAATCTGCACGAACGCGCCGAGCGGCCGCCCGCGGCTACGCTGGGCCCGCAAACCGCCGGCCTGCACCTCACCCAGCCGCACATCTTCCAGTACGACGCCGCCAGCGGCCGCCTCCAGAGCGCCTACGTCCAGGGGTATGACTCGGGGCTACACCACCCCAAAGGCTTCGACTTCATGCCCGGACCGCTGGACCGCAACGCCAACGCCATCCCCGACGCCTGCGAGTCGGTGTGTGCCGGAGACTGCGACCGTTCGGGCGCCGTCGATCTGCTGGACTTCCTGTGCTTCCAGAACGCGTTCGCCGCCGGCGATGCGCGGGCCGACTGCACGGGCGACGGCGTGCTCGATCTCTTCGACTTCCTGTGCTTCCAGCGTGCGTTCGACGCCGGCTGCCCGTAACGCGCCCGGCTTCCCTCCATACCCTGCTGCGTGCCCCAGAGCCTCTTCAAGGACGACCGCCCACCGCCCGCCGGCCCCTTCCTGGCCGTCGCCCTCGAACGCTCCATCGACGGCAGGACGCTCACATATGCCCCCCCGGCCGACAGCGAGGAGGAGGCTGAGGCGTTGGTCGGGCGCGCGTGCATGGCGCCACTCGGCCGTGGGGGCAGGGGCGGCGCGCCCACGCGGGGAGTGATCGTCGCGGCCGGCGGCCCGGAACTGCTCGACGGCTTCGATCCCCACAAGGTCCGCCAGCTCCTGGCCGTCGGCGACGCGAAGCTCCCCGAGGGCGTGCTCGAGCTTGGCCGGTGGATAGCGGAGTACTACGCGTGCCCGCTGGGCATGACGCTGGCCGCCATGCTGCCCGCGGCGGTCAAGAAGGCGGTGGGGCGGAAGAAGCGGACGGCACTCAAGCCCACGGGCAACCAGATCGACGCCAAGCTCCCCCCCGCGACGAGGAAGGCGCTCGAGGGCCTGGCCGACATCGACGCCGACGCCTGGCCGCTCGAGGAGCGCGAGCTGGTCGGCCGCCTCGAACTAAAGAACGCCAGCCCCATCCGCCGCCTGGTGTCCCTCGGCCTGCTCGAAGAGGTGACGCTCACCGACGTCGTCGCGCGCACGCAGGACGCGACGCCGCTGGCCCTGGAAACCGGCCCGGCGCCCACGCCGACCGCCGAGCAGAAGGCCGTCATCGACGGGGTCGCATTGGAAGGCTTCAGCACCCACCTGCTCTTCGGCGTCACCGGCTCGGGCAAGACCGAGGTCTACCTCCAGTTACTCGAGCGCGTGCTGGCGTCGGGCAAGTCGGGCATCGTCCTCGTCCCCGAGATCGCCCTCACGCCCCAGCTCTCGTCCAGGTTCATCGCAAGGTTCGCCCCCGTGCTCGGCGAGCGCGGCGTGGCAGTCTTACATTCGGGCCTGAGCGCCGGCCAGCGCCACCGCGCGTGGGACGCGGTCTCGCGTGGGCTCGCCCGCGTGGTCGTCGGCCCGCGCTCGGCACTCTTCGCGCCGCTGACGAACGTGGGTCTGATCGTCGTCGACGAGGAGCACGCCAGCGACTACAAGCAGGACCAGGCCCCGCGCTACCACGGCCGCGACGCCGCCATCAAGCGGGCCCAGATCGAGGGCTGCCCGGTGCTGCTGGGTTCGGCAACACCAAGCCTCGAAAGCTGGCGCAACGCCCAGCTCGGCCGCTCCACCCTCTGGCGCATGCCCACCCGCGCCCCCGGTTCGGCGGGGTTGCCGCGGGTCGAGGTCGTCGACCTGGCCGAAGAGCGCAAGGCCAGCCGCGAGCGCGGCCAGCGCATGGAGCTGCTGGGCCCAACATTAGAAAGCGCCCTGCGCGACACGCTCAACGACGGCGGCCAGGCCGTCATGCTCCTTAACCGCCGCGGCTTCGCCCGCGTGGTCGCCTGCCCCGACGCCATGTGCGGCTGGACGCTCGCCTGCGACTCCTGCTCGGCCGCCATGGTCTTCCACCGCAAGGGCGTGCTCAGCAGGCGGGGACTCGTCCGCTGCCACCACTGCCTCGCCGAACAGATGATGCCCAAGAGCTGCCCCGCCTGCGGCAAGAAGACCATCCTGCTCGGCCGCGGCACGCAGCGGCTGGAAGACGAGCTCGCCGAGCGCATGGGCCTGGACGATTCCGAGATGGCCCGCATGGACGGCGACACGATGCACCGCGCCGTCGACTACCAGGGCGTGCTGGGCCGCATCGCCGACGGCTCGATCCGCGTGCTGCTGGGCACGCAGATGATCGCCAAGGGGCTCGATTTTCCTAATATTCGATTGGTCGGCGTGGTCGACGCCGACACCGCCCTGGGCATCGCCGATTGGCGCTGCCAGGAGCGGACCTTCCAACTCGTCAGCCAGGTCGCGGGAAGGGCGGGCCGGGGCGACAAGCCGGGAAGGGTCATCGTCCAGACACTCAGCCCCGATCTTCCCAGCATCCAGGCCGCCGCCGCCCACGACTACGAACGCTTCGCCGCCGACGAGCTCGCCGTGCGACACCAGGCCCACCTGCCGCCATTCACCCGCGCCGCCTGGATCGTCGCTCGCGACCGGCAGTACGCCAAGGCCGAAGAGCGAGCCTTCGAGATCGCCGGCCTGCTGGCCGAGGCTTTCGAGGACAAGGCAAGGATCGAGGGCCCCGCCCCGGCCCCATTGGAGCGCGCCCACGACGAGTACCGCGTGGGGCTGGAGGTCTACGCCGCCAGCGCCGCGATTTTGAGGGACGGCCTGCTGAAGATCCGCGCCCAGCACGGCCTGGTCAGTGACGCGAGCGTCGCCATCGACGTCGATCCGGTCAGCATCTGGTAGCCGCTGCGTGAAGGGATCGGCGGAAGGGCCTACTCGGGGCAGCCGGCTTGGAACGCGTCCTGGAACGCCAGGAAGTCGAAGACCGTCAGCTCGCCGTCGCCGTCGAAGTCGGCGGCCGCTTCTCCGTCTTCAAAGAGGTTCAGGAAACTCAGGAAGTCGTAAATGGTCAGCGCGCCGTCGAGGTCGAGGTCGGGGGCGCAATCGAAGCACGCCAGGTCGTAGGCGTGGACGAGGCCGACGGAGAAGCCGCCGAAGAAGGCGTCGGGCGCGCTAACGGCGGCGCGGTTGCCGTTGGTGGCCACGCCCAGGCCGAAGCGGCCGAGCCGGCCGTCGGGGTCGATGCGCGCCGCCTGCGACCACACGCCGTCGGGGCCGCGGCGGAAGACGTACGCGGCGCCGGTCTGCAGCCACACGTCCTCCTCCGTTCCCGCGATGAGCGTGTCGCCGTCGAGGTCCATGCGAATGCCCAGCGTATGGTTCTCGCCGGCCGGCTCATGCGTCAGTTCCTGAGTGAGTTGCCACCGATCATCTCTCAATTCATACAAGTAAATGACACCCTGATTTTCGTACGTACGATCCGCGCCACGACCGGCGATGGCCAGCGTGCCACCATCGAGGTGAATCGTTGAACCAAAGGCCGGTCCGAATCTCGGCATGCTCGCAATGTCCGGCGGAATGATTCGCTGGACGAACTCGAGTCCCTCACCGGGAACGCGCCGGTAGACAAACACCGACCCGCCGAGATCGACTTCAGTATCGTCGACACTCGCACCAATAAATACCCACTGTTGATGCATAGCAATAGAACCACCAAAACCAGCGCTCGCGGGCAGCGGCGAAACCACCTCATCAACAAATACCCAGCCCTCCGATGATTCTTCATAGAGCAGCACGCTTCCGGGCGACTCGGCCTGATAGAACAGCGCGGCGTCGTCCCGTAGCGTCGCCGAACCCCCGAAGCCCAGAAGAAAACGGGGCTCGCGTGGAACGAACTGGTACACCTCGTTCCACTGCTGGCCGTCGTACTCGTAGAGGTATGCCTTGCCCGACTTCTCGCCATCCACCATGGCCCCACCCGCGCCCACGAGCAGCCGGTCGCCATCGCGGCTGAACGACCCGCCAAACCCCGAGGCCAATGTGATATCAGGTGGCACGATGTGCTGCGTGCGTTGCCACAAGCCGTCGGCGTCGAGTTGGAAGACGTGCAGCGCACCCGTGGCGCAATCAAATGGATCAGGGCAGAGCGTCGGTTCGCCGGGATTGCCCACAAAGAGGAACTGATCGTCCATGGAAACCCGGCCGAAGTTCCCGCCCTCGGGCATGCCGAGTGGCTCGAGCGTCTGGGGTTCGCACTGGGCGAGGACGGTGCTGGCGAGGCCCAGAGTGGCGGTGGAAAGAGCGAAGGCTCGGAGGGGTCTCATGACCACATTGTGACGCAATCGGGCGGCGATTGCAAGGCGAATGCGTCCCCCCCCCCGCTCGTCCTCGATTACTGCGGGGCCAACGACACGGGAACTCTTCCAACGTCCCATCACTGTCCCCGCCCGATCCCCACCGAGAACGCCTCCGCCAGCAGCGAAGACCGTTGTGGAAGCTGCCAGAACGCCCCTTCCAGCAGGGAATACGGCCCCGGCAGCAGGGAGAACGGATTTCCCACCTGGGAAGGCCGTTCTGGCAGCAGGGAGGGCGATCATCCCAGCAGGGAAGATGGTTCTGGTAGCAGGGAAGATCGTTCCGGCAGCTGGGAAAACGGTTCTCCCAGCTGGGAGAATCGTTTTTGGTTGAACGAAAACCGTACCCGCGTCCACCGGATACGGTTTTCGTTCAACGCTGGGTTGGTTTTCGTTCATGATCGGGAAGGCCCGGGAGGGCGGCACTCGGGATTCGGCAATCGGCGGGGAGCGGCCGGTGAATCTGCCCGATGACAGGATGCCGATTGCCGGGCGCCGAATCCGGCCTTCCCCACGCCCCACAACTCCACCCATCGTTCACCCGCCCGGGCCCGCCGTGTCGATACTCTTGCCCGTGATCGTCTACCTCAACGGCCAGTACCTCCCCGCCGCCGACGCACACGTCAGCGTGTTCGACCGCGGCTTCCTCTTCGGCGATGGCGTCTACGAGGGCGTCCGCGTCTTCGACGGCACCGTCATCTGCCCCGACCGCCACGTGAGCCGGATGGCCGGCGGGCTGGCCGAGGGCCGGGTGCACTGGGATCCGCGCCAGCTCCCGGCGATCTGCCTGGAGCTCTGCCGCCGCAACGGGCTGGCCAACGCGTTCATGTACGTCCAGGTCACCCGCGGCACGCCGCCCCCCGGCGAGCCCGTCCGGGCCCGGACCATGAGGGCCCAGGGCGAGCCCACCGTCTTCGCCTTCGCCACGCCCCAGCCGGCGATGGACCACTACGCCGAGCCGCCCACCACGACCCTCGCCCTGGTCGAGGACCGCCGCTGGGACCGCGGCCACCTCAAGAGCATCAGCCTGCTGGGCAACGTGCTGGCCGCCTACGAGGCACAGGCCCAGGGTGCCCAGGAGGTCGCCATGCACAAGGGCGGCCTGCTCACCGAGGCCTGCGCTTCGAACATCATCATCTCGGTCGATGGCCAGCTTGCGACCCCCTCGCTCGACAGCGCCTCCATCCTCGAGGGCGCGACCCGGGCCCGCTGCCTGGCCCTGGACCCGGCAATCGTCGAGCGGCCGGTGGGCGTCGACGAGTTGCTGCGGGCCGACGAGGTCATGCTCGTGGGCACCACCAGCATCGTCACCAGCGCCCTGAGCATCGACGGCAAGCCGGTGGGCGACGGACGCGTCGGCCCGCAGGCCCGCCGCCTGCTGGAGCTGGTGATGGACGACTGCCGGAGCCAGGTGGAAGCCGCCAAAGAAGCCCTCGCGGTCGGCTGAATGCCGTCGCTGGAGGGCAAGCGCGTCACCGTCATGGGCCTGGGCCGCTTCGGCGGCGGGCTTGGCGTGGCGAAGTGGCTGCACGCCCAGGGCGCGCACGTCCTCGTCACCGACATGGCATCCGCCGAAACACTCGCGCAGCCGTTGGCCGAGTTGCCCGATGGTGTCGAAACCCGGCTGGGGGAGCACATTGCGTCTGACTTCACGACGACCGATCTGGTCGTCGCCAGCCCGGCCGTCTCGAAGCCCTGGAACAACCCATATCTGAACGCGGCGACCAACGCCGGCGTGCCCATCACCACCGAGATCGGCCTGGCCGTCGACCGCCTGCCCGACCGCACCCGCGTCGTCGGCGTCACCGGCACCGCCGGCAAGAGCACGACCAGCGCCATGACCGCGCGCGCCCTCGAGGCTACGAACCAGCGCGTCCACCTCGGCGGCAACATCGGCGGCTCACTGCTCGACGCCGACATTCAACCCAACGAACTCGTCGTCCTCGAACTCTCAAGCTTCATGCTCCACTGGCTCGGCAAGCGCGCCTGGTCGCCCGGCACCGCCGTCGTTACCAACATCGCGCCGAACCACCTCGACTGGCACGAGACCTTCGAGCACTACGAACAAAGCAAGCGCCACATCGCCGCCCACCAGCAATCGGGCGACCTGCTGCTGAGCGACCGCTGGCCCGAACTCACCACCGCCACCCGCGTGCGTCCGACCACGGACCTGCCAACCCTCACCCTCCCCGGCACCCACAACCGCGCCAACGCCGCCATGGCCCTCGCCGCCGCCAGCGCCACGCTTCATCGCCACGGCATCGCACACGACCGAGCCACGCTTGCCGGCGCCATCGCCACATTCCCAGGCCTTCCACACCGCCTGCAGCTCGTCGCCACCCACACCGGCGTCTCGTTCTACAACGACAGCAAGTGCACCACGCCCGAGGCCGTCGCCCTCGCCGTCGAGGCGCTCGCCGACCGCACGCCCCGCACGAACATCCACCTCATCGCCGGCGGGGCCGACAAGGGCGTGGATCTCGCGCCCATCGCCGATCTCTCGCGCAGCATCGGCTCGCTCCATACCATCGGAGCGACCGGCCCGCGCATCTGCGAGCTGGCCGGCGGGAAGGCGGCGCACCATGGCACACTTGAAGCGGCGTTCGAGGCGGCGGTGGGGGAGGCGAGCGAGCGCCACGCCGTCCTGCTCAGCCCCGGATGCGCCTCGTGGGACCAGTTCACCAACTACGAGCAACGCGGGTCGCAATTTGCTGATCTCGTGCATCGCTGGATCGCTGCTCGGCCTGAGCGCGTGCACCCCGCCCAAGCCGATTGACCCCGCCCCGCCCGAGCCCGGACCCGTGACGCCCCGCGCCGAGGCAGCGCCCGCGCCCGTCGCCGATCCCCAATCCAGATCCGAGCCGCCCAAGACCATCACCCTCGCCGAAGGCCTCCGCCTCAACCGAGCCGAACGCTGGATCGAGCTCGACGGCTTCGTCCCCATCGACGTGCGCGAGCAGGACCGCACGGGCTACACGCTCATCCGCTACCTCGAGTGCATCGCCGTCACCCCCATTAGTGGCAAGGACCACGAGGCCCTCATGGTGACGCAGGTGAAGCCCTCGACCATCCACGCGGCGTTGCTCACGCTTGGCCTGGAGCCCGGCGCCCCCGGGGCGATTGCCTGGTACGGCCGCGAACCCGTCGCCCGACCGGCGCGTGGCGCGCCCGTGACGATCACCTATCGCACGGCCGACCAACCGCCCCCGGGCGAGCCGATCACGACGTTCATCGTCGATGCCGACACGGGCGAGCACTTCGATGCACGATCCCAGTGGGTCTTCGCGGGTTCACTGTTCGAGAACGACCGCTACGTGGCCGACGCCGATGGGCTCGTCGTCGGCCTGCACACCTTTGGCACCGAACTCGTCGCGCTGCAGCAGGCAATGAGCCCCGATTCGTTCATCGAAGAACCACGTTGGATCGCCCACCCGGAGCAGACCCCCGGGTTTGGCGCGAGCGTCATCATCCGGATCGCCGCCGATCGTTAGGGACGCACGCGGACGGTCAACTCCCGCGTCTGCTCGGATTCGGGCTCGCGCACCAGGATGGTGGTTTCTCGGCCCAGCGCGATCCGCGAGAGCGCAATTGCGTCCAGGAACTCGGTGTAGGTATCGATTTCCTGCCCGTCGATCGCCACGATCTGCTGTCCCTCGGCAAGCCCGGCGCGCCGGGCGACCGAGTTGTCACGCGTCCGCCGAACGTACACGAGGCCCCGGTTATCCAGGCGTATGTCCAGCCCGATGTGGCGGTCCAGCATTTGCTCGGTGGGGCCACCGATGGCGTTGATCGAATCGAGTTCGTCGAGCACGACCGTGGTCTCGATGGGCGTGCCATCGCGCCACACGCGGACGGAAAGCTCCTTGCCCGGCCGCATCGTGTTGACCACGGCGCGGAGGATGTCCGGGCTGGGCACCGCCTGCCCGCCGATGCTCTCGATGATGTCATCGGCCAGGATGCCTGCGCGCTCGGCGGGCCCGCCATCGGTCACCTGACCGACCACCACGCCGATGCCCTTGAAGACGTCGTCTTCGATGATGGGGCGCTGCCCGCGGAAGCCACCGAAGGCGATGCCAAGCCGGCCCCGCGCCACGCGGCCGGTTTCGATGATTTGGTCGGCGACCGATTCGATGGTCGACAGCGGAATGGCGAAGCTGATGCCGGCGCTCTGGCCCTCGCTGGGGTTGGCCAGTGAGTCGCCCGAGCGTCCGGTTGCGATCGCGACGTTCATGCCGATGATCCGACCACGCACGTCGATCAGCGGACCGCCCGAGTTCCCAGGGTTCACCGCCGCATCGGTCTGGATGAAGTTCGTAAACGCGCTGCCCGCCGCCCCGGTGTTGGGGTCGCGACCCAGCCCGCTCACGATGCCCTCGCTCATCGAGAACTTGAAGTTGAACGGCGAGCCGAACGCGAACACGCGGTCGCCCTGCTGGGGCATCTCGCCCGTGGCGCGCGGCAGCGGGATCATGCCCGTCGCATCCTCGGCCTTCAGCACGGCGATGTCGGTAAACACGTCAACGCCCACCACGTCCGCGGTCATGACGCGCCCGGTGTACAACTGCAGGCTGACGCGGTCCGATCCGCCCACGACGTGGGCATTTGTCAGGATGTGCCCCTCGTCGTCGTACACCCAGCCAGAGCCCGCAGCCCCGGCGCTGAATCGGCTGGCCGACATCAGGTGCACCACCCCCGGCTCGACCGACTGGGCGATGGCCCGCGTGGCGCGGTTGATGCGAAGCAGGATGTCGTCCTGCACCAGTTCCTGACGAGCGAGCGTGACCTGAGCGTGTGCCTGCTGCGCTTCGGTGCGACGCACGATCTCTGGCGCTGCCAGCAACGCCGCCATCGCCGTCAACAGCACGACCGCCGCCGGGCCCAGGGTGATAAATCGTCTCATGGATTGCCTCCGAACCGTCCGGAAACACCAAGCGACGCAAGCCGCCGGATGTTCCCCACACAGATGCCCCGGGCGCGTCGATCCGGCAGGGGGCCTAGCGGTCCCGCATGCCGAACGTCTTGCCGCCGAAGTCTCTTTCGGCTACCCGGCGCACCCATTGCATAGCCGCTTCGCGGATCACCGGCCCGAGGTTCGCAACCGGCTGGGCCAACCCCGGGGTTTTCTCCAGGAGACCCATAACGTCGTGCAGCACCACCACCTGCCCGTGACAGCTCGTCCCGGCCCCGATGCCGATCACCGGCACGCCCGAGGCGGCCACCAGTTCATCGGCAACCTCCGTGGGTACGGCCTCGACCAGAAGCATCGCCGCCCCGGCCGCCTCGAGCGCCCGGGCGTCGGCCAGCACGCGATCGGCCTCGCTCTGCGTCCGGCCCTGAGCCTTGTACCCGCTCGTCATCGCGACGTGCTGGGGCTTGCTGCCAACGTGCGCGCAGACCGGGATACCCGCCGAGGCCATGCGCTTGACCAGCGGCGCGAAGCTCTCGTCGGCTTCCAGCTTCACGATGTCGGCCTTGCCCTCCACCAGGAATCGGCCGGCGTTCTCGAGCGCCCTGTCGGGGCTGGCCTGGTACGTCATGAACGGCATATCGCCCATGACCACCGTGTTCGGCGCTCCCCGCTTGACCGCCGCCGTCAGCGCCAGCAAAACCTCGAAGGGCATGTCGATCGTCCGCGGCAGTCCGAGAATCACCTCCGCCGCGGTGTCTCCCACGAGCAACAAGTGCACGCCAGCCTGCTCGAGCAGTCGCGCCGTCGACGCGTCATAGCACGTCAGGCAGGCAAAAGGCTCGCCCTGGCGGGCCATTCGGCCCAGCGTGGCCAGCGTCACCGGCTTTCGTTGCGAAGCGCCCTCGATGATCGATCCCACCGTGCTCACGCAGCCATCCTAGGAGCCCAACCCATCCAGCCCCGAGCCCATCCAGCCCTGGGCAATGGGCATCCGCCGCCCCGGGCCGAAGGCGACCGGCGTCACCTTCAGGGCTACGCCATATTGCCGTCGCTTGTATTCGTGCGTCGCGATCAACCGGCACATCCTTCGCACTATTTCGGCGTCGCAGCCCGTCTGGGTGGCGATCGCGTCAACGCCCTGCCGCCCCTCTACGCGCAGCGTGACGATGCGATCGAGCACGTCGTAGGCCGGCAGCGTGTCGTCGTCACGCTGATCGGGCGCCAACTCGGCGCTGGGCGGCTTGGTGATCGTGCCCTCGGGAATCGGCGGTAGACCGAACCCGAACGCCCGTGGATCGGTGTTCATGGCGCGCGCCAGCTCGTACACGCGCAGCTTGGTCAGGTCGGCGATCGGCGCGATGGCGCCGTTCATGTCGCCGTAGAGCGTGCAATAGCCGACCGCGAGTTCGGTCTTGTTGCCCGTCGTCACCACAAGGGCGTTCAGCCTGTTGCTCAGCGTCATGATCGCCGTGCCGCGCAGCCGGCTTTGCAGATTCTGCTCGGTCACGTCGGGCCGCTCTGCGCCCAACGCCGGCGCGCCCAGATCTTCAAACACGCCGTCCACCACGCCGCGAAAGCCAGCCATCGGTTCGGCGATCGGAAGCGTGACCAGGCGAATGCCAAGATTCTGCGCGAGCAACTCCGCATCCGAGAGCGCATGCTCGGATGAGTATGGCCCGGGCATCGCCACGCCAATCACGTGCTGGGCGCCCAGTGCCTTCACGGCAACTGCGCACGACACCGCCGAATCGATGCCGCCGCTCAGTCCCAGCAAGACGCGCTCGAAGCCGGTCTTGCGCACGTAGTCCCGCACCCCTACCGCCAGCGCCTCGGCCAGCGCGACGTCGGGGCCCGCTTCGAGCATCGAATCGCGTGCACGCTCGCCGCTCTCGGACAACTCGACAACCGTCACGCCGTCGCCCATCCGGGGTCCTGCGGCGCGCTGCCGACCCGTTGGGTCGAACGCAATCGCATGGCCGTCGAAGATGAGGTCGTCGTTTGCGCCCGCCTGGTTCACGCCCAGCACCCACACGCCCTGCTGCTGCGCATGGCCGCCCACGAGCGCCAGGTGCCGCTCGTGTTTTTCCTCCACGAACGGGCTTGCCGACGGGGCGACGATCACGCGCGCCCCGGCCGAGACCAGATCACGGACGGGGTCGTCCTTCAACTGGTATCGCCAGTGCTGGTCCGCATCCTGGCCCATCCAGAGATCCTCGCAGATCGCCAGGCCCACCCGCTCGCCCGCCACGTCGAACACGCACGCCACGTCACCGGCAACGAAGTAGCGGTCCTCGTCGAATACGTCGTACGTCGGCAGCAGGCGCTTGTGATACGTATGGGCAAGACGCCCATCCTGGAACACCAGCAGGCTGTTGCGAACGCCACGCCCGTCCTGCACCGGGGACCCAACCACGATCGCCGGGCCGCCGCGCGAGCGTTCCGCAAGCCCGAGCGCGCGGTCATAGCACCGCTGGACGAAACCGGGCTCGTAGAGCAGGTCTCGGGGCGGATACCCGCAGACGGCCAGTTCGGGCAACACCACCAGATCGACCGCGCCGGCCGAGCGCACCGCGTCCTCGATCAGCCGGATGTTGCCGACCAGGTCGCCCACCTTCGGATTGATCGGGGCCAACGCGATGCGCATGTGCCGAGGCTACGCGCCCCGTGGGGGGCTCGTGCGGGCGAATCGGGACCGCAGCACGCGATCCAGGCGCAGCCACGCGATGGCAAGCCCCGCCCCGGCGATGACCACGACCAGTTCGGCCCCCGCCGTCAACAAGGCAATGGGCGCGAAGCCCCGGGCGTCGAGTCCAAGCAAGCCAGCCGTGCCCATTGCGGCGCCCTCGCGGAATCCCAGCATGCCCACCGGCGAGAGCGCACCGGCCAGGAAGTGCCCGCCCGAGATTAACAGCCCGTCGGTGGCCGACACGTCCGAGCCCACGAGTTCGCCCGCCACGACCCACCGCCACGCCTGCGCGCCAAAGTCCACCGCTCGGAAGAGTACGACCACGGCGACCCATCGACCGCTGGCCAGCATGTCCAGGCCCATGTGCAGTTCGCGTATCACCTGGGTACGCGCCAGCCGCAGCGCCCGCTTGCCGCCCACACGGCCGATGAGACGGCTGAGCCGGCGGTGTCCCCGCTCGCCGCTCAGACGCTTGGCGATGAGGACCGTCATGCCCGAAAGCAAGACCATGAAGACCACGGCCGCCGGCACGGTCCATCCGCCAAGCACGCCGCGCAGCAGCCCCGCGCCGATCAACGCCCCGCTCACCAGCAGCAGCGTGGCCGTCACGGCGCCGAACCAGCCGAAGATCATCGCCATCGGCACCTTGTCACGCCGGTTGTGGATCGCGATGCGTGCCAGCAGACCGATCTTGAACGGCAAGTTCGCCAAGAACGTGGCGAGTGCGTTGGTGGCCACCACGTCCAGCGGAGCAATCCGCCGCACCGGCCGCAACGCGGCCCAGAAGATCAGCCCGTTTGCCACTACGCCCACCACGCTCAGCCCCAGCAGCGAGGCAAGCGCGCCCGGCGGCGCGTCGGCCAGTTGCTCGAGCGATGCTCGGTTCTCTTCGCTCAACGCCAGACGCACGCACCATCCCAGCAGCGCGATGCCAATCAGGAAGCCCACCACCTGCAGCACCAGGCGTGCCCGGCTGCGCGAAGCGGAAGAACCAGCGTCGGGAGATTGAGAGGCGGTGTCGTCCATGCGCTAGAGCGGGCCCAAGTCGATGAGGATACGCCCGAGCGGCCCCGGGCCGGGCCAATAGCCCGCAACGACGCCCTGGGCGGCAAGTTCGCCGATGGCCCGGGGCGTCAACGCCGCGTCCAGCCAACCCGAGTCGCGGAGCCGCCGCAGTTCCATCTCGTCGATCACGAGCCATCGCACACCGGCATCGCGGAGCGCCTCCGCCTGCTGGGCCGGCGCATCCGGATGATCGCCCACCACGCGGACAAGCAGCCCCGCGTCCCACGTCGTCGCATAGATCGGATCCGTCAGGTAGTACAGAGGGGCGCCATCCCCGGCCAGCAGCACCCGGCCTGAGTCCTCCGCCAGCCCGAAGTTCACGACGCCCTGCGGAGACGCCTTCGGGTCGAGCCTTCCCGTAAACCAGGCCGGGCCCGCGGCAATAAACACGCCTGGCCGTCCGCCGCATTCGCTCGCATACGTCCAGACGAGCCACGCGCCCTGGGCCAGCGAAAGAACCGCCGCGGCCCACACGGCCCGTACTCCGGTTCGCGAAAGAGCCAGGGCCATGAGCGGCATCACGGTCAACACGATGGGCATCAGGAACCGGCTCTGCAAGTGCGTCAGTGCGAGCCATGCGATGAGTTGGAATGCAAGGCCGATTGCCAGAGCCGTGGCAAGCGCGTGACGCCGCAGCAATGGTGCCGCTACCGCCGAGACGACCCCAAGTGCACCAAGCAGCCCCCAATGCGGATGCAGCAGCCCGCGCATGGATGAGCCCCCGGGGAACGGGCCGGCCGGATCGGGAAGCGCGAGCAGCTTGAGCCGCTCCAGCACCGATCCATCGAACGCATGGCCCGCCGACCACCGGGCATGCTGCTCGGCCGTCCAGTGACCCGAGCCAAGCAATGCCGCGAGCTGCGGAAACACCGGACTCCCCGCCGCCAAGCCGTTGCGCACCAGCCACGGCAAGAGCGTGGCCGCGCCCACCGCCGCTCCGATTCCGCCGCACCTCAGCCAGGCCCGGCTCGGCGTCGTCACCACCAGCACAGAGCCGATGATCGGTCCCACCAGGAACAGCGCCGTCGGCTTCGCACCACAGGCCGACCCAACCAGGAATGCCGCCAGGGCCCATCGAGCCACCGGCGCGGCCTTCGAGACCGCCGCCAGCATGGCGCCGGCCCCCAGCGCCAGCACCGCCGGCTCGTTGTACGCAAGGCTGCCCGTGACCACCAGCCACGGTGTCGACAAGGCCAGGGCGGCAAGCGCCGTCGCGATGCCGCTGCGTCCGGGCGTCTCTTCGGGCATCAGCAGCCAGCACAGCCGACCGATCAGCACCACGGCGATCAGGAGCATGAGTGCGCTGAGGCACTGAAACGACATCAGCCCAACGCCGCTGCCGGCGGCCGGATGCTCTCCGACCAGCGCCGCCAGGTGATAGAAGCCGGCCTCCACGTATCCGGGCAGATACGAGTAAACGTTGTGATCGACCGGCCAGAGCTGACCCGACGCAAGCCACTCGGCGGGCAATTGGGCGTGGTAGCTCCGCGTGTCATATCCACGGCCTTCGCTCTCCCACAGCCACCCCACGGGGCTGGCCGACGCAACCGCGAGCACGGCGATTCCGGGAATCAGCGACAGCGATGCAGGGTGCACGCCTGCGCCCGCGCGGTCTTGCCGCTTCATCAGATCGATCGCCAGCAATACCAGGCCGGCTAAGACGGGTAGCCCCGCCACGACGCGACGCCCCCCAGCACCAAGCCACTCGAACGCGCCCAGCACACCCAAGACGTGGCTGATGGCGAGCATGAAGCCCAGCCCCACGGCCGGGGCGAGCCACGCGGCGGTCGTGCGATCTTCCATCCAGCGCAACGAAGCCGCCCCCAGCCCCCATGCGCCGGCCAGATATGCCCCCGCCAACACGCCCGCGGTCGCCCATACGCTGGCAACCGCCACCACCGTGCCGAGCCACGACACAACGCCGATCGCCGCCACGCCGAGGATCGCCGCAATGAGCCCGCCCACCAACAGTCCGGCCAGGGCCTTCGAACTCACCGTCCGGCCCCGGGCACGATAAAGCCCATGCGAGCCGCGATGGAGCGAGCTTCCGCATCCGTCAACAGCCACTCTGCAAGATCGGCGCCCGAATCGCTGAACCACGCGACGTGATGGATCGTCGCGTCGCCCCGCGGCTGATCGAGGTAGCCCACGATGCGCACACGCGACGGGTCGGCATCGCTGCCGAACACGATTCCGAAGGATTGCTCCGGCGGCTGGCGCTGGGCGAAGAACGACACGCGTTCAACGATCATCTCGCCGCCGTCGAAGTTGCCCGATGCCAGCGACACCTCGCCCCACAGCCCGCTCTCGCGCAGCGATGCCCGCGTCCATCGGCCCAAGGCCGTTCGTTCCAGGGCGACGTGGACCGGAGCGCGGCGCATCGCCAGTTCGCGCCGGTCCAGCGTTGAGCGCTGTGCGACGACGACCGCCAGCGTGTTGCCAACCCACGCCGCCGTGCCCAGGGGTGTTCGCGTCAATCCATCGATCTGGTGCACGCTCTCGCTGAGGTAGGCATCCGCTTCGGCCCCGCGTTCCAGCCGCATCGCCAGCCATTCGGCCTGATCCATGCGAGCAGTCCGGGCCCCCTCGTACACCACCAGATCGATGCCGGGCCGGGCTCCCTCGTACAGCGGCTCGAGCCGGCGGACCAGCGCCGCCAGCACCGGATCAACGGCCACGCGAACCGGTTCGAGCCCCTCCACGGGAACAACCTGGCCCCGCCCCGAGGCGTCGGGCCAGCGGCTGACCGTTTCGGGCTTCATCGCGCAACCCACCAGGCCCAGAATCACGATCAGAAGAATGGAGCACACGACGCCTCGCACGGGCCATTCTTCGGGTTCTCGGGCCTCCCGGCTTTGTAATGGGTGCCCCGCACATGAAACCGGCGGGCCCGGCCGCCCAACAATGGGGTGTCCCCGGGGCCGCTCACGCGAACCCGCTTGCTTCCATCTCCTTGGAGCCGCCATGCACGCCGCAGCATTCGCCGTGAACATCGGAAGCAACCGCACCGATCCGCCCGCCACCGATGGCGGGGCATACGTGGAGCCGCTTTCGACCGAGGGCGACCGCCAATGGGCCCTCTGGACGCACCTGGCTCCGTTGCTGGCCGCCATCGTCACGTCAGGGGCCGTCGCGCCGCTGGCCATCGGCTGGGGGCTCTACGTCATGCACGTCCCGGGCAAGAACAAGCCCTTCCTGGCCGACCATGGCCGCGAGATGTTCAATTTCGCACTCAGCTACACGCTGTACTGGACGGTCGGCGCTATCGCCGTGGGCATCGTGACCTTCGGGGCCGGGCTGATCGTCTACATGCCGGCCCTGGTCGTCCTGGGCCTGGTGGGCACCATCCGGGCCAGCATCGCCGGCGCCAAGGGCCGCTACTACCGCTACCCCATGTGCTTCCGCTTCATGAAGGCCCCGGGCGAGCGTGATGCTCAATGGGCGCAGGCCGCATGAGGAAGGACCGCCGGCCGACCGCGCCGCACGGCTAAACTCACCCGGCGTGCCCCTGCTCGAAGCAACCAACCTGCACAAGAGCTTCAACGGGCGCGAGGTCGTGCGCGGCGTCAGCTTTGCCGTCGGCCGGGCCGAGATCGTGGGCCTGCTGGGCCGAAACGGCGCCGGCAAGACCACCAGCTTCCGCATGACCATTGGCATGCTCGCCGCCGACGAGGGCAGCGTCCACTTCGACGGCCAGGATGTCGCCCCCCTGCCGATGTACAAGCGGGCCCGCCTGGGCATGGGCTACCTCAGCCAAGAGCCCAGCGTCTTCCAGCGGCTGACGTGCGAGCAGAACCTGCTGGCCATCCTCGAGACGCTGCCCCTGTCCCGCAGCGAGCGCAAGCAGCGGGCGGGCGAGTTGCTCGACCGCTTCGGCCTGACCAAGAAGACCAAGGAGAAGGCTCGCACCTGCTCGGGCGGCGAGCGGCGCAAGCTCGAGATCGCTCGTGCCCTGGTCACCAGCCCCCGCATCATCATGCTCGACGAGCCCTTCAGCGGGGTCGACCCGATCGCCGTCGAGGACCTCCAGCAGGAGATCCGCACGCTCCGCGATGCCGGTATCGCGTGCCTGATCACCGATCACAACGTGCACCAGACCCTCAAAGTCTGCGACCGGGCCTACATCATCAACGACGGCAAGGTCTTCGCCGAGGGCGCCCCGGGCCCGCTCATCAAGAACGAACTGGTCCGCCAGACCTACCTTGGCGGGCTATTCCGCGGCGACGAGTTCGACACGCCCGACGCGCCGCCCTCGGTTCGCCGACGCGGGGGCGCCGGTGGGGCGGCCGTCAGGGGATCAACGCCGTGATCGTGCGCACGGCTGCGATCATCGCGTGCGCCGCCATTTCGGGCTGCACGTCGCGCACCATCGTGGTGACCAGCGACCCTCCGGGCGCCCTGGTCACGCTCAACGGCGTGGAGGTCGGCGCAACGCCCGTGGAAGTAGGCTTCCGCTACTACGGCCAGTACGACCTGCGCATGCGCAAGGAGGGCTACCAGCCCCTCACCGCCGCTCCCTGGGCCAATGCGCCGTGGTATGAATACCCGCCCATCGACTTCCTGCTGCTGCCATTCCCCCTCGAGACACGGGTCAAGTGGCACTATCAACTCGAGCCCACGTCCGTGGAACAGGACGCTTCCGACGCACTCATCGAGCGCGGCCAGCAGATGCGGCGAGCCATGACGCCAGGCTGAGCGCCGCGGCGATCGCACGTCCTAATCCAGGTGCAGCGGGCCGATGTTCGAGGCCCGCGTGGGCGTCGGGGCCTCACCGTTCAGGCGCGCCGCGATCACCCGACCGATATACAGCTCGTGATCGGCGTCCATGTCTACATGCCGGACAACCTCGCAGTCGAATGCGAGCACGCTCGATTCCAGGATCGGAGCGCCCGACTCGAGCGTAAGGACCGCCACCGCATCGAACGGGTCGTGGTATTCCTCAGCCGATGGAAATCGCTCGAAGCGACGCCGCATGGCTCGATCGCTCGGCGAGACGCTGCACACGGCAAACGCGCGCGAATCGCGGATGAGCGGTTCGATGCGGTGCCCCCGCCGCACCGGCACGCAGATCAGCATGGGCTCGGTCGCGCACAGGTGGACGCCCAGCGCCAGCACGCCCGCACGATCGCTGTCGTGGCGAGCCGAAAGCAGGAACAGCCCGGTTGGCAGGCGGTCGCACGCCTCGGCAATAAGCCGCTCCTGGGCGGGATCGAGGTTGGTTTCGGTCACGCGAGCTCCCGGAGTAGGGCCAAGAACCCGAGTGTACGGATACGGGGGAACTGCGGATGCAGGGGCCACAAATATGAACACAACCCGATCAGATTAGCATCATTCGGATGTTGGCTGGACAGAAATGCAAAGTTTCGCCGAAATCGGGGGCAGAAAGTGTTGCATTGTGGGGCAAAGTGGGTCATAATCCCACGCAATGCCCCTCGTGAGTGCCCAGCCCGATGCTCTTCACCGGACATGCCGAGCACAGCATCGACGCCAAGCTGCGTCTGTCGCTGCCCAAGAAGCATCGGGCCCAGTGGGACCCCGACGAGCAGGGCGACCAGTGGTACTGCGTGCCCTGGCCCAACGGCATCCTGCGGCTCTACCCGGCCAAGACGTTCCAGCGGCTGGCCGAGCAGAGCGCCGAGAGCCTGACACCCAACGAGGACGAGAGCGAACTCGAGGCCACGCTGTATGGCCTGGCCGAGATGCTCACGGTCGATGCCCAAGGGCGGATCATGCTGCCCAAGGAGCACCTGGAAATGACCGGTCTCGGGCGTGCGGTGGTGGTCGTGGGCGTGCGCAACCGGCTGGAGATCCACGACCAGGACGGCTGGCAAGCGGATCGAGCAAGGCGCTTCGCCGACTTGCCCAACCTGGTCCGAAAGGTCGATTCGAAATGATGCAGGAGATTCCTGAATCCCTGGATCAACAGGCGATGACGGGGCGCCAGGCGGCAGGACGCTGCCGACCCCGCATGGATACCGGCGTCCGCTGGACGGATGCCACCGGCTGTCGGAGAGAGAGGGGTGCTGGCCTCGGCTGACACCCTGGGGCTCGGGTCGTTCTGACGGACGGCTCGACGCGTTCTCGAGGGGGCCCGCAGGGTCGCGGGCTACACACGCGGTTGTGCGAGGGGCTCAAGGACGAGCCCCGGCGTGCCCCCCTCGAGCAAGCATCTCGTCCTCCTCTCGTGGGGCCCCCGAGGCGATCTCGGCGGCCCATCTGAACACCACCGGCTCCGCGGCAGTTCCCACCACCACCATTTGCTGCGAGCCACTTGATCCGCCCCGGCACCACCCGGGGCGGATCTCTTTTGTCCGCCGCGTGCCCCTAGCCTCGCTTCCCCATGAGCCAACCTTCCGAATTGCCCTACAAGCTCGCTTGCCTGTGCGACCTGCGCGACAGCCAAGGCCGAATCCTCCTGATCGAGCGCCGCAAGGCGCCCAACCTGGGCCTTTGCTCGCCCATCGGCGGCAAGCTCGACACGGCGGCGGGCGAATCACCCCATCAGTGCGCCCAGCGCGAGATTCATGAGGAGGCGGGCATCGAGGTGCCGGTCGAGCGCCTCCACCTCATGGGCCTTGTCAGCGAACGCGCCTTCGAGGGCAAGGGCCACTGGCTCATGTTCTACTTCCGCGTACTCGGCCCGGTGGAGGTGCCCGAACGGGAGATCCCTGAGGGTCGGCTTCGGTGGTTCGAGCCCGGCAAGGTCGCGGCATTGCCGCTGCCCGAGACCGATCGGAGCGTGATCTGGCCGCTGGTCGACCGCCACGACCATGACGACTTCTCCAGGGTCGATGCCGACCGGCCGGGCTTGCCGGGGCTGTTTGCCGTCCACATCGATTGCCGGGGAGATCGCCTGGAGTGGACCGTGGAACAAACCGGTCGGGGTTCCCAAACGTAAGGGGACCGGGGCACGGTCCCCGCCGCAATATACTTGTTCGCATGACCCATTTGCCCATGACAACCAGTGGCCGGCCCTGGCGAGCCATGCGCCTGGCGTTGGTTTCTCTCCTGGCCTTGGCGCTCGTGGCGGTCGAGGTGGGGCTGGCCCAGGAAGGCGGTCAGGCCTCCGCCCAATCCGCGCCGATCTCGTCGGTACCCGCGTCGAGGCAGGCCCAGGAAGTCGTGGTGCTGCCGATCCGCACCGCCATCGACCGGTTCACGATGAAGGGGCTCGAGCAGCGGCTGGAGCGAGCACAGGAAGATGGCGCCCAGGCCGTCGTCATCGAACTGGACACGCCCGGCGGCGAGGTCGGAGCCGTGCTCGAGATCAGCGATCTGCTCAAGACCAGCCAAGTTCCCACGATCGTGGCCTGGGTCAACAACACGGCGTTCAGCGGCGGGGCGATCATCGCCATGGCCTGCGACGACATCGTGACAAACGATCCGGGCACGCTGGGCGATGCCATCCCGATCCAGGTGTCCCAACTCATGGGCATCCAGCAATTGTCCGAGGAAGAACGGCAGAAGATCCTGGCGCCCTTGCTCGTCGACCTGGTCGATTCGGCTCGACGGAATGGGTACGACGAGAAACTCGTGCAGGGCTTCGTCTCGCTGGGCGTCGAGCTCTGGATGATCGAGCGGACCCGACCGGGGCCGGAAGGCCAGCCCGTTGGCGAGCGCATGTTCATCGACCTTGCCGAGTATCGCATGCTCTTTGGCGAGCCACCGGAGGCGCGATCGTCTGAAATCCCTTCGGCGGGCACCGGACAGGCGACGTCCCAGCCCGAGGCGACCGACGCCGATCAGGCCGACCCGAGCGATCCCACGGCATTCCGGCCGGCGGCGCCGCGCCTGGCCGACCTGGACGCCCAGCAGGAACTCAGCCGAGGCCTTGCCGTGCCGACGACGCGGGCGTCGCTCAGCGAAGGCGACCGTGGGGGGTGGCAGGTGGTGGCGTACGTGACCGATGGCAAGGCGCCGGTGACCATGACCGCCGAGCAACTGGTGCGATACGGCGTTGCCAATCGCGTCGTGACGAACGATGAACAGCTCAAGGCGTTCTTCGGCGCCACGTCGCTGGAGCGATACGAAGAGAACTTCTGGTTCGTGGTCGCACGGTTCATGTCCAACCCGCTCATTCGCGGCCTGCTGCTCGTGTGCGTCATCGTGGGCTTCTTCGTCGAGATGGCCAGCCCGGGGCTGGGCGTGTTCGGCGCGATCGGCATGCTGGCGCTCGTGGGCCTGCTGGCGCCGGCCGCCATGGTGGGCATGGCCGGCTGGTGGGAGTTCGTAGCGCTGGGGCTGGGCGCGCTGCTCGTGCTCGTTGAGGTATTCGTGGTTCCGGGGCTCGGCGTGCCGGGCGTGATCGGCGCGGTGCTCGTGTTCCTTGGCCTGCTGGGCACGTTCACCGGCGGCAATGGCTTCCAGACCCAGGGCGAACTGCTGACCGGCGTGGTCGTCCTGCTGCTCTCGCTGGCGACGGCGGGCGTCATCATCTTCCTGATCGCCAAGAACCTGGGCAGCATTCCCGGGCTGAATCGCTTGATACTCAAGAGCGTGCCGTCCGATGGCGACGACGACCAGCCCTCGTTCTTCGATGCGATGTCGACCGGTACGACCCGCGTACGGCTCGAAGTTGGAACGGTGGGCGAAGCGGTGGGGGTGCTGCGGCCCTCGGGCCGGGCCCGCTTTGGCGAAGATCTGGTCGACGTTGTCTCGGTGGGACCGATCATCGAAAGCGGGCAGCCCGTGCGTATCGTGGAAGCCACGGCCTTCAGCGTCGTGGTCGAGCGGGCCGACGACGCCCGGGAGGGCGGCTGATGGATCCACTGCTGGTGTGGGGGCTGTTGTTGCTCGCCTCGGCGGCCTTCCTCGGGCTGCTGGAACTGTTCGTTCCCAGCGCGGGCATCATCGGCATCGTGGCGCTGGTGGTGGCCATCGCCGGCGTGGTCTGCCTGTGGAGCTATGAGACGGCCTGGGGCGTCACCGGCATGCTGGCGGTCATCGTCATCGCGCCAACGGCCACGTACTTTGGCTTCAAGGTGCTGCCCTACACGCCCATCGGCAAGGGCCTGATCCTGAGCAATCCCGAGCCCGACGATCCGGCATCGAACCCCTCCAATGCCGCACACGCGGTGCGAATCGCGCTGGTCGGGCAGGAGGGCGAAGCCCAGACCGATCTCAGGCCCATTGGCGTGGTGAAGATCGAGGGCCAGCGGCACGACGCGGTGGCCGAGAGCGGATACATCGCACGAGGCTCGTCGGTCCGCGTGGTGTCGGCCGACGGGATCCAACTGAAAGTTCGCCAGATCTAGGGATAAGGATCAGCCAGCGTCGCGAGTGGGGAGGACCCCGCCGATTGCGGACGGGCTTGCAGGCCCGCGCCGTGGGCTTATAGTCCGCCTCAGCCACGGACCGAGCACGGTTCCAGGAGGTTTCAGGAATGGGAAACATACCCCCGGGTGTCTGGATCGCGATCGGCATCGTCCTGCTGATCATTCTGATCGTCATCGTGGCGATCCTCGGCCGATTCATCAAGCTCTGGATCCAGGCGTTCGTGTCCGAGGCCAAGGTCAGCTTTGGCGCGCTGATCGGCATGTGGCTTCGGAAAGTGGACATGAACGTGATCGTCTTCAGCCGCATCCGTGCGGTGAAGGCCAAGCTCAACATTTCCACCGACCAACTCGAGACCCACTACCTGGCCGGCGGCCGCGTGCCCAACGTCGTCAGCGCGATGATCGCGGCCAGCAACGCCCGCATCGACCTGCCGTGGGACGTCGCCGCCGCCATCGATCTGGCCGGCCGTGACATCCTCGACGCGGTGAACACCAGCGTGAACCCCAAGGTCATCGACTGCCCGGGCGCGAACCAGCCGCGCACGACGATCGACGCGGTGGCCCAGGACGGCATCCAGCTCAAGGCCAAGGCCCGCGTCACGGTGCGTACGAACCTGGCCCGCCTGGTCGGCGGCGCCACCGAGGAAACGATCATCGCCCGCGTGGGCGAGGGCATCGTGACCACCATCGGCTCGGCCCAGAACCACAAGGCAGTTCTCGAGAATCCCGACAACATCTCTAAAGTGGTGATGGAGAAGGGGCTGGACGCAGGCACGGCCTTCGAGATCCTCTCGATCGACATCGCCGACATCGACGTGGGGGAGAACATCGGCGCGAAGCTGCAGACCGATCAGGCCGAGGCCGACAAGAAGCGGGCCCAGGCCGAGGCCGAGAAGCGCCGCGCGATGGCCGTCGCCGCCGAGCAGGAGTTCCGGGCCGAGGAGCAGAAGAACCGCGCACTGGTCGTACTGGCCGAGGCGGAAGTGCCCAAGGCGATGGCCGAGGCCTTCCGCGGCGGCCACCTGGGTGTCATGGACTATTACCGCATGCAGAACATCCAGGCCGATACGTCGATGCGCGGCTCCATCGCCGGCGACGACGATAAGGATCGCAAGCACCGCGAGTAGCCCCGGTTATCCATCGCCGAATGAACGAAGCCCGGGCCAGAACCCGGGCTCTTGTGTTTCATTGAGTCAACGCTCGGCAAGGCAATTGCTGTTTACGACCGCTGCTTCCGGGGGTCGACCGCCGGCTTGCCGTCGGCGTACTCCCAGATGACCACGTCCAGCGTCTTCACGCCCCACTGGAGCGCCGCCTCGTGGCTGGGGAACAGCAGGTCGAGCCTGTTGCCCTTGATGGCCCCGCCACGGTCCAGCACCGGCACGACCTTGCCGTCGTTGTAGCCCTCGATGCTCAGCATGGTGCCAAAGGGCAGCAGGTCGGTATCGGCGGCAACGAGGAACCCGCCGTTGGCGTCCACCGAGTGCAGCGTGGCGGTCTGGCCATCGGCGAAGGGGTAGCACGAGGCCGCATCGGCCGAGTAGGCCGTCACCTTCATCGTGATGGTCCGAGCTGGGCGGACGGGTCGGCCGTTGAACCACCGCAGGCTCGTGTCGGGCTCGACGTCGCCGGCCAGCGACGCGAAGGCGGGCGTCGCCAGGGCCGCGGGTTGGACGGCTGCGGCGTCGATCGTCGCTTCGGTCGAGGGGCGTTCCTGGGCCGGCTGGGTCTGCATCGCCTGCGGAGGCGTGATGGCGGCCATGGGGCTCACCGGGCCCAGCTGCTTGGCGATGATGGCCGTTGCGACGGTCATCACCGCGCCGCCCAGCCAGAGGACGCCTGCCGAGGGCCTCTTGCCGCGCGATGCCGCGGCCAGGCCGACCATGTCCTGGGTCGGGGCGGCGCAGGTCCGGCCCTCGCGCTCAACGCGCACGTTCATGTCTTTACTTTTCTGATCCACCACCGGTCTCCGCTTGCCGGCCGACCGGGCGAACGGGGCCACCACGCCCCGAGGCTCCACCCAATCTTCAGTTGCGGTCCCAGGGGCACCACCCCCTCGGGACCGACCGGCTCGCGTCTTGGCCCACGGTAGGGGCCAGGGGCGATCCGGTCAGCCAACGGTCAGTTCCCGTTCTCGGACGACGTCGGCATTCCGCGTCCGTGGCTGAAGGCAAAGTGCCCCGGCCGGGGACAAAAGCGAGCCACGAGCGTCGATGGGGGGCCTCTTTCCCTACCGTTGGGCCGCATGACCCTCACCGAGATCTTGATCTGCCTGGTTATCGGGGCCTTCGCCGGCGTGCTGGGGGGGCTGGCGGGCATCGGCGGCTCGATGATCATGCTGCCCGCGCTTGCCCTGTTCGTGGCCGACCCGGACCCCGACAGCGCGCATCACCTGTTCATGGCTTCGGCCATGGTCGTCAACGCCGTGGTGAGCTTCCCGGCCGCGCTGCGCCATCGCAAGGCGGGGGCAATCCACTACGGGGCGCTCCGCGTCATCCTTCCGGCGATGGCGATCTCGATCGTCGTCGGGGTCCTGATCTCCAATCAGATCGAAGGGCTCACGCTGCGGAAGATCCTGGCGGGCTTCATCGCCGCGTACGCGCTGATGACCATCTACCGGTTCTTCAAGAAGAGCGAGGAGCCCGAGCTCGACGCCAAGGGCGTGCACCCCATCAGGCTGACCTCCATCGGCGTCGCGACGGGGTTGGTGGCCGGGCTGCTGGGCATCGGCGGCGGCGTGCTCATGGTGCCCATGCTGCAGGTGTTCTGCAAGATGCCCATCAAGAACGCCATCGCCACCAGTTCGGCCGTCATGGTGCTGACAGCAATCGTGGGCGCCTCGCTCAAGCTGGCAACCCTCGGGCCCGAGCACGGCCGCAGCGTGGTCGATGCGTTGATCATCGCGGCGGCCATCTCGCCCACGGCTTTCTTCGGCGCCCGCCTGGGCGCAACGTTGACGCACAAGCTTCCGCTGCAGGCCGTTCGCCTGGTGGTGTCGCTGGCGCTCCTGGTGGTGGCTGCCAGAATGGCGGCCGACGCATGGAGCAAGCGTCAGGAAGGCCTGCCCGACAAGCCCGTCGATGCGCCGCAATCGGTCGAGGGCGGCGTCGAGGGCTCGGCATAATCCGACGCCCGCGGGCGCGTCATGTGCAAGAACAACGCGATGCATTGCTCGGTTGGTACCGAGCAAAGGAGCTTGACGCCATGTCGATCGCGTTCGTCAATAACTCGAAGACCGTGCTGCTACTGGGCGCCCTGATGGCGCTGGTCGTTGGGGTTGGCTACGCCCTTGGTGGGGCAAACGCCATTCTCCCCGCGCTGGTGCTGGCCGTCGCCATGAACTTCTTCGCGTTCTTCTTCTCGGGGAAGATCGCCATCGCGTCGATGCGGGGTCGGGAAGTCACCAGCGGGAAGCTCTACGACCTGGTCGACGAACTGCGTCAGCACGCGGGCCTGCCCATGCCGAAGGTGTACGTGTGCCCGCACCAGGCGCCCAACGCCTTTGCCACAGGCCGAAGCCCCAGGCACGCGGCGGTGGCGGTGACCGAAGGCGCCTTGCAGCTGCTGACGTACGAGGAACTGGCCGGCGTGATGGCCCATGAGCTGGCCCACGTCAAGAACCGCGACACCCTGATCAGCACCATCGCCGCGACGGTGGGCGGACTCATGGGCATGCTGGCGTACTGGATGTTCCTGTTCGGCGGGAACCGAGACAACGGAAACCCGCTGCTGGCGATCGTGGCCGTGCTGGCGGGCGCCGTCGGGGCAGCCATCATCAAGGCGATGATCAGCCGCTCGCGCGAGTTCGTGGCCGATGCGGACGGCGCCAGCATCGCCGGTTCGCCCGACGGGCTGATCAACGCCCTGCGCAAGCTGGAGATGTACGCCAAGCGCATCCCGATGCACAACCCCAACCCTGCGCAGAACAACCTGTTCATCATCGAACCGCTCACGGGCGGCAAGACGCTGAGCGATCTGTTTGCCACGCACCCGCCGACCGAAAGGCGCGTCGCGGCCCTCATGCAGGCCCGCTAGTCGACGCCCAGCTCGCCCTCGCACTGACGATCGATCGCCACGTCGAGCTCCACGGTGCGCACGGGCAGGCATCGAGCATCGTCGCACGCCTGATAGCTGACCACGAGGATGGGCCGGCCCGACCACTCGCCCTCCAGCTCGAGCGCGACGGGGAACTCGATCTCGCCCTCGTGCACCAGGATGGACTCGTCGTGCGACCACGGCGTGCCGTTCGGGTAGTCGGCGTACACGCGCACGCCCGACCCGCCACGTACGCCGACGCGCAGGGGCGGCAAGTCGGCGTTCCCCGGTTCGGCGGCGTAGACGTGCCAGCCCTCCTTGATGCGAACGACCAGGTGGAACTGGGCGGGCAGGTCCGGACCGAGCGTGACGCGGTCGCCGCTGGCGTAGATCTCCACGGGCGTGAACGAGTCGTCGACGGGCTCAGGCATGGAACGCACGCGTTCGAGTTCGGCATCGATGACCGATTCGGCAAAGTGCTGGTTCTGCCGCATGAACCGCAAGAGGGCGGCCGTCGAGCCAGCCGTGCCCAGCGGAGACTCGGCAATCGCTGGCGAAAGGGCCTTTAAGACGGCCGCCGCGTGATCGAGCGCACCCGACTCGGGCGCAATCTCGTGCAACGTCGCCATCGCGTCCAACAGCACCGAGTGGGCACATGGCGTGGCGCCGTCGTAGGTGCTCCGGCCTCGCACGAACAGCTCGGCGGACCGAGTGTCGTAGAGCACGCCCGGCTCATCGGATTCGCCGAAGCGTGCCAATGCGGTTTCGAGCATCATCTTTGCTTCGGCGATGAGTGGTGCCGGATCCCCGGCTTCGAGCACGATGCGAGCGCGGGCGAGTTCGGCCAGGCCGCGGATGCACCACGCGGCATCTTCGAGAAAGCCGGAGTCGGCTCGATCGCCGTCGCGCCAGCTTCGCACCGGCAGCCCGTCGCCGGCGATCATGTGCTTGCGCAGGAACGCGGCCGTGCGATCCGCCTGCTGGAGCAGCTTGGGATCGTGCAATTCGATGGCCGCGGCGGCCAAGGCGTGCAGCATCATGGCGTTCCATGCGGCCAGGCACTTGTCATCGCGGATTGGAGCCTTGCGCTGGTCGCGCGCGTCGAGGAGCCGGGCGTTGATCTGGTCGAGGCGTTCGCGCAGCTTGGTGGCGTTCAGGTCGTGCTCGGTCGCGTACTTCTCGAGGCGGTCGTCCAGCCGGAGCACGTTCGCCGGCGGCGCATCGCGGTGGTGGGGATCCTGGAAGTTGGGGCCGTGATCGAGGCCGTAGAGCGAGACGGCGAGGTCGGCTTCGCCTTCGGGAAGCGCGGCGCGCACCTGGTGGGCGGTCCAGAGGTAGTTCAGGCCCTCGCGTCCATCAACCTCGGCATCCAGTGCGCTCGCGAAGCCGCCGGAATCCAGACGCATCTCCCGCTCGGCCCAGTCGATGATGCGCCGGGCCGCGTGGGCGTATCCATCGTCACCAAAGACACGCGACCCGCGGGCATATGCGGCAAGGAGCTGCGCGTTGTCGTACAGCATCTTCTCGAAGTGCGGCACGGTCCAGTTGGCGTCAACGGCGTAACGGTGGAAGCCCCCGCCGACGTGGTCGTGGATGCCGCCGACCATCATGCGATCGAGCGCGTGGCGCAGCGCGACGTCGGAGGCATGCTTCGTGGCCTCGTCGGCCGCGTCGCGCGCGGCGAGCAGGAGCTCAAGATATACCGGCTGTGGGAACTTGGGCGCGCCGCCGAATCCGCCGTTGGTGCGATCGACCATGGTCAGCAGCGTGCGCACGGCCTCGGCGATCGCCTGCGGCCCCACGTCGATGCGCTCGCCGGTGGTCACGCCCAGCCCATCGCTGACGGCCTCGGCCAGCTTGTCGGCTTGTTCCATCACCTCGCCGCGCTGCTCGTTCCAGGCCTGCGAGATGCCCTGGAGCACCTCCAGGAAGCTCGGCCGGCCGTGCATGGGCTCGGGCGGGAAGTACGTGCCGGCCCAGAAGGGCTTGCCGGCGGTGGGTTCGAGGAACACGCTCATGGGCCAGCCGCCGCTGCCGGTCATGATCTGCGTGGCGGCCATGTAGGCCTCGTCGATGTCGGGGCGTTCTTCGCGATCGACCTTGACGCACACGAAGCGTTCGGCCATAGCCTGCGCCACGGCGTGGTCATCGAAGCTCTCCCGCTCCATGACGTGGCACCAGTAGCAGGTGGCGTAGCCGATGCTCAGGAAGATGGGCACGTCGCGGCGGCGGGCTTCATCGAAGGCGGCCTGGCTCCATGGCATCCACGGCACGGGGTTGTGCGCATGCTGGAGGAGATAGGGGCTGCGCTCGTGGATCAGTTCGTTCGTCGTGGTTTCAGGCGGCGGCATCTTTGCTCATCACGCGGACGACCATCGACGACACGCTCGCGCTGGCAAGCTCATCAACGGGCGCCAGCTCGTTGGGGCTCAGTGGGCGCGGGGCGCGCGTCCCCAGTCGCTCGGTGGCCATGGCGCTGGCATGGAGGACCACGTCAACCGGCAGCGTGCTGAGCGTCACGCTGACCAGGCCGCGCATGAGGGCGGGGGCGTCTTCGTCCTGGCACGCGGCGATCTCGGGAAGGTGCGCGTCGAACGCGTCGGCGTATCGGGTTGCGGCCTCGCGGGCCCGGCCGCACCAGGCCTCGCGCTCGGGGCCCGGTCCCTGGCCACGCACGGGCGCGAGGTGCAGCGCTTCGACGGCGGCATCCATGGCGGCGCGAAGGGCTTCGAGCTCGGGCTCGAGCATGTCGCGCGCAATCACGATGCTGTCGGCATCGGCCTGGAGCAATACCGGCAGCACCAGCGCCAGGCGGTCGCGCGTCTTGCTCAGCCGGGCCTCGGCCTTCTGGACCACGCTGCTGGGCTCGGGGCGCACGACGGTAAGCGCATGGCGGGCGGCGTAGCGATCAAGGCCAAGCATGACCGGCACGCTCACGCCGGGGTCGGGCCCGGCCCGAAGCACGTCGCGGGCGACGGCTTGCAGGTAGTCGTCTTCGTCGCCAAACAGGTCGAGCCGCATCAGCGGGCCCAGCGCGGCGCACGCGGGGTCGGTGGTCAGCCGCTTCCAGGCGCTGGCCATCTCGGCGGCCGGGTGGGCCAATTCATCGACCGAGGGCAAGACCACGCCGGCTTCCCACAGCGGCTGGCTCCACCGCCAGCTTCGGATCATGTCCAGGTATTCGGGCACGCGGTCGGCGGCCGAGCGGGCGGCGGTGGGGCTCACGCCCTGGGGCGAGGGCAGGAGGGTGTACACCTGGTCTGCCAGCAGCACGGCCGCCATGACGGGCGCCTCGCGCGTGGTGAAGTGGTATGGGCTGACCAATGCGTCCATGAAGAGGAATCTTAGGGCGAGTCCTTCGACTCCTCCCCCGGCGGCAGGCCGAGTTCGCCGCCGTCGACCCATTGGTTGACCTGGCCGACCATCTCGCTCAATGACATGAACAGCATGACGTGGTTGGTGGGATACGTGCGGCGCACTGGGGTCACCCCGCTCTCTCGAAGGCGATCGACCATGAGCGCGCTGGACTCGAACGGGACGGCCTTGTCGAACGAACCGTCGACGACGAGCACACGCGTGTCCGGATCGAAGTGCGCCGCCGCGTGGTAGCCGTCCAGCGTGGATTGCTGGAGGTAGGCGCGCTCGAACTCGTCCCGGTCCGCGGCCTTGTCCTCTCCTTGGAAGGTGAAGAAGACCGACTTGATGAACTGCTTCATGAAGGTGCTGTCGATGCTGATGCCCGCCGCGTTGGCGCCGCCGGCGACCAGCACGGCCGTCTCGTATGCCCCGGGGTTTCGCGCCACGACGGCCGGCAGCAGGATCGCGCCGCCGCTGAAACCCAGGATGGCCCGCGGCTTGCCCTCCAGCCGACCATCGCGCTCGGTCATGAACCGGACGCCCGCCTCGACGGCGTACGCGGTCTCGGCCGTGCGATCATCGGCGTGATCGGCGAACGCGCGGCCTTCCTGAGGACCTTCGCCCGCGGGAACGTCGATGAGGATCTGCTCGGTGAAGCGCGACGGCTGGCTGAGCAGGCGCAGCACGCTCCAGCCGCGGGAGCGCAGGTCGGCCGACCACTTCTCGTAGAGCTCGGGCGGATAGCCGAAGGTGCCGGGAATGATCACCGCGATGCCGCGCACGTCGTCGGCGGTGGCGGGCTCGCAGGCCATCCACGTGCGCTCGATCTCGAGCGTTCCGGGTCGCAGCGAGGCGAACACGACGGTCTGCACGCCGCCCTCGGGCATGGCCGCCGCCTGGGCCGGCGAGATCTCGAATACCAGCGCGTTGCGGCCCTCGGGCCGGACGCTTCCCGGGACCACCTCGGACGCGACGTCGCCCACGCGTTCGAGCAGTACGGCCGCGTGCTCGGCCACGCCGGGTACCTCGGGCCGATCCATGAAAAAGCCGACCTGGAAGGACTCGTATCGGCGCGGGTCTCCGCCCACCGGAATGATGACGCCCTTGTCGCCCAGCTGCGCCTCGAAGGCCCGCGCGGGCCAGATCGGCGCCCGGGTGGCGACGTCCGGGTCGCTCAGGCAGAGCGTGGCGCAGGCGAGAACGGCGACGATGCAAAGCAACCGGGTCATGATCCGTACCCCTTGGGATTGGCCTTCATCCACGTCCATGCCGAGTCGATGACCTCGTCGAGGTCGGTTATTCCGGCCTGCCAGCCCAGTTCGGCCTGCACCTTCGCCGGGTCGGCGTAGAGCGCGGGCGGGTCGCCCGGGCGCCGGGGGCCGATCTCCGCGGGAATGGCGTGCCCGGTCACGCGGCGGCAGCTCTCGACGATGTCCTTGACCGAGTAGCCCTTGCCGATGCCCAGGTTGTACCGGCGGCTCTGGCCGTCTTCGAGCGCCTCGAGCACCCGCACGTGGGCGTCGACCAGGTCCTCCACGTGGATGTAGTCGCGGATGCACGTGCCGTCGGGCGTCTCGTAGTCGTCGCCGAAGATGGTGATCTTCTCGCGCTTGCCCAGGGCGACCTCCAGCACGATGGGGATGATGTGGCTGTGCGGGTCGTGGTCTTCGCCCAGGACGCCCGTGCGATCGCAGCCGGCGACGTTGAAGTACCGCAGCGCGGCGAAGGCGAACGTCGAGCCCTCGCGCCGCCGCGCCTCCAGGTAGTCGTCCAGCACCTGCTCCCCGTGCAGCTTGCTGACGCCGTAGGGGCTCACCGGCGCCAGGGGCGCTTCTTCGGTCACGGGCATCGAGGGCGGCTGGCCGTAGACGGCGCACGTGCTGGAGAAGACCAGGCGCGTGACGCGCGCATCGCGCACGGCCTCGAGCAAGGGCACCAGGCTGTTGTTGCGGTGGTACTCCAGCGGCCGCAGCACGCTCTCGCCCACCAGGCTCAGGGCGGCAAAGTGCAGCACGGCCTGGACGTGGTGGCCCATCATGAGGCGTTCCATGTGGCTGCGGTCGGTGGTGTCGCCCTGCTCGAAGGTGAACCTTCGCCCGCCGAGCTCGCGCAGGGCGTCGATGGCCCCGCGGTTGCCGCGCTGCATGTTGTCTAGCCCGACGACGGTCCGGCCGTCCTTCAAGAGCCGCTGCACGGCGTGCGAGCCGATGTAGCCCGCCGCCCCGGTTACCAGAATCGCCATCGTGCCTCCTATCGTCGCCGTCTGGGTCGGGCCGATGGTAGAGCCGGCCGCCCCGAAGCCTTGGCGACCTCCCGCATGAGCACCGATTCACCCCCTCCATCGTCCGCACCACCGACCGAGCCGGGGCCCATGCCCACGCCGCCCGCGCGGCCGCCGTTCCTGCGGCTGCTGGTGGGCGGGGGGCTCATGGGGCTGGCCAACCTCGTGCCGGGCATCAGCGGGGGCACCATGCTCGTGGCGGCGGGGGTGTACCGCCGGTTCGTCGACGCCGTCAGCGACGCCACGCGGCTGCGGCTCTCGGCCGCCACCATCGTCACGCTGGCCCTGATCGTGCTGGGGGCCGGCTCGGCCATCGCGCTGGGGGCCCTGCCGGTGTCCTACGGGCTCGCCGAGGCTCGCTGGGCCATGTACGCCCTGTTCATCGGGCTCACGATCGGGGGCGTGCCCTCGCTGTATGCGCTGGTCCGGCCGCTGAGCCCCCGGCTGGTGGCCTTCGCCCTGCTGGGGCTGGCGGGCATGCTGGCCGTCGTGGCGGCCCAGGAGATGGGCGCGGGCGGCGGCGGCGGGGGCGCAAGTGGCGGTGGGGGCGGTGGGGGTTGGCTCATGCTGGTCGTCGCCGGGGCCGCGGGGGCGGCGGCGATGGTGCTGCCGGGGGTCAGCGGGGCCTACCTGCTCCTGCTGCTGGGCCAGTACGAGGCCGTCGTCACCGCCATCAAGGACCTCTCCCGCGGCGACGCGTCGGCCCTGGCCACGGTCGTGCCCATCGGCGCGGGCGTGCTGGTGGGCATCGCGGGGGTCAGCAACCTGCTCCGCTGGCTGCTGCACAAGTACGAGAAGGCAACCCTGGCCGTGCTGCTGGGGCTGCTGCTGGGCGCGCCGGCGGGGCTCTACCCCTTCCGCGAGGCCGTGCCGCCCGCGGCGGGCGAGGTCATCAAGGGCCAGATCCTCACGCAGGAGACCGCGGCCGAGGTCGAGCCCAAGGACTGGCCCACGCGGGCGTTCATGCCATCGCTCGGGCAGGTCGCCGCGTCACTGGGGCTGGTCGTCGTCGGCGGCGCCGCGACCATGGGCGTCGCCCGGCTTGGTCGTCGCGCTGACGCTGGGGGTCGGCGCGCTGACGCCGGAGGCGGGCGCGCCGGCGCCGAAGGCCGGGCGCCGCCAGCCGCCGAAGCGGGGGACTGACGCGCCCAGCCGCTGGGCCTTCTTCGCCCGCGCGACGACGAAGCCGAGCAGCGCGAAGCCGCCCACGACCAGCGCCACGCTCAGCCACTGCCCGCGGCTGAGGCCCATGGGCCGGGCGACGGCGAACTGGGTGTCGGGCAGGCGGTAGAACTCGGTGAAGATCCGCCCCAGGCCGTAAAGAATCATGAACCACGCCGTCACCACGCCGGCCACGCGCGGGCGGGCCCACACGATGAAGAGCGCCAGCAGCAGCAGCGGCCCCTCGACGGCCGCCTGATAGAGCTGGCTGGGGTGGCGGGCGTTCAGGAACGCCTGCATGAAGTTGGCCGCGCGCTCGGCCGCCGCCCCACCCCCACCGCCCCCGCGCAAATCGGCCAGCATGTCCTGGTAGGCCAGCTCGAAGCGGGCCATGCCCTCGGGGTTGAGCAGCTCCAGGTAGCTCATGCCCACCGCCTCGGCGGCCATCTGCACCTGCCGGTCGGTCACCTCGCCCGTGCCCGCGCGCGAGAGGATCTCCTGGGGGAACTGCACGCTCCACCATAGAAGCACGGCGCCTTCTTCGTAGGGCGGGCGGGCGACGACCTTGCCGAGCAATTCACCGTTCACGAAGTTGGCCAGCCGCCCGCACATCAGGCCCACGGGCGCCACCGCGCAGGCCAGGTCAACCAGGTGCAGCGTGGGCACGCGCGCGAGCTCTGGGAGGTTTTCCTTCGCCGCGCGACGCCGCAGCAGCCGGGCCAGCAGGGCCAGCCCCAGCAACGCCCCGACCATGCCCCCGTGGCTGGCCATGCCCCCCTTGGCGATGTTCAGGGCCGCCCAGAAGGGGAAGCCGCCGGTGAACTCGCCCAGCAGCGACGGCTGGTAGAGCACGAGGTAGCCAACCCGGCCGCCGACCACCCCGCCGATGCCCCCGAAGAGCACCAGGTCGCCGATGGCCGCCCCGGGGATGGGCGTCAGCCCGCGCCCGGCGGCCACGCGGAGCAGCAGGTAGGCCAGGGCGAACCCCAGCACATAGGAAATCCCGTACCAGTAGATCGTCGCCGGGCCCAGGCGGAGGGCGATCGGGTCCAAATCGTGCAGCCAGGGGAGGAAGGGCGCCGCGAGGGTGGGGGTCATGGCCTGAGTTTAGCGGACGTGCGGCCCGCGCCCGCGCGAGCCGCGGGCGGGCGGGCCCGGCGTCGCCGGAGGGCCCGCGGCGCGGGTTGGCGGTCCGAAAACACGATTTCTCTGCTCCGCGCAACGCGTTGCGCGGCCTGCGCAACAGTGCCTTCGCCCTGCGCAACGCGTTGTGCGGCCCGCGCAACGCGATACCTGCCCCGCGCAACGCGATGCGCGGCCCGCGCACCAGCGCCTCGGCCCCGCGCAACGCGTTGCGCAGCCCGCGCACCGCGCTCCCGGCCCCGCGCAACGCGGCGCCCGCCCCGGGCGCGCGTGCCCCGGGCCCGGCGTGCGTCAGGAACAACCCGCGTCGAAGCGGTTCTGGAAGGCCAGGAAGTCGAACACCGTCAGCTCGCCGTCGAAGTCGAAGTCGGCGATGGCCTCGCCCGCGTCGAAGGCGTTGAAGAAGGCAAGGTAATCGAAGAGGTCCAGCTGCCGGTCCTGGTTGATGTCGGCCCGGCAGGCGACGACCGTCAGCGTGGCGTTGCCCTCTTCCAGGAGGTGCAAGCGCGAGTGGTACGAGGCGCAGTATTCGCACTCGAACACCGAGTACCTTGCCGTTCGCGTCTGGAAGGCGATCTCCCATCCGAAGACCGGGGCGGGGTGGTTGGCGGTGTAGGTGGCCGACCAGAAGGGCATCGGGTCCGTCGGGTCGGCACGGATGTCGTGGAACTGGATCTGCGCGGCGACGATGTTCTCGATGCCCGCGATGGTCTCGAACCCGCGCTGCGTGCCCGGGCCGTCCATCGGCGACAGGAGGCGGTGATCGGAGAGGTAGTCCGAGCCGGTGTCGCACACCAGGCTCGTGAAGACGTAGGCGATGGCGAAGTCCACGCGCGACTCGAAGTGGGCGCGCAGCTCGATGGTGGCGCTCTCCCCACGCTCGATGATGGGCGGGTCGACGACGATCTCGATGGCGTTGGGCGAGGTCTGGGCGGCGGCGGTGCTGGTTGCGATCAGGATGGCGATCGACGCGGCGGTGCGCATGGCGGGGTCCTCCGTTGGCCTGTGCGCAGCATACCACGAGTCGCCCGGATCACCAAGGAAATCTCAGCCCATCGCCGCCCGGATCCTCGCGCATTGGGCGATGACCGCCGCGGCGGCGTCCGGCGTGAGCTGGGTGGCCCCGTCGCTCCAGGCGCTGGTGGGGTCTGGGTGGCTCTCGATGAACAGCGCGTGCACGCCCGCGGCGACGGCGGCCGCGGCCAGCATCCCCGCACGCTCGGGCCGCCCGCCGGTCTGCGCGCCCGCTCCGGGAAGCTGCGTGCTGTGCGTGGCGTCGAAGCACACCGGCGCCGGCCCCCGATCGCAGAACGCGCTGCGGTCGAGCTCCATCATGTCGCCGACGCCGAGAAAATCGTTCACCAGGCGGTGGTAGCCGAAGAACGTCCCGCGCTCGGTGAGCAGGGTGTTGTCGCACCCGGCCTCGTGGAGCTTCTTGATGGGCCCGAGCATCTCCCTTGGGCTGAGGAACTGGCCCTTCTTGACGTTCACGGCGGCGCCGGTGGGCGCGGCGGCGCGGGCGGCGGCCTCGAGCAGGTCGCTCTGGCGGCACAGGAACGCGGGGATCTGGACGATGCTGGCGACCTGAACGACCTTGTCGGCCTGCTCGGGCAGGTGGATGTCGGTGGTGACCGGGCAGCCCAACTCGCGGCCGATGTCTTCGAGCCAGCGGAGCCCCTCGTCGATGCCCGGCCCGCGGGGCGAGCCCGCGCTGGAGCGGTTGGCCTTGTCGAAGCTTGCCTTGAAGACGTAGGGCAGGCCCGCCCCCCCACCAGCCTCTTCGCAGGCCCGCTTGAGCGCGCGGCCGACGGTCAGGCCCATGTCCCTGCTCTCCAGCGTGCACGGCCCGGCGATGACCAGCAGCGGGTGACCGGGGCCGACGGGGATGGGCTGGGCGTGGGGGCTGGGGATAACGCAAGGGGGGGCGGGTGGCATCGCCGATGGTACCGGCCACTCGTACACTGGCCCGTGCTGCAGCTCACCGACGTCCACAAGCGCTTCGGCCGCGTCACGGCGGTGGACGGGCTGTCGCTGGAGGTCGCCGCGGGCGAGGTGATGGGCCTGCTGGGCCCCAACGGCGCGGGCAAGACCACGACCATCGGCATGGCCGTGGGCCTCTTGCGCCCCGACCGCGGCACGGTGACGCTGGGGGAGGACGATGATTTCGGCAGCCCGGCCGACCCGGCCATGCGCCGGCGCATCGGCGTGGCCCCCCAGGCCATCGCGCTGTACGAGCCCATGACGGCGCGCGAGAACCTGGTGCTCTTCGCCCGGCTGCACGGTCTGGGCCGGCGCGAGGCCCTCGCCCGCGCGGGCGAGTTGCTCGAGCTGGTTGGCCTGACCGACCGGGCCCACCATCGCGTGGCGGGCTTCTCGGGCGGCATGAAGCGCCGGCTGAACCTGGCCGCCGCGCTGGTGGGCCGGCCGCGGCTGGTGCTGCTGGACGAGCCCACGGCGGGCGTGGACCCACAGTCTCGCAACGCCATCTTCGACATCGTGGCCGGGCTGAAGGCCGCGGGCGTGACGGTGCTGTTCAGCACGCACTACATGGAAGAGGCCGCCCGGCTGTGCGATCGCGTGGCCATCGTCGACCACGGCCGGCTGCTGGCGCTGGGCACGGTGGGCGAGCTGGTCGAAGCCCACGGCGGGCCGAGCATGGTGGTGGTGCGCCGCCACGGCCACGACGAGCAGCGCACGGCGACGAGCTCGCCGCTGGACGAGCTCTCCAGGCTCATCGCCGACCACGGCTCGACCATCGCCGAGCTGCGCGTGGAGACGCCCGACCTGGAGGCCGTCTTCCTGACGCTCACCGGCCGGGAGCACCGGCATTGAGCGGCGTGGCGTCGGGGTGGCGCGTGGTGCTGGTGCTGGCGGCCAAGGACGTGCGTCTGCTGTCGCGCGACCGCGTGGCGTTGTTCTTCACGCTCGTGTTCCCGCTGCTCTTTGGCATCCTCTTCGGCGCGGTGTTCAGCGGCTCGGCGGCCGGCGAGGGCCCGCGGGCGCTGGACGTGGCGCTGGTCGATCTCGACGATTCGCAGGACTCGCGCGGCGTGATCGCCGGGCTCGTCGAGGATGGACAGATCGCCCCCGTGCGGGCCGAGTCGGCCGAGCAGGCGCGCCAGCTCGTGCGCACCGGCGCGGTCGAGGCGTACTTCGTGTTCCCCGATGGCTTCGGCGAGGCGGCGACGATGCCCTTTGCCGGCTCGCCCATGCGCCTCGAGATCGGCAGCGGCCCCAGCGGCCGGGGCACCCGGGCGATGCTGGAGGGCATGGCCACGCGGGCGGTGTTCCAGCAGTTCGGACGCAACATGCTCGACCCCGAGCGTTCGCGGCAGATGGTCGGTGAAGCGCGCGAGCTGCTGGCGGGCGCCCGGGACATGGACCCGGCGCAGCGGATGGCCGTGCAGGCATTGCTCCGCGCGGCCGAGGGCGTGGTCTCCGAGACGCCCGCTGGTGGCCAGGGCGATGCCGCCGGCCTGGACATCGTCGATATCGATCAGGTCGAGGTGACGGCCGTCGCCGACGCGACGGCGGTGAGCTCGTTCGCGATCAGCTTCCCTCAGGCCATGCTCTGGGGCGTGATGGGCTGCGCGGCGGTGTTCGGGGTGTCGCTGGTGGGCGAACGGACGGGCGGCACGCTCACGCGGCTGCGCGTGGCGCCCATCTGCCGATGGCACATCGTGATGGGCAAGGCGGTGGCGTGCCTGGCGACCACGCTGCTGGTGTGCGTGGTGATGCTGGCGGTCGCGTGGCTGGCCTTCGGCGTGCGGCCCGTGGCGCCGGTGACGCTCGTGGTTGCGTTGCTTGCCGTCTCGCTGTGCTTCGTGGGCATCATGATGCTGCTTTCGGTGGTGGCGCGCACGGAGGCGGCGGCCAGCGGCATCGGCTGGGCATGCCTGCTGACGCTGGCGATGATCGGGGGCGGGGCGATCCCGCTGGCGTTCATGCCGCCCTGGCTTCGGCAGGTCGGGCACGTCAGCCCGGTCAAGTGGGGCATCCTGGCGATCGAGGGCGGGCTATGGCGCGGGCTGAGCGCGGGCGAGATGCTGCTGCCCATCGGGCTGCTCGTGCTCATCGGCGCGGGCGCGTTCGTCCTTGGGGCCGCGGTGTTCGCACGGCGAGAGAACAGATAGGAGATGCGGATGAACGACGCGGCGCACGGCGAATTCCTGGCCCACAACATCCTGCATACGCAGACGCTCTTCGAGCGATTCCTGGTGGGCTTTGACGATGGCAACCGCACCACGCAGGCGCCGGCCATGCCCAACCATGCCGCGTGGACGCTCGGGCACTTGGCGCTGACGGCGCACCGCTGCGTCGATCGGGTGCTGGGGCGCGACGATCCGGGTGAACTGCCGCCCGAGGCCTTCGTCATTGGGGACCAGGGCGATGCGCAGCGGTTCGCGACCGAGAGCGTCAGCTTCGGCTCGACGCCCACGGATGAGCCCGATCGATATCCGGGGCTCGATCGCTCGCTGGAGATCATGCACGCGGCGCACCAGCGGCTGGCGCAGGCTTTACGCGAAGCCGACGCGGCGGCACTGTCGCGCCAGACGCCGTGGGGCGCCGGGCAGACCACCGTCTCCGATCTGGCGCTACGCATGGGGTTCCACATCGCGACGCACTGCGGCCAGATCGTTGATCTGCGGCGAGGGCTGGGGTTTGCGCCGGTGCTCGGCCGGCGCTAGCCTGAGAGACTTGAACCGATAGGGGGTCCGCATGAAGATCTTCCACGTCGACGCCTTCACCGCCAGTGTCTTTGGTGGCAACCCCGCCGTGGTGGTGCCGGTCGAGCAATGGCCGTCCGAGGCCGTGATGAAGCAGGTGGCCGCCGAGCAGAACCTGAGCGAGACGGTCTTCGTCGGCCCGCCCAGCGATGGCGATGCCGATCGCAGGCTGCGATGGTTTACGCCCACCGTTGAGGTGCCCCTGTGCGGTCACGCGACGCTGGCGGCGGCGCACGTGCTGTGGAACCACCTGGACGAAGTGGTCGAGCGTTTGACCTTCGAGAGCCTGAGCGGGCCGTTGACGGTCTGGCACGAGAAGCAGAACGACGACGACCTGATTGTCATGGACTTCCCCGCCCGGCGCACCGTGGCGTGCGACGGACACGCGGCAATCGTGGAGGCGCTCGGGGCCAGCCCGGCGGAACTCCTGCGTACGACAGAGAACATCGGCGTGGGCGATGATGCGCACCCGCTGTACATCGCCGTGTACGACAGCAAGCGCGAGGTGCACGAGCTCGAGCCCGATATGAAAAAGCTGGCGGCGATCGAGGCCCACGGCGTGATCGCAACGGCTCCGGGGGCGAGCCACGACTTCGTGTCGCGGTTCTTTGCCCCGCGGGCGGGCGTGGACGAAGACCCGGTGACCGGCAGCGCGCACTGCGCGCTCGCGCCCTACTGGGCAAAGCGGCTTGGCAAGAGCCGGCTGGCGGCGCGGCAGGTGTCGCGGCGTGGCGGCGAGCTGCGCTGCGACGTGGCGACGACCGACCAAGGCGACCGCGTGCTGCTGGCGGGCAAGGCCGTGACGTACAGCGTGGGTGAGATCATCGCACAGCTTGCCGGCGAGGCCGAGGCGGTCGTGCCGGCCTGATGAACGCCAGCGACGTCCGATAGCGATCGATCTGCGGGCGCGTCGCGGTTCTCTTGGCATTGTTTGGCGGTCGTCAGGCAGACAATTGCGGTCGATCGGTTACGCTGTAGCGTGACCCCATCCAAGGAGGATCGACCCATGCCCTTCGGACGTCTTACCACCGCCGCGCTCGTCCTTTCCGCCGGCTCGATCGCGTTTGGCCAGGCCGCCGACCCGACCGTGTTCGTTGGCAACAACGGCAACCTGCTGGGCGCCGTCACGAGCCTGCAGCCCGATGCCTCGGGCGCCCTCGTTCAAGTGGATTACCTGGTCATCGACGAGCGGCCGGCTGGCACGGGCTCGCTGCCTGGGACGAACGTCGAAGGCATCGCGCTCTCGGCGGGCGGGCGTTATCTGGCGACCGGCCACGCAACGGCGCTCGACCCCGAGCAACTGACGATCATCGAGATCGACGTCGACGGCACGATGGAAATCCTGGACACCTTCAGCGTGCCCAACGCGCCGCTTGGCATGGCGTGGATCGACGACGAGTACATCGCCGTGGCCGAATCAAACCTCGGTCAGTCGTTCGCACGGGTGTATCGCTACACGCCGGGCGGTTCCCCGATGACGGGCTCGCTCGTGGAAGTGGACGCCACGCCCGAGGGCTCGTTCATCACCAACATCGAGGCAGATCACGATCGCCGGCTGATCTTCGTGCAGGACTCGGCCTTCGGCGGTGGCACGGCCAACGTGACGTCGTACGCGGTCGATGCTGCCGGGCAATTGGGCGAGGTGGGCTTCGTGTTTACGGCGCCCAACTTCGCACTGGACATGTGGCTGGCGCCCAATGGCGAATGGCTGTACGCTGGCGGGGGCATCAGCGGCACCGGCAACGACGTGCTGGGCTTCCGCGTGGGTGTGGGTGGATCGCTCGAGTTCATGCCCGGCGCGCCATTCATCAGTCCCGGAGACTCGCCCGCGTGGGTGACGGTGAGCCCGGACAACCGCTTCGTGTACGCCGGCCACGGCCGAGACGCGACGGTGCAGGGCTTCTCGACCGACAACGAGACCGGCGCGCTCACGGCGCTGGGCGTTTCGTTCGACGTTGGCAGCCAGGGCACGCTTGGCACCGTCGGCACGCTCGACTTGCCCGCGGGCCAGTTCCTGTTCGTCACCGATAACTCGACGGTGTTCGACGACATGAGCGGCATCTACAGCTTCCGCATCGAGGACACGGGCGACCTGACGCAGGTTGGCGACATCGTCATGACCCCCGGAAGCCAGCCGGACAACTTCGTGGTCTGGCAGCCCGGCGGCGATGACTGCCGCGTCGATCTGGACGGCGACGGCGAGTTGACGATCTTCGACTTCCTGGCCTTCCAGAACCTGTTCGACGCCGGCGACCCGGCCGCCGATTTTGATGGCGACGGCGACCTGACGATCTTCGACTTCCTGGCGTTCCAGAACGAATTCGATGCAGGGTGTGAGTAAGGAGTGACACTCGGGTGGGTCTTCGCCGCCCGCCGAAAACATCTTCAGGCAACCTGTTAGATTTGCTCCCGAGCCGGCAAGTCCTCCGTGAGAGGCGGTGCACCCCGCACTGCCGGAGGATGGACTACTCGGGAGCTTTCACATGAAGACGGGAACGAACCTGACGAACCGGCGGGCCGGTTCATTGGCGGATCGAGCAGCGGGCCAGCCCGCTCGGCGTGGTATGGCCCTGGGGGCCCTGGTCGCCCTGGCGGGGTCGGCGTGCCCGGTGGGCGTGCTGGCGGGGGCGTCGGTGGTCATGGTCGCCGGTCAGTTCGCCCGGGCCCAGTGCGGCGCCGAAGTGCTGACCCAGTCGACCGCGCCGGACGTCATTCAGGCCGGCCGGGCGGTGTGGTGCGGCAACCTTGAAACCAATGCCGATACGCAGATCGCCCGCGGCTTCGTGGCTCCGCACGACATGACCATCTCTTGCGTGACGTTCGGCGTCACGCGCAACACGGGCGGCGAGTGGCCCTGCCACGTACGCATCGCCACCGGCGCGCCCACCGATCTCTATGCCAGCCGCACGGTGCTGGCCGAGGAAACGGTGCAGATCCCCGCCGGCACATTCGAGGAGTTCTTCACGGTCGAGATTCCGCCGGTGTTCTTGCCCGAGGGCACGGTGTTCACGGTCGAACTGGATACGCCCTCACGGTTCCCGGCCTCGGGTGGCGATGGCGCGCTGCTGTCGCTGGGGTTCAACGCGCTCGGCCAATCGGCGCCGTCGTACCTGCGCGCACCGGCGTGCGGTGCCGAACTGCGGTTCATCGACCTTGTCGCCCTGGGCTTTCCCAACAGCCACGCGGCGATGTCGCTGGGCACCAAGAGCGGGTATGCCGTGCCAACGCTGGGAGGCTTCGAGATCACGCCGATCGGAGACGTGGTGCTGAGTACCGAGGGAGGCGAGGTCGTCGCGTACGGCGATGGCGGGCTTTCGATTCAGTTGGGTGACGCGACCATGGGCGCGGGCGCCAACTTCCGCGTGCTCTCGACGGGCGACGAGGTGTCGCCAGCCGTGCAGGTCGGTTTCCACGGCGCAACGACGACCGACGTACTCGCATTCCGCAACAACCCCGCCACGTCGGATGAAGCCGTCCTGGACGTCCTGTCGGACAACCCTGCATTCGACCGGTTCCGCGTTCGCGTGTTCCGAAACGGCGAGCTCGTCGGAACGCTGGAAGACCAGGCCTCGGGCACGGTGCGATTCGCTGATGCAGGCGATGGTCCCATCTGGGACTGGATCAAGGGGCTGTTCGGCGGCGGGGGCTTCGAGGCCCACTGCAACATCACCAAGGAGTATTACGAGAGTGGGGCCATCAAGAGCACGACGCAGTCGTACGGTGCATCGCTCGGCTCGGCGCTGATCTCGCCCAGCGGCGGCGGGCCCGGCTACGTCGGCGATGAGATCACGATCGAACCCATGATGGCAACGCTTGCCGGAGAGCCACCGCTGTCGCTAAGTATCGTGGGCGACGGCGTCGTGGGCGTGGCGATCGACGTTGACGACCTGCCGCCCGCGGTGGTCATCGGCCAGGCCGAAACGAGCGTTCGCAGCGTCGGCGCCGAGACCACCACCCAGGTGGGGGTCTCCATGAAGGCCATCAACACCAAGGGCGTGAACTCGGGCTCCATGTACGCCACCGATCTGACGGGCGACGGCGAGGCCGACCTTCGCTACGTACCCGGGCTCGCAGGCGAGGGCGAGAGCGTGCGTATGGAACTGGGCGGCGTCGAGTCGGCAACGATCAGCATGGACCTGACGGTGGCCGATCCGTTCGCGGCGTGCATGGTGGTGTGCTCGTTCGAGGTGGGGCCGATCAGCATTCCCACGGGCAAGACGGTCTTCGATCCGTGGCCGATCGATCCGATGTTCGTTGCCGTGGCGCCAGACTTCACGGGCGTGGGCGACGAGACGTACACGTTCCAGGTCTTCGACGCCGCCGGTACGTTGGTGCACGAAGCCTCTGGCATGCGGGGCATCGCGGGCGGCACGTCACGCTGGCCCTGGAAGGTCGGCAAGCTGGGCGGCCAGACTCCGTGCTTTGCGATCTGCTATCCCGATGGAACGCTGCTCCGCTTGGCCGACGGGCAGGAGTTCGACGTGCACGAAGTTCGTGCGCTGGCCGAAGGTGCGCCGCCCGCAGGCCCGCTCAGTGCGCTCGACATCGGCGTCCTGGGCATGGACCAGGTCGTCTTGTCAAACCCGGTGACGGTCCTGCCAGAGATTGCTGAGCCGTGCTATGCCGACCTCGACGGCGATGGCGTGCTGACGTTGTTCGACTTCCTGGCGTACCAGAACCTGTTCGCGACCGGGTCGCCGGTGGCAGACTGCGACGAAGACGGTGCGCTGACGCTGTTTGACTTCCTGTGCTTCCAGAACGCATTCGCGGTCGGTTGCCCGTGATCGGGAGGAGGAGTTGCAGGTTCATGGAACCTCGCCACGCCCCCGTTCCCTGACGGGGGCGTGGTCTTTCGGGAGATCAAGGAAGTGGAGGCTGTCGTGCGATCGGTGCTGGCATTCCTGGTGCTCGGCGGCATGATGTTGATCCTGGCATCGATCGCGATCGGCGCCATGATCAGCTTGGGCAACGGACGCCCGAACTGGTTGCTGATCGGCGTCTTCGCCCTGGACTCCGCGGCGATCCTGTATCTGTTCTCGTGGCTGGTCCGGCGGGGTGGAGACGATGCCTCAGACTAGTTGTCAGGTTCGGCATCGCCCGGATCGCGCCAATAGCCTGCATTGCCTCGGACATAGCTCCGAAGGTGGTCAAGGCTGCTGATGCCAATCCAGTCGTCCTCACCCGACGTAAGGATGGTCGAGCCATCGGGCCCCAACGCGATGGAGAACACGGCGTGATCGTGAACGGGAAGCTTGGCCAGTTCGGCGCCGCTGCGTGCATCGAACACGAAGACCGAACCGCCAGGGCCGACGGCGAAGAGGATGGCGCCCCCGGGGTGATACGCAAGGTCGTAGGGGCCCCAGGGCAACCCGGCGATGGTCTGGATCGGTCGGCCGGTACGTGCGTCCGAGATTCGAATGGTGCGCTCATCGGAAGCGACGGCGACCGTGGAGCCATCGGGCGACCAGGCGACCGCTCGGATGAAATCGTTGCCACCGTCGAAGCCGGCCAGAGGCAGTCCAGTCTCGACATCGAGGAGCACGGCCTGCCGACGGTCCGAAACGGCGGCGCACAAGAGGCGGTTGCCGTCCGGGCTGAAGCGGACCATCGGCACGCGCGCGGCACCGATTTCGATGATGCGTGGGGTCGCGCCGGCTTCGTTACGCCACAAACGCGCGGTCCCGTCCGCGGCGCCCACGGCAATCCACGCATCGTCCGGGCTGAATCGTGCGCTCCACAATCGGGGCAGGCCCTGGGCAACGATGCGTACTTGCGTGCCAGATCGATTCCATATGGCGATTCGGCCATCGAAGCCCGAACTCAGGACGTGCGCGCCGTCGGCGGAAAAATGAACGGACGTGATGACCCCATCGTGGGCCGGGAAGGACAGCACGTTCGATGCATCCGGCGATCGCACGCTGAGGTAGCCCGCGTCATCGCCCCACGCCATGGCGCCGTCCATCGCGCAGTCAATGGATGCATGGGTCACCGGGCCTGCGTCCTGGCGCGATAGCCAGGGGCGGTCGTGGACGTCGTAGACGGCGACATCGGTGTCGACGTGCGCAACGGCGATCCGGCTGGCCGGCGCATCGAGCGCCATGGCCGCGGCGCGCCGGCCGGTATCGATGCGGCACCTGATCTCGAGCCGAGGCACCGAGAGGCTGAGCAGGATGCCGTCGCGGTCGATGACATAGAGCGCGGCGCCGGACGTCGTGAAGGCGATCTTGTCGATTTCCTTTGTCTCGATCTCGCGCATGGTGCGCGGGCTCGAAGTGTCGGCCGCATCGAACAGCAGCACCGTGTTGTCGAGCGTGACGGCGAGCATCTGGCCGTCGGGCGATATGGCAAGGCACTTGGGCGGGATGTTGAAGTCTTCGTGTGCTTCGCTGCCCAGCGCGATGCTCTCCTGCACCTGCCAATCCGGTGGTCGTCGGATCTCGACCCGTCGCGCCGACCCGGCCGTGGCCGCGAGCAGCGTTGGCCCGCCGGAGTGCTCGGCAAGCGCGACGGCGCGAATGCCACCACCCAATCGCAGGGCGGGAGACTGGCCGGTGGCGTCGCGGATGGTGAGCCAGCCGGGTTCGGACTCGTTGTGGGATACGAGGGTCCGGCCATCGTTGCTCGGCACGATTGCCGAAGGGGCTCGCCCTTCGAATGACAAGCGCGCGCGTTGGTTGCCATCGGCCGCGTTCCACATGAAGGCAGAACGCGGGTGCAACGCGATGGCGTAGCGGCCGTTCGCGCTGGCGAACGCGGCGGTGGCCAGTCCCTGCTCGTCCGCCGGAGCGGGCGCTCGGGCGCGCGTGATGTCAAGCCCCTCGAGGGACAGCGAGATCCGAGATCCGAGACCGTCGATGGCCCAGACGTGGTTGCCGTCCAGTTCGAAGCCAATCGCGTCGCACCGGGCGTCCGTGCGCACGCGCACGACCCTGGGCAGCCTCGCGTAGTACTCCATGAGCGACCACGCCGATCGCAGTTGCGCGGGCGTGCCCACGAACGGCATGTCCGGGCCCGTGTCCAGGCCGGCGGCGATGGACTCGGTCCACAGGATCGCCTCGGCGCGATCGATGTCTCCACCGGCCGCCATCAGGCGCGCCCGCTGCACGTTGCTTTCGGCTAAGGCTGCTTCGGCGTCTCGCCGGGACCGGTCCAGGTCCGCCGCGAGCAGCGCGAACCCGATCGCGGCAACGAGCGTGGTGACCGCCACGAACGCGGCGGCGGCCGTGACGGCGCGATTGCGTCGCAACAGCTTCCACATGACGTACGCCGCGCTCTCACGCCGGGCGGCGATGGGATACCCGTGCAGGTAGCTCTCGATGTCCTCGGCCAGCGCGGCGGCGCTCGCGTAGCGGCGGTCGGGATCCTTGGCCAGGCATCGAAGCACGATGGTCTCGACGTCGGCCGGCAGGCGGGCGACGTAGTGACGCGGTGGCGTGGGCGCCGTCTCGGCCGCGTGGCGGGCGATGGCCAGCACCGAGCCTTCGCATGGATAGGGCATGTGGTCGGTCAACAGCCGGTAGAGCACCATGCCAAGCGAGTACACGTCGCTGCGAGCCCCGGCGTCGCCCGGCTGGGCGTCCAGGCGCTCGGGCGCGGCATACGAGGGCGTGCCCACGAACTCCTGCGTGACGGCGGCGTCGCTGGCATCGAGCGAGGAACGGGCCAGACCGAAGTCGAGCACGCGGGCCAGGCCGTGCCGGTCGACCATGATGTTGCTGGGCTTGAGGTCTCGATGGATGACGCCCGCCGCGTGCGCGTGCGCCACGCCGTGGGCGACCTGCGCCATCAGCCGCATGACCGCATCGGTCCGGGCTCGAGACCCCGGCTGCGCCGGACCCAGGGCATCGCCGACGGAACGATCGATGGCGACGCCCTCGACGAACTCCATCGCGACGTATCGTCCGCCGTCGCTGGCCCGGCCCGACTGGTACACCGACACGATGTTCGGGTGGCGGAGCTGTGCCGCCAGTTCGATCTCGCGCTCGAAGCGGCGGAGTTGTCGCGGCGTGGCCAGCGCGCCGCCCAGCAGCATCTTGATCGCCACGGCCCGCGATGGCTGCTCCTGCTCGGCCCGGTAGACCACGCCCTGCCCGCCGCGGCTGATCTCTTCGAGCAATCGGAAGCCCGGCACGGCGCCCGGCAGCGGTCGACCATCGCCCGGGGCTTGAGCGTTGCTTTCTTCGAGGGCCCGGGCGATGTCTTCGGCCGCGTTGGCGAGGAAGCGGTCGTTCTGGCGGCACTGCTCGACGTGCTGGCGGCAGGCGGCGCAGCGGGCCACGTGCCTGCGGATCTTGCGCGGCGCGTCGCTTCCCGCGGCCAGCGCCCCGAGCACCGAGGCCGACGGACAGCGGCCCATCACTCGTCCTCGTCGTAGGCGATCGTGAGCTCGCGCACGAGTTCGCGGAGCCGGCCCGTCAGCCGGTTCTTGACGACGTACACCGCATCCACGCTCATGCCGCACTGGCGGGCGACTTCGGCCGCCGGCACGCCGCGGATGGCGAACAGCTCGAAGGCGCGTAGCGTCTCGTCTCGCATCCGGCCCTCTTCGCGGATGAGCGCCAGCGCCTGCCCGATGATGGCCCGCTCGCGTTCGTGGCGCCAGGCCTCGGCCATGCTCGCGTCCCGTTCCCAGCCTTCGGCCGCGTGGTTCTGGGCGTGCGCGCCTCGGCTGCCGTGGGTACGCCCCAGCCGCGCCGCCACGTGGCCGGCGATGCCGATGAGCCAAGAGCTCAGCCGGCCGCGGCCGCGCTCGTACCGGCCAGCCGCGTAGGAGCGCGCGAACTCGGCGAGCGTCTGCTGGGCGATCTCGGCGGCGTCGTGGTCGGCAAAGCCCCGGCGGCGGGCAATGGCCACGAGGATGGGCCGGTAGCGGGCGTCGAAGCCCTCCCACGCGGCGGCGTTGGCCGGGTCGCGCAGGTCGTCCAGCAGCCGCGTGGTGGTACGCGTTCCCAGGGGGGCCGGGCCGCCGGGCGGTGGCGTGGACATGCCCGATGGTACGCGAGGGACGGGTGGGGCGCGGGCATTCCCGGAAGGTCGATCAGGTCGTCGTGCCGGCCCGCTGAGACTCCTGCCACTGGCGACGCCAGTCTCCGGCGTGCGTATTGATCGCGGCCTCGAATCGTGCGGCGCGCCATTGGGCGCCACACTCGGGGCAGGTGGCCATGCCGTCGTCGTCTTGAGGTACGTCGTTCTTGTGCAGATCAAGGGCCAGGTCGTGGCCGCAGGCGGGGCAGAGGCCGGCCTGGGCCCACGCGTGGATAGCCCGTCGGTTGGTCTCGCGGGCTCGGGCGTTGGCGACGAAGGGAACCCAGCGGTAGGCGCAGGCAATGAAGAGCCCGATGGCGAGCATGACAACATGCCAGTACCAATCCGGGAGCACGGGCTGGGACGAGACCGCCTGGATGACGACGAGGATCAGGCCGGGGCCGATGGCAATCAGCAAGAAGGCGAAGAAGGCCGACCAGTGCATGTTCTGCGAGTTGCCCAGCGAGATCTCGCCGCTGAGCTTCCTCAGCCGCTTCGATGGCTTCTTGGGAAGGTCCAATGCCTGGAGTGTCACGGCGCGGCCGCGGTCATCGGTCGGTTGGGTGGCCTCCTGCGAGTTCATGCGTCCTCGGCCGCCTCCCCCTCGACCAACCCCAGCCACACCTGCCCGGGCTCTTCCCCGACCGCCTCGCCGCGCCACGCGCGAACGCGGACGTTGCGGACCAGCTCGAGGATGCCCAGGAACATGCCGATGGCCTCGCCCCGCGTGCGGCCGGTGAACAGGGCGGCCAGGGGCAGGGCGGGCCGGCCGGTTTCCTCTCTTGCGCGCTCCAGGCGGTCGATGGCGTCGGCCTGGTGCAGCTCGATGGGCGTGTCGTCGTCTGTGACGGTGTGCTCGCCCAGGCGGTCGAACTGGATGCTGCTGGCGATGCGGTCGAAGGCCTCGACCAGGTCGGTCAGCGACAGGTCGTCCATGTCCAGGGCGAGGTCTTCTTCGCTCTCGTCGCGGGCGGGCCGCAGGGCGGGGGCGACGCGGGCGCGGGCCTGCCATTGCTCGAGGCGCTGCTCGAGCGCATCGGCCCGGTCGCGGAGGCGCTTGTATTCCAGGAGCTGGCGGACGAGCTCGGCCCGCGGGTCCTCAGGTTCCTTGTCGTCCTTGCGGTGCTCGCGCCTGGCGGCCTCGGCGTCCTCGGGGCTCAGATTCTCGGCTGCGACGACGCGGCTCTTGATCTCCGCCAGCGTCGCGGCCATGACCAGGAACTCGCCGGCGGTGTCGATGTCGATGGTCGACAGGTCGCGGATCGCCTCCATGTATCGCTCGGCGATGAGGGCGACGGGGATGTCGTGGATGTCGACCTCGTGCACGCGGACCAGGTGCAGCAGCAGGTCCATGGGCCCCTCGAAGGCGTCGACGGCGATGGCGGGGCCGGTGGCGTCCATGGGGGAGTCTAGGGCGGTTTTCGCGTCATACCCTCACCGATGACGACCGCCATGCGTACGACCGAGCACCTCGAACTGGCCAGCCAACTCCTCAAGGAAGAGGCGGCGGCGGTGGGGGCGCTCGCGGAACTTCCTGACGGTTTCGCGAAGGCCGTGGAGATGATCGACGGGTGCGCTCGCGCGGGCGGCACGGTGCTGGTCACCGGGCTGGGCAAGAGCGGCCACGTGGGCGCCAAGATCAGCGCGACGATGGCCAGCCTGGGCATCCCCAGCCACCTGGTCCATCCCACCGAGGCGGCCCACGGCGACCTTGGCCGCTTCCGGCCCAGCGACCTGGTGCTCGCGCTGAGCTTCAGCGGCAAGACGGCGGAGGTTGTCGCGCTGTGCGGGCTGCTGCGCCAGGACAAGCTGCCCATCATCACGATGACGGGGTCGCGGCCCGAGAACGGGGCCCAGCCCGACCCGCTCAGCCGGCTGGCGACCGTGCCGCTCTACCTGGGCTTGAAGCACGAGGCCCTGCACCCCCGTTTCAGTGCGCCCACCGCCAGCACGACCGCGACGCTCGCGCTCGGCGACGCCCTGGCCATCTCGGCGGCGGCGCGGCGTGGCTTCACCGACGCGGACTTCGCCCGCCGCCACCCCGGCGGGGCGCTCGGCGGCGCGCTGCGGCCGGTCATGGACATCGCGCGGTGCACCATCGACGACCACCTGCCCGTGGCGCCAGAGCGCGTGAGCGTCATCGAGGCGCAGCACGCGGTGCAGAACAAGAGCGGCCGACGGCCTGGAGCGATCCTGCTCGTTGATGATGGCGGAAGGCTCACGGGCATCTTCACCGATGGGGATCTGCGCAGGCTCGTCCTTCGCGATCGCGCCGAGCTCGATCGGCCCATCGCGGACGTCATGACGAAGAACCCACGCACGATCAGCAGCGACGCCCTCGCGCGCGACGCGGTCGCGCTCGTGCTCGAATACCGCCAGGACGAGGTGCCGATCGTCGACGCCGACGGCAAGCCGGTTGGCCTGCTGGACGTGCAGGACCTGGTGGCGCTCAAGCTGGTCGAGGGCTAGCTCGCGGGCTACGGGCACGCGGGCAATGGGCACGCGGGCACTGGGCCGTCGGCAATGGGCAATGAGAACGAGGCAACCGGCCGGGCTACGGCCGATTGCCTCCAACTGCGTGACGATGCCCGCCCCGGCCTACGCGGCGGCTTCTTCGCCCTGGGCCCCGTTGCTGGTCCCAAAGCGGACGTAGATCGGCTCGCCGGGCACGCGGTTGTCGGTGTGCACGGCGACGATCTGGTAGATCACCGGCGTCGCGCCGTTGGGCACCGTGTCGTCGGTGAACGCCTTCTCGCTCGTGTCGCCGATGAAGAAGAACTTCGTCTCGGTCGGCAGCTTGCGCATGACGTGGTAGCGGGTGCCGCCGGGGCCCTTGCCCTTCCAGGTCAGGTGCACGTCGCCATCGTTGGTGATGGTGCTGCGCGCATCGCTGGGCATGTTGGGGGGCGGCGCCTCGCCGGGCTTCTCGCGCTTGGAGATCTGGGCGAGCTGGTACACCTGCTCGCCCCCGTCGCCGCGGGCGTAGGCCTTGAGCTCCAGGATCAGGTCGCTCGAGTAGGCCTTCATCTGGTCGGCCGCCGCGTGCCAGGCGGCTGTTGCGGCCTTGGCGGCCGATCTGGCCTGGCCGGCGGCGATCTGCTTCTGGCGCGCCGTCTGGGCCAATAGGGTTATCGCCGCGATCTGCTCGGCGCTCAGGTTGATCGCCGCCTGGTTCTCCGTCCAGGGCTCGAGGTGCTCCTCGACCCAGTCCACTGCTTGTGCCCGGTCGCCGGGCATGTTGGTCCCCATGGGGAGCCTCCGATCGTGCGCGTGGGGATCTGTTCTCCGCCCGGCCGCCCCACGCGCGTGGCCGGTGCGAGGTGGCGCCCCCGGCCGCTCGGCCGATCGGTCGCCCCGATTCCTGCCGGCCCCGCCCGATGCGTCGGGCACGTCGGGGCCGGACCTTGGATCGACGGCTTCGGAGGGCGACTTCACTCCGAGTGCGATCCTTCGGCAGACTTTTTTCGTGCCCCGCGTCGGTCGTGCGGGCGAAGGGGGCGAAAACGCAGGCGGAATGGGAAGAATCGGGCGGCCGCTGCCACGAAGAATTCCGGACCCGTGCCCGGCGAAAACACCCCTGATCGGGGGATTCGTAGGGTTCTCGGACGATCTCCGCGGTCCGCCCGGGCCCGTGCGAGAGCGTCCAACGAATTTGTGGCGGGCCGCACGTTCAAAGATCGGCGCTCGCCATTCGAACGTCGGCCCGCCTCGCTCGAACGTCGGCCACGCCAATTCGAATGGCGAGCGTCCAGATTCGAGCGGCGGGCGCCGCGCGTTGAATGGCCGGGCCCGGCGATGAACCGCCGCGCCCGGCCGTTCGATCAACAGGCCCGGCGATGCGAAGGACGCGGCCGGCCCGAGCCGCGGCGTGGCGCGTGCGCACGTGCGGGGATACGCTGGGCCATGAGCATCTTCGAGGCCTTCGAGACCCCCAAGGACCTGCGCGATCAGTACGAGACGAGCCCCTGCACGGCGGGGGTGATGGGGCTCAAGACGCTGAACGTGATCTGTGGGCCGAATAACTCGGGGAAGAGCCGGTTGTTGAGAGCACTAGTTCAGTCTTTGACGTCAACCAATTGGGCAATGATAGCGAGTTTTGACATTTTCAATGATCGCTGGCGGGCGCAATGGAGCGAGGGGCTTCAAAGCCTTGCCAAGCACTTGAACCGTTCGCCACTCTACACCAGATTTGTCACGCCCATCGATGAAACTGATGGAAACTCGCATCGGTACAACAAGTACCTATCCGTGCTTTTGGGGGATGTCGATGCCTTTGGGTCTGATGGGCTCCAAACGCTCCAGCAGGACGGCTTTGATGCTCCCAAGGCCAGGACGGTTTTGCAGGGAGCGTTGGCGAAGAATGATGGTGTCTCTTTTTCATACATCCCGGCAATTCGGAGTTGTCGCGATCTTAGGAATACGTCGAGCATACTCGAGCACATAAGCCACCGATACTTCCGTGGCGGTCTTCAACAACAGAATCTGTTTGCGGGCCAAGAGCTGTATGAAAAGGTAAAAGCGTTCTTGCTTGGCCGCCCTGCTCAGCGTCAGTTGATTCAGGACTTCGAGGCGTTGCTTTCTGAGCAATTCTTCGATGGGCGCGCCGTCAGTCTCTCGCCGCGGCAGGAAAGCGGCAGGAGCGAGTTGCATATCCGCATTGAGCCAGAGCATGAGAGACCGATATCTGAACTTGGCGACGGGATGCAGAGCATCATCATCCAGTTGGCTCCTGCATTTCTTTCTGAAGGCAGGTACTTAGCGCTCTTCATCGAGGAGCCCGAACTCTACCTCCACCCCGGCCTCCAACGCCGCCTCTTCGAGGTGCTGCTCGACCTTGACAAGCACACGCACTGGGAACGACACCAGGTCTTCGTGACCTCGCACTCCAACCACCTGCTCGACCTGACGCTCGACCACGAGCGGATCGCCATCCTCCGCGTCGAGAAGACCGTCGGCGATCGCAGCGACGACCAAGTGCTCCGCGCGACCGCCGAAGAATACGCAAGGTTCAAGGTCGAGATGGTCGCTCCCGGCGAGATCCGGCTGCTGCACGACCTGGGCGTGCAGAGCTCCAGCGTGTTCCTGTCGAATTGCACGATCTGGGTCGAGGGGCCGACCGACCGCATCATCCTCCGTCGCTACATGGAACTGGTCGCCAAAGAGCAAAACGTCGAGTTGCGCGAGGATCTGGACTACTCCTTTGTGTTCTATGCAGGGTCCGTCGCCAAGCACCTGAGCTTGTTCGACGACAAAGGTCCCGACGTAAACCGTATCTGCTCGCACATGCTCTTCGTCGCAGATTACGATGGCGAGAAGAAGGCCGCCGACGCCGAGACGCTCAAGGAGAAGCTGGGCGACCGCTTCCACAGGCTCGAGTGCCGAGAAATCGAGAACACCGTCTCGTCCGAGGTGCTCCGCCGCGTCGTCGCCGCGTGGACCAAGAGTGATCCCGAGAAACTCGAACTGCTTGGCCAAGACGAGATCGCTGAGCAGGGCATTGGCGAACTGATTAACGACCACTACGCCGAGTTTCTCAAAGAGAGGGATCGGTGGGCGGATGAGGATGGTGGGCTAAGCCAGAAGCGCAAGACGAAGTTCGCCGAACTCGTTCGAGAGCACACCGGGTCCGTGGCCGATCTCTCCCCCGCGGCACTGGCCGTTGCCGAGGCCGCCGTCGCGTTCGTCCGGGATCACCGGGCTGCGGCCAACGCGCCTGCCACCTGAGACTTCGACGGTGATGGCCACTTCGCCATCTTCGACTTCCCGGCCTTCCAGAACGCCTTCGGTGCGGGGTGCGACCGACCGCGATCAGGCGTCGGCCCGCCCGACCCCCGCCCCGCACTCGGGGCATTGCGCCAGCCCCGTGGCGTCGTAGCCGCAGGCGGGGCAGGGGGTGCGGCCGGCGGCGCGCATGCGTGCAAGCCGACGATGGTGGGCGAGGCGGCGCGTGCGGGCGATGCCCATGACGACGAGCGTGGGGGCCAGCAGGAAGGGCCACGCCGGTCCGCCGATGATGAATATGGGGGCGTGGTTTTGAATGACGCTCCACGACCCGCACATGAAGCCCAGCCAGCCTCCGAGGCCCGGCTCCCACCGAAGCGTATCGAACGGTTCACCGAGCACCGCCATCTGTCCCGGGGTCGCGGACCATCGGTACACGCCCCCGCCGGCCACGACCCACGCGCCGTGGCCACCGGGCTCGTAGATGACCCCGAAGAGGAGGAACGGCAGCCCCGACGCCAGCACCACGAACCCCAGCCACGATGCGAGCACCGGGCGGCGGCGGGCGAACCGCCAGCCCCGGCGGACGATGCGCAGGCTCAGTTCTCCGGGTCCGATTGGTCTGATGGCGGCCTCCGGGTGATCCTTGGCGGCTGCGGGGGCCGTTTTTCGGTCGCTGGAACCCCCCCGGGCGGCCCTCTAGCCTCTCTGGACCGGTCTTTCGACCCCCACGGAGCGGAGCGTCCCATGAACCTCGGCCAGTTCTTCGAGCATTGGAGCATCGCCGAGAACCCATTCCGGGGCGAGGAGGCCCGCCACGACGCGGTGTTCGCCCGGCTGACCCAGGGGCCGCGCGGGCCGGAGGGCGAGGCGGACCAGCGCGTCGATACCGCCGGCGGCGTGCGCGAAGGCGTCGGCGAGGCCGCCGCGGCGGCGCCCCGTGGCGACACCCGGCACAGCGACTTCGAGAAGATCGTGGGCGACCTGAGCAGCCCGAGCACCTCCATCGTCTTCGGCGAGAAGGGCAGCGGCAAGACCGCCCTGCGGCTGCAGATCGAGGGCCGCGTGCACGGGCATAACCGCGCCCACGCCGGCCGGCGCGTCTTCATGATCGCCCACGACGACCTCAACGCCGTCATCGATCGGTTCCACGAGCGCAGCGGCCAGGAATCGGCGCTCGAGAGCCTCAAGCACTTCCGGCTGGTCGACCACATCGACGCCATGCTGCTGTGGGCCACGCCCCGGCTGGTCGATGCGCTGCTGGAAGACCCCGCGCCCGAGGGCGCGGTCGACCTGGCCGAAGGCCAGAAGAAGAGCCTGCGCCGGCTCGACCCGGGCGCGCGGCGCGACCTGCTGCTGCTCCAGGCGGTCTACGACCGGCCCGACACGGCCGACCTGCGCACCGGCCGCCTGCGCCGGGCCCTCAGGCTGCCGCGCGGCGGGGGGCGGCTGGCCTGGGACGTGGCGATGTTCGCCGGCTGGATCCTGCCCCTGGCCGCCCTCATCGGCTGGTGGCAGCTGGGCGGCCTGCCCGACGTGGTCTGGTGGGTGCTGGTGGCGGCGGGCGCGGTGGCGTGGGCGGCCGCGGGCGTCAAGCGCCTGGTGCTGGACCGCCTGGCCATGCAGCGATTGGGCCGCAAGGTGCGCAAGCAGGTGCGCGTGAGCGCCCGCGGCGACGCGAGCTATGCGCACAGCTTCGCCCAGCTCGACCCGGTCATCGCCACCCAGCAGAACCTGCCCACCACCGACGCCGACGACACGCGCTACGCCATGCTCGACCGCCTGCGCCGCGTGCTGGCCCCGCTTGGCTACCGCGGCCTGCTCATCGTGATCGACCGCGTCGACGAGCCGAGCCTCATCAGCGGCAACCCCGAGGCGATGCGGGCGCTGATCTGGCCCTTGCTCAGCAACAAGTTCCTGCAGATGGACGGCGTGGGCGTCAAGATGCTGCTGCCCATCGAGCTGCGCCACGCGCTCTACCGCGAGAGCAGCGCGTTCTTCCAGGAAGCGCGATTGGACAAGCAGAACCTGGTCGACCGCCTGAGCTGGACCGGCGCGATGCTCTACGACCTGTGCGATGCAAGGCTGAAGGCGTGCCTGGAGCCGGGCGCCAAGCCCATCACGCTGGTGGACCTCTTCGCCGAGGACGTGACCGAACGCGACCTGGTCGATGCGCTCGACCAGATGCACCAGCCGCGCGACGCGTTCAAGTTCCTCTACCAGTGCCTGAGCGAGCACTGCTCGAACGTCACGGCCCAGGAGCAGGCCTGGCGGGTGCCCAGGCTGGTGCTCGAGACGGTCCGCAAGCAGCAGAGCGAGCGGGTGCAACAGCTGTATCGCGGTATCAGCCCGGCGTAGCGGGGGGGCATCAGCCCGGGGTAACCGGCAGCGTCGGTCCGGCCGGGAAACGAGCGGTTCGCGGGCGAACGGCCCGCCAACCGACACGTTCGCGACAGTTGGCCGGCGGCGCGTAACCCCGCGCGGTCGGGCGGCATATGGAGGCCCAAAGTGGCGTTGCGGCCCGGCTTTGGGCCGATGAGGGCTTGAATCGGGAGCCTGTTCGGGGGATGATGCCTCCACGCGCCACGCGGAGCGCCGTCTCGCTGGGGCCCGCGCACCGGAGCCGACCGTGCCGTCGGCACGAAGAGAAAGGACCACCAACCCATGGCCGGCATCGAGAGCTTCATCAACACGCTCAACGGGCTGCTGTTCCACGACTTCGTGGTGTACGCACTGCTGCTGGTGGGCCTGGTGTTCACCATCTGGAGCGGCTTCGGCCAGTACCGGGCATTGACCCACGGCGTGGCGGTCGTCCGCGGCAAGTACGACGACAAGAACGATCCGGGCGCCATCAACCACTTCCAGGCGCTCTCGGCGGCCCTGTCGGCCACGGTGGGCCTGGGCAACATCGGCGGCGTGGCGCTGGCGGTGGCCCTGGGCGGCCCGGGCGCGGTCTTCTGGATGTGGGTGATCGGCATCCTGGGCATGGCCCTGAAGATGACCGAGGTCACCCAGAGCATGCTCTACCGCAACACCGACGACCCCGACAACCCCCACGGCGGTCCAATGTTCGTCGTGCGCGAGGGCTTCAAAAAGTGGGGGCTGGGCCCGTTGGGCGCCATCTTCGGCGGCGTTTTCTGCGTCACGCTGCTCATCAGCGCCATCACCGGCGGCAACATGTTCCAGGCGTGGAACGTGGCCGACCTGAGCTACACCTACTTCGAGGTGCCCCAGTTCGCCACGGGCCTGATCCTGGCGATCGTGGTGGGCCTGGTCATCATCGGCGGCATCAAGCGCATCGGCTCGGTCGCCGGCCGCATCGTGCCGCTCATGTGCGTGCTGTACGTCGTGGCGGCGCTGTACGTGCTGCTCATGAACATCTCGGTCATCCCCGACATGTTCATGCTGATCATCAAGAGCGGCCTGCCCGGCTTCCTGGGCGGCCAGAGCCCCGATCCCACCGGCGCCTTCCTGGGCGGCACGTTCGGCTACGCGGCCATGTGGGGCGTGAAGCGCGCCCTGTTCAGCTCCGAGGCCGGCCAGGGCTCCAGCCCCATCGCCCACTCGGCGGCCAAGACCGACGAGCCCGTGCGCGAGGGCGTGGTCGCCGGCCTGGAGCCCTTCATCGACACCATCGTGGTGTGCACGCTGACGGCGCTCGTGATCCTCTCCAGCGGCGCGTACAACCGCCCGCCCGAGGCGTTCATCCCCGCCGAGCAGGGCATGCAGGTCGTCCAGGCGACCAACGCCGACGGCCAGCCGATCGCAAACACCTGGACGCTGGGCTCGGCCCAGCTTCCCGGCAAGACCGTGGCCGCCAAGCGCACGCTGAATACGCCCCAGGGCGAGGCCGGCTGGCGTGACGGCGAGACGGTGTTCATCGTCGTCGAGGCCGACATGGACGAGAACACGGGGCGCAACCTGCGCCGCCTGAGCGGCACGGTCTCGCGCGACGCCCAGGACCAGTGGGTCGTCAACTGGGGCACGCTCGAGAGCGACCAGCGGCCGGCGCTGCACTCGACCATCGATCCGGACTTCGAAGCGCCCGAAGAGGGCATGACCGCCGAGCCAGACGACGCGGGGGTGGGCGTCTACGGCGACTACGCCGGCGCGAGCCTGACGGCGCACGCGTTCGACCGCGTGACGCCGGGCCTTGGCAAGTGGCTGGTGACGGTCGCGGCGTGGCTGTTCGCCGTATCGACGATGATCTCGTGGAGCTACTACGGCGAGCAGGGCATCTTCTACCTGTTCGGCCAGCTCGGCAAGAAGCGCGTCGACGCCATCGTCCTGTTCTACAAGGTCGTGTACTGCCTGCTCATCCTGCTGACCACTGTGGCCGCCATGCCGCTGGTGACCGGACCCGATGGCTCCAAGCGGGCCCTGATCGGCACCGATGCGCAGCTGGACATGTGGACCACCCTGGGCCTGGGCGTGATGCTCGTGGCCAACATCCCGATCATGATCATCTTCGGTAGCCAAGCCATGAAGGCCTACCACGAGTACATGGGCCGCCTGAAGCGCGGCGAGCTGGAGGCGGGCGCCCACGAGCCGGCGTCGATCCAGGACGTGGTCGAGGGCAAGGACGTCGAGTAAAACTGCCGCGATCAATTCCCCAACAAGCTCGCGGAGGGGAGGGCTCGACATGCTCGACTGGTTCTTTGCCGATGGGGCCATCTGGTTCGCGATCCCTGCGCTGTTCGGCACGGGGCTGTTCGTGATCCAGCTCCTGGCCGGCGAGCTCGGGGGCGACTTCGACCTGGACGCCGACGTCGATCTGGATGCCAGCGGGGCCGGCGACTTCCGGGCCCTGAGCATCCAGACCATCGCGGCCTTCTGCCTGGGCAGCGGCTGGATGGGCCTTGGGGCGTTCCGCGTGCTCGACCTTGGTATGACTGGGGCCGTCGCCATCGCGGTGGTCAGCGGCTTGGGCATCGCGTGGCTGATGGGCTGGATGACGCGGCAGGTCTTCAAGATGCAGCGTTCGGGCAACATCAGCATCGCCAGCGCCGCCGGGCTCACCGGCGACGTGGCCGTCACCGTGCCGCCGGCCAACGCCGGGCGTGGGGCGGTGTCGGTCGTCATCAACGGCAACCGCCGCGAGTACGACGCGGTACAAGCCGGCGAGGAACCGATCCCGCCTCGCACGAGCGTCAAGATCGTGTCGGCGGACGATCAGAACAACACGGTGCTGGTCGAGCGGGCGTAAGCACCGCCTTGGCCTATCCTGATTCGCACATGCCGCCCCGATCATGGGCGGCAATCGGGGGGAGATCGCGCCCATGAGGCTCACTGCATTGATGACGCTCCAGACCCTGCTGGCCCAGAGCTCGGACGCTTCGGGCGACAGCATCGGCATCTTCGCGATGATCGGCCTGGGCGTGGTGCTGTTCATCACGCTGCTGATCATCTGGTTCCTGGCCAGCCGCGTGCAGCGCTGCCCGCCGAACCGGGTGCTGGTGGTCTGGGGTAGCGCCGGCAAGAGCGGCCGTCGCTGCTACAACGGCGGCATCAAGGTCGTCTTCCCGGTCATCCAGCAGCACGGTTACATGAGCATGGAGCCGTTGGTGATCGACATCCCCCTCGAAGGGGCGCTGTCGCTCAACAACATCCGCGTGAACGTGCCGTCGACCTTTACGGTGCGCATCTCGCCCGACCCGGTGCTCATGGCCGCCGCGGCGGAGAACCTGCTGGGCAAGCCCCCGCAGGGCATCCGCGAACTGGCGCAGGACATCGTTCTGGGCCAGCTCCGCCTGGTCATCGCGACGCTGTCGATCGAGGAGATTAACAAGGACCGCGAGAAGTTCGAGAGCCTGATCCGCGACAACGTCACGCAGGAGATCAACAAGGTCGGCCTGGAGCTGATCAACGTCAACATCCGCGATATCACCGACGAGAGCGGCTACATCCGCGCCATCGGCCAGCGGGCGGCGGCCGAGGCCATCAACAAGGCCAAGGTCGAGGTGGCCCAGGCCGACCGCGACGGCGCCACGGGCGAGGCCATGGCTAACCGCGAGCGCACGGTGAGCGTGGCCCGTGAGACGGCCGCCGCCACCGAGGGCGAGAAGGAAGCCGAACGCAAGCAGCGCGTGGCGGTCGCCGAGTTTGAGGCCCAGGCCGTCACGGGCGAGGCCGAAAGCAAGCGCGACCAGGACATCGCCGTGGCCGAGCGTCGCGCCGAGACCGCAGCGGCGAGCAAGCGGGCCGAGCAGACCCAGCGCGTGGCCGTGGCCGAGGCCGAGGCGCGTGCGGTCGAGGGCGAGAACGCCAGCCAGGCGCAGATTGCCGAGTACAACGCCAAGCTGGCCGAGGTACGGGCCGAGAGCCGGCGCAGGTCCGACGTGGCCGCCGCGCAGGCCCACGAGGCCATCCTGAAGGCCGAGCGCGAGCAGGAGATCGCCCGCCTTGGCAAGGAAGAACTGGCGCCCCAGGAGATCGAGAAGCAGCGCATCGAGATCGCCGCCGAGGCCGAGGCCGAGAAGAAGCGTCGCGAAGCGCGAGGCGAAGCCGACGCCACGCTGGCCAAGTACCAGGCCGAGGCCGAGGGCGTGCGGCAGGTGCTCGAAGCCAAGGCCGCCGGCTACCGCCAGCTCATGGAGGCCGCCGCCGACAACCCGCAGGTGGCGCCCACGCTGCTGCTCATCGAGCAGTTGCCCGAGCTGGTCGCCCAGCAGGTCAAGGCCATCAGCAACCTCAAGATCGACAAGATCACCGTGTGGGACACCGGCGCCGGTGGCGGGGGCGCCGGCAAGAACGGCGTGGGCGGCAGCACCAGCGACTTCCTGGCGGGCCTCATCGGCTCGCTCCCGCCCGTGCACGAACTGGCGCGCCAGGCGGGCGTCGAGCTGCCGGGCGCCTTGGGACGGGTGACCGAGCCCACGGGCGAACGCATCGATGAAGATCACCAGCCTAAGGAGCCTGCGCGCACGCCCAGGCCAGATGCCAAGCCCAACCCCAAGCCCGATCGCTGAGCGATCTTGAACCCATGACGGAAGGACCTCATCGCATGCGACGCCCGTTCACCACCTTCATGATCCTGGCGGCGATGCTGGGCGCCGGCGGCGTTTGTTCCGCGATGCCGCAGGACGAGGCTCCACGGGCCGAGCCCGCGCCCGAGGCAAAGCCCGCGGTGATCGAGCTTCTCGAGCCAGGCGAAGACCCGCAAATCCGTCGGTACGAGCTGGCCGAGGGCGACAAGACCACGCTGCGGATGGTCACCGACTTCCAGATGAAGATGGACATGGGCGGCGGCTTCGAGGGCGCACAACTGCCCGCCAGCGAGATGTTCATGACCCTGCACGTGCGCGGCGTGGATGATGATGGCATCGCCAGCGTCGAAGGCATTCTCGAACGCGTGGGCGTGGTGCCCGAAGAGGGCATCGATCCCTTCGTCGCCGACGCCTATAGCGAGGGGCTCGCGCCCATGCGCGGGGTCAGGATCCGCTACAAGATCGACCCGGTGGGCCGGACGACCGATGTCGTCGCCACGTCCGAAGACGGCTCGCCGATCACCGATCCGCAGATGCGGTCGACCATGGAAGACACGGCGTCGTCGGCCAGCGTGCAACTGCCCGAGGAGCCCATCGGCGTTGGCGGCCGCTGGCGCGTGACCGAGGACATCGCCATCAACGGCGTTCGCATGCAGCGCACCTCGACGCACACGCTCAAGAGCATCGAACAGGGCCGTCTGCACGTCAGTTCGGACATCAAGGTCAGCACAAAGCCCCACGACGTCGAAAGCCCGGACCTGCCTCCCGGCACGCGCCTGCGGATGGAGTCGACCACCATGGCCGGCAAGAGCGAGTCGGTCTTCTCGCTCGACTCGGTCGAGGGCCGTGCCCAGGTCGATACCAGCGGCGAGGTCCACATGACCGTGTTCCAGGATGGCGTGCCGATCAAGGTCCGCCAGCGCATCTCCATCGCCATGAAGATCGAGCCCCACAAGGGCGACCTTCCCGCAATCGACGGCGGCGCCGATGAGGCCCCGCCCTTCTGATGACCACCCACGCCGGGGGCACACCGACCATGACCAAGCCCGTTTTCTCCGTCGCCGTCGCGGCCCTGCTCGCCAGCTTTACTGCTCTCGGTGGTTGCCGGAGCGGTGTGAGCGGCGAGGCGGTGCCGGAGCCACCGGCCGAACCTGCGAGCGCTCCGGCGCGCGACTACGCCATGATCTTCATCAAGACCGGTCCGCTCCGCACGCCCTCGCGGGCGCAGCAATCCGAAGCAATGCAGGGCCACATGGCCAACATGCGCCGGCTTGCCGAGGAGGGCACGCTGTTGATCGCCGGGCCGCTGGCCGAGCCCAAGAGCGACCCGGACCACCGGGGCATCTTCGTGTTCGACGCCGACACGATCGAGAAGGGGGCGGCCCTCGCGGCGACCGATCCGGGCGCCCAGATGGGCGTGTTCGCGATGGAGCCCTACCTGCTGACCACTGCTGCGCCGCTCACCGAACTCACCCGGCTCGAGGAAGAATTCGAGCAGCGCCGCCTGGCCGACCCGGAAGTCCCCGACGAGTGGTTCGGACGCATGTACGTCATGGCCAGCGCGCCATACGACGAGGACCTGGCCCAGACGCTGCCCGGCGCCGAGGGCGTGCTCATCGCCGGCACGCTGACCAATCCGCGCGGCCAGCAGCGCGTCTTCGCCTGGCTCGATGCGCCCAACGCGCCCCTGGCCGCCGGCCTGCTGCCCGAGGCCGACTGGACCTTCCACGGCTGGTATGGAAGCCCGACGCTCGAGTTGCTGCCCGGCCTCGAACCGGGCCCGTGAGCGCGGGCTCATCGCGGGCGAACGCTTGGCCCGACGCCCATAGCATTGGGCTGCCCGGATACAGAAGGGAGGCCCCACGATGAGCAACCACGACGAGCACACGCACAGCGACACCCAGGCCAAGGCCGAGGCCATCGCGAGCGATCCGACCGCTTCGGAGGGCGACGTGCGCCGGCGCATCAGCGACCTGGTGGCCAGCGCGGCCGCCACGCCCGGCCGCATGATCGAGGGCGGCGCCAGCGCGGTGCAGCGCGTCACGCGCGAGGTGCTCGAGGGCGCCAGCCGCGGCGCCCACGCCATCAGCGACGAGCGCAAGGACTCGGTCATGGCCGAGACGCTCGAGGGCCTGGGCGAAGGGCTGGGCAAGGCCGCCCACGCCACGCAATTGGCGCTCGAGGAAGCCCGCTCGCGCGGCGAGAGCTTCGCCAAGGACGACGTGAAGGCCGCCATCGAGGACCTGCGCACCATCGAGGACCTGCTGCGCGACTCGGGCTCGCGATTGACCAAGGCCGCCGGCAGCAACGCCAAGGGCGCCGCCACCGACCTGACCCACCATGCCGGCCGCGTGTTCGAGGGCATCCGCCCGGCGGTCGAGGGCGCCCTCCGCGAAGCGATGCGGCATCCGGTCGCCACGGCCGGCGATGCGGCGGCGACGGCGGTCGACGCGGCCCGCATGGGCGTGGGCTCGCTCTTCGACGCGGCCGGCGGGCTGCTCAAGGGCGCCGGCGGCATGATCAGCGGCAAGAAGCCCGGCGAGAAGTAAGCTCCGAAACGAGAAGTGAGTTACGACAAGCGCTTGCCGGTCAGCAGGCGGATCACGCCCAGCAGCCCGGCGAACACGAACGCCGCCAGCCCCACCCAGAACAGCAGCCCCTCGGGCGCATCGGTCGCCCCGCGCGACGCCGCGGCCCGATCGGCCAGCAGCATGATCGAGCCACCGACGACCAGCGCCGCGACGACCAATGAATAACTGATGTTGCGGCTGGCGCGCTCGAGCTCGTCGGTCACCTCGCTCAGGCCGTGGTGCTTGAGCTGCACGCCCAGTTCCTCGTTGCGCACCATGTGCAGGATGCTGGCCACCTCGCGCGGGGCGCGCTCGACCAGCTCGGCGTAGCCCAGGGCCGCACCTTGCACCCGTCGCTTGGCGGCGCGGAAGCCGTAGCGGCGGCGGAGCAGCCCCTCGACGTGCGGGCGCACGTGGTCGACGATGTCGAAGCTCGGGCACACCATCTCGCCCACGCCCTCGATGGTCGTGATGGCCTTGATGAGGTACACGATGTCGGCAGGCACGCGCAGCTTATGTTTTCTCAGCTTGGCGAAGAACTCGCTGAGCAGGGCGCCCATGCGCAGGTCGGCCAGGCTCGCGCTCTGGAAGCGGCTGATGAACTCCCATGCGTCGGCCCGGAACACGCGGTCGTGCGCCTTCATCGGGCTCACGCCGGTCAGCTCGATCACCACGTCCAGCACGCGGTCGAGGTCGCCGGCGATCGTGCCCTGCACCAGGTCGGCCAGGACTTCCGCGGTCCTGGGGTCGATGTTGCCCGTCATGCCGTAGTCGATGAAGCAGAGCTTGACCTCGGGGGCCGCGCGCTTCGCGACTTCGGTTGCCTCACCCTGAGGCGTCGGGTCGACCAGCACGAAGATGTTGCCCGGGTGCGGGTCGGCGTGGAAGAAGCCCGTCTCGAAGCACTGGCGGAAGACCACGTCGGTGCCGATGGCCACGATCTCGCGCCGCTGGGCGTCGGTGAAGTGGTCCTCTGGGTGCTTCTTGAAGTCGCTCAGCAGCACGCCCTCGATGCGCTCCATGCACAGGATCTCGGGCGTGCTGTGCTGGGGGTAGACCTTCGGGAAGCGGACGCGGCCGTCCTCGGCGAAGGCCGCGGCCATGCGCGCCATGCTGCGGCGCTCCAGCTCCAGGTCGATCTCGCGGCGCACCTGCCGCCTGAACTGCTCGACGACTTCCACGGGGCTGTAGCCCAGGTCGCTGAAGCGGTCCTCGATGAACTCGGCCAGCGTGGCCATGATCTCCAGGTCCGACTCGATGACCTCCTCGATGTCCGGCCGCAGGACCTTCAGGATGACCTCGCCCCCACCCGCCAGCGTCGCGCGGTGGGCCTGGGCGATCGAGCCGGCGGCCATCGACTCGTACTCGATGCGGTGGAAGCGCGGGCCCTGGTCTGCGGTCTCGGGCATCCGCTCGATCAGTTCGTCGATGTAGGGCTTGATCTCGTCGGCCGGCACGGGCCGCACGGTGCTCTGCAGCTTGGTGAACTCCTCGGCCCACTCGGGGGGGATGAGGTCGGGCCGCGTGCTCAAGACCTGGGCGAGCTTGACGAACGTGGGGCCCAGCTCTTCCATCGCCTCGCGCAGGCGCACGGCGGTGGGCTTGCGCGTCACGCTCGCGTCGGGCTTGCTCAGCCCGATCATGCGCCGGCCGCGCAGGACCAGCCGGTCCAGGTCCAGGTCGGCGATGGCCTGCCCGAAGCCGAAGCTGGCCAGGACGGCGAGGATCTCCTTGGCCCGCCGGATGTTGCGGATGGTGCGGCCGAGGCTTGCGATGTTGGAAGGGAGATTCGATGCCACGGCGGGAGGGTAGGGAAGAAGCGACGGAGTCACGAAGCGACGCGGTGACGAAGGGATGCAGCGCTCGGCGCCCATTGAACACGCGGCGGACGGGCCCATGCCCATCCGCCGCGACGCGAGTCGAGTTGAATCCCCTTCTTAGCCGGCCTTGGGCTTGCCCTTGGCAGTCTGGGCGTCCTTGAGCTGCTGGGCGCCCTCGATGGTCAGCGGCTCCTGGCCGTCGCCCTCGGGGGCCGCGTCCACCGGCTCGCTCTGGGCACTCTGCGCGGCGGCCGCCTGCACCGGGGTCGCCTGGTTGCCGCTGCCGAAGTAGAAGGGCGCCGGGAAGCTCCACTGGCTGACGATGCCGGTGGTCAGCACGGTGCGCACGCGGTAGTTGATCTGGGCCATGCCGCTGGGCACGTTCTGATCGGTGAATTCCTTCGTCCCGATCGTCCCCAGTTGCTGCCAGGGGCCGGGCAATTCGCCCACGGGCACGAGCTGGCGCTGCACCTCGAAGACCGAGCCGCCGGTCTTGGTCCCCTTAAAGGTCAGCACGACCTGGCCGCTGGTGGTCGTGTCGGTCGCCAGGTTGGTGGGGATGGGCGCCTCGGTGCGCGGGGTCGCCTTCTTGGGCGGGTCGATCTGGGCGAGCTGGTAGAGCTCGTTGGTGCCGTCCTTGCGGGCGGCCACGCGGATCTGCTGGACCAGGAGCGAGGTGAAGTCGTACAGCGCGTCGATGGCCTCGTCCTGGGCGTCGACCTTGGCGCGGTACTGGTTCCAGGCCTCCTTGGCGTCGTCGAACTTGGTCTGGGCGTCGCTCAAGAGGCTCGACAGCGTCGTGGTGTCTTCCAATGAAAGGGTGAGCTGCTCGGCGTTCTCCGTCCAGGGGCCGATCCGCTGGCTGACGAAGTTGAGCGTGCCTTGTTGCGTCTGCTGAATCGTCGACATGGTTTCACCATCCGGTTGATGTGTCGCGGGCGCCGGCGGCCATCCGCCCGGTCACCCCGATCGGCCCGCAACTGCACGGGCCGCTGGGGCGGTCATCGGGAAAGGAATCCCGCCGATCCAGTGGTCGGCGCGTGCCGGGGGCGAAAATGGGTCCGGTCGTGCGGGTTGGGGGGGTAAAGGGGAGCGACGAAGGCACGCAGCGGCGGAGCGACGAAGGGAAGAACGAAGAAGGGGACCGGTTCTCGGTCCCCCCCTCCGTCGCTTCGTCGCTCGATCGCTGCGTCGCTTTCTTCCTCAGCACCCCGCGTCGAACGCCGTTTGATACGCGAGGAAGTCGAAGATGGTCAGCTCGCCGTCGCCGTCGAAGTCGGCTTGTGCGTCGCCGTCCTGGAAAAAGTTCGCAAAGCTCAGGAAGTCGAAGATTGTGAGGTCGCCGTCGGCGTCAAGGTCAGCGGGGCAATCGAAGCACGCGAGGTTGTAGGCGTAGGCGGCGCCGCCGGGCTCCTCGTTGTGCGCGCCAACGATTGCCCAGGGGCCGTGCAGGGCCGTAGTCGATCCGAAGTCGTGTGGGCCGCTCGACGCCCCGTCCCCAGGACGGAGCACGGCGGTTTCGCGCCAGGCCCCGTCGGCTCCGCGCTGAAAGGCGAATGCTCGGTAGTCGTCGAGCCGGCCGTGGCCCGTGATCAGATGATCGCCATAGACCGAGATACTTTGGCCGAAGCCTGCGCGAAATGCAGGCATACTGGACAGTATTTCTTGTCGCAGCGTCCAGATGTCCCCATCTAGTTCGTAGATGTAGACCGCTCCTTGAGACCTGAAGGCACGCTCGACGCCTCGCGCCCCGACCGCGAGCGTGGTGCCATCAAAGGCGAGGCCGTACCCGAAGTTCACGCTTTGCTCAGTCAGAGGTGGCTGCTCCGGCGGCAACATCCGCTGGACATATTCCAGCGAGCCGTCGGGATTGCGATGGTACACAATCACCGAGCCGTGCAGCGGCGAACCATGCGGCGAGCCGGTGGAGCTGTCGCGGTAAGCGCCGATGAAAACCCAATCTCCGAGCATCAAGACGGACTCGTTGGCGTAGTAGCTGAGTTCGGACACCTCCGGCGGCCGCTCGATGGTCTGCTCATGCGCCCACTGGCCGCCCACTTCCCGGAACCGATAGACGAGCCCGGCTTGGCTGACGAGCGCCGTATCGCCGTACAGCGCGGCCGCCCTGCCGAACCCGCTCCTCCCTACTGGCTCCCCGTCCGGCCGCGGGATGCGAGCGGTTTCGACCCACAGCTCACCGTCGTACTCATAAATGTGGCCGTAGCCGAGCTCGCCCTGGCCCATCTTGAGCGCCGTGACCGTCAGGAAACGATTGGGGTTGAGCGGGTCGAGCGCCACGGCCGCGCCGAAGCCATCGAGGAAGCCGATGTCCGGCGGAATGATAGTCTGGGTCTGGATCCAGCGCGATCCCTCGCGCTCGAAGGCATAGACGGCCCCGGCCTGGCAGCCGAACGGGTCGCCGCCGGGGCAGAACGAAACCGCCAGACCATCGCCCACGATCAGGTGCCGCTCGTTCATCGAAAGGGCGTGGCCGAAGCCCTTGGCCAGGTCGGGCGGGCCGACGAGGCGCTGGACGGGGTCGTCGGCCAGCCCGGATGACGCAAATACGACAGCGACGAGAGCGTGGAGCAAAGAATTCATGACATCCATTGTGACGGATTTCGCCCCGCGATGCAAGCGAATCTAGCCGGATATGTCAAGAAATCGGGTGATCGAGTGAAAAGGGGTTGACAGCGCCCCCCCCCCCATCTTGTACATTATCTCACGTTCGACACTCGCGGCACAGGGGGATCACACATGCAGACTCGCAACGCGTTCACGCTGGCATCGATCGTCATCGCGTGCGGCCTGCCCGTGGGCACGGCCCACGCGCAGACCCCGCCCAACGACTACGTGGCCCACGAGCAGGACGCAACGGATGGGGCCAACAACGAGGGAGCCTGGCCGACCGCCCCGGCGGTGGGCGTGAGCAACCTGGGCGTGCTGGCCGCCGGCACACGGTACCTCTCGCTGTTCTCCAAGGCCGCCACGATCACCGCGCTCGACGAGCGCGGCGTGGACGACCTTGACTTCCCTTTCGTGCCCGTCATCTCGAGCGGCGCAGTGCTGCTCGACCCGGTGGCCAACCACGATCCGATCCACAATCGATTGTGGGGGCTCTACACCGAGGCCGAGGTGGTCTCCATCGATCCGCTTGCGATCGATGACTGCGCCTTTAGCTCCTCGCTACACCTGTCGGTGAACAAGTCTGGGGCGAACTTTGGCATCACCGACCCCCTCGACGATTCGGAGTGGTGGTACTACACCGGCAGCGGCGGGTCGGCGGGTAACGGGGGCGAAGCGTTCGATCTCTTGGACGACGTGTCGATTCAGAAGTACAAGGGCGACGCCGCCCATGTACCCCCGTTCTACACAACGCGGCTGGGCTCTCTTGGCTTCCACACCATCACCGGCGACCCCAACGACCGCTCTGGCGGCCTGATTCTGGCGACCAATGCACGCACTCGGTGTTTTCTTCCAGAGGGCACCAATGGTCCGACGCCGCTCAACCAAGAGGTCCGCCAGTTCATCTACGTCATTCCCTACGAACACGATGGGGGCGCCTCGTCGATCCTCGACGGTGATCGGCCGGGCGAGAGCGACATGACGGTGATCAGGCCATTCGAGGGTGACGTAACACTTGGCGTCGTTGCTGATACCTCAACTTACGGCTGCGTCGTGCAGGCCCCCTTCGAGCAGGTGGAGAACGCCACGTTTATCATCAGCGTGCCCGACACCTATCAACCGTTCGGTTCGACCATCCCCTCGGAGGCAATCCGGCTGAAGGGCGTGTTCGACGCCGACGCAGGCGTGGGCGTGGATTGGACGCTCCAGCAGCGGACCTCGTCCGGCACGCTCTCGGACAACACGGTCGACACGACGCTCAAGTTCTATCCGCCCCGGGAGGCAGACGACTTCGGACCCATCACGCTGCCGCGGACGCCAGACGGTACGTGGGAGCCCGAGGCCCAGGGCGCGTACTTCCATTCGGCGGTGATCGCCAAAGACGGCAGCGCCAACGGCGGGGCCTTCCGCATCTTCGCCGTCCACGCCGTGCTGCCCGAGGACCAGGGCAACATCGTGCAGCAATGGGTCGTGCAGTGGTACGTGCTCGATCCGAATCTGAGCAACTTCCAATCGACGACCCCCGACATGTGGCAGCCCACGATCGTGGCCCAAGGCCGCATCCCGGTCGACATCAGCGAGGACGAGGGCGACCGGTACCACCCGGTCATCGTCGTCAACCGTCGCGGCCAGGCGTTCATCGAGTACACCTACTCGGACGAGACCGACCCGATGAACGACGACACGTGGCCTGAGGTCCGCCGCGTCCGCCTAAACAACTCGTACACTGGCATCGTCGGCTCGGAGACGGTCGTGCGTTCGGGCCCGCTGGTCGCCTACGACGACTCGATCCTGGAGACGTGGGCGAACGTTGCCGATGCACAGGCCGATCCGGTCAATCCGTGTTCGTATTGGTCGACGCACACGCTGGTGGCCGACGACAGCCCCAGCCCGACGACGAAGCGCGACGCGTGGCTGTTCCATCAGGCCTACGGCACATCGGTCGGGCGTAATTGCTTCCAGACGCCCGCCATGCTCGACCTGACCGACGATGCGGCGGTCGACGCCTACGACATGGCCGCCTTCACGCCCCTGTACGACCGCCGGGCCCGCCGCGTCGACATCGACGGCAGCGGCGAGGTCGACGCCATCGACATGCTGCTCTACATCGACGCGTTCGACGCGTACACGCGCGGCCGGTAATCGCCGCTCCCAACACGAACACCCCTCGGCCCGCCACGCGGGCCTTTCTTATTGGTCCCGCCGACGCGCACCACCGTACGTCCGAGAGCCACGGCCACCCGACCACGCTCCGATCACCCACCAACCAACCCCCGCCCCAAACAAAGCCGAGACTTTTTTTCTGGTCAATGTTCGAGTTAGCACCCCTGACGCCCGCGCCAGAGAGGCCAAGGTCCGGATCCATGGGCGCGGATTGCCAGGACTCGGCACGGGATTGCCAATCCGCGCGACGAAACTGGCAATCCGCGCGACGGAACTGCCAATCCGCGCGACGGGACTGGCGGCCGGCGCGATGGTCCTTGCGATCCGCGCGATCGGGGCGCCAGCCCGCGCGACCGGACTGGCGGCCCCCTCAACGGTCCCGGCAGTCCGCGCGATCGGGAAGCCAGCCCGCGCGACAGGACCGCCAGCCCGATCGCGCGCCCCGGCTCCCCCGTCGCGCGGGCCGGCGGCCTTCGGGCCCGGGCCGGCGACCCGCGCGATCGATCCGCGGGCCCGGGCGTCCGCAAACGCGGCGATGCGAGCCGGCGCACGAGAAAGCCCGGGCTCGCGCCCGGGCTTCATTTCACCACACAAGTCGATTGTGCCCCAGGGCCTCGTTCTTACGAGGCAAGCTCACCGCCGGAGGCGGTGACTCAATGTGCTGGTTGCCCGAAGAGGAACCGGCCTCGTTCTTACGAGGCCAACTCACCGCCGGAGGCGGTGACTATGTCAATGCTCGACGCGCTTGCCCAGCAGCGGGCCCACGCGGTCGACCAGGCGGTTGAGCGTCTGGCGGTCCTTCGCCTCGGCGTTGAGGCGCAGCAGGGGTTCGGTGTTGCTCATCCGCACGTTGATCCACCAGCCTTCCTTTTCGAAGGCGTCGATCGTGATACCGTCCAGGTTGTCAACGAGTGCATCGTCGCCGGCGATCTCCTCCTCGAGCTTGTTGATCGCCTCCTGGGGCTCCTCGTTGGTGTAATTCAGCTCGCCGCTCTGCACGTAGCGCGCAATCGGCTTGATGAGCTGGCCCAGGCTCTTCTTGCTGCGGCCCAAGAGGCCCAGGACGGTCGACATCGCGATGGCGCCCGAGTCGGCGTTGTAATTGTCCTGGAAGTAGAAGTGGCCGCTGAGCTCGCCCCCAAACACGGCGCCGTGCTCGGCCATCGCGGCCTTCATGAACACGTGGCCCACGCGGCCGCGCACGGGCGTGCCGCCGGCCTTGCGGACGTCCTCCTCGACGGCCTTGCTCGAGCGCAGGTCGTAGACGATGGCGCTGCCCGGGTGCCGCTCGAGCGCATCGGCGGCCAGCAGCGCGGTGAGGTGGTCGCAGCCGATGATCTGGGCCTCGTCGTCGACCACCATGCAGCGGTCGGCGTCGCCATCGAAGCAAAAACCAACGTCGGCGTTATGCTCGATGACCGCCTCCTGCGTGTTGCGCATGTTGCTCTTGACAAGAGGATTCGGCGGGTGGGCGAACTCGCCGCTGGTATTGTCCATGTTGACGGTGATGAGCTCGATGCCGCAGTCGAGGTAGCCCTCGAGCAGCTCGCCCTTCTCGCCGAAGACCTTGGGGATCATCGTGCCGGCCATGGCGTTGGAGGCGTCGACGACGACCTTGAGGGGCCTATTGCGCGTCGAGGGCCCGCCCGCACGCACGAAGTGCCGCACGTGCTTGGCGTAGGGCTTCCACAAATCACGCTGCTCGACGCGGCCGCTTGGGTCGTCGATCGTGCGCATGTCGGCCATCGCGGCGTGCTTGCGGATGTCGGCCAGGCCGGTCGCCTCGCCGATGGGCCTGGCCTTGGGTCCGGCGATCTTGAAGCCGTTCCAGTTGGGCGGGTTGTGGCTCGCGGTAACCATCACCCCGCCCGCGCAGCCCAGGTGGTTGATGGCGAAGTAGATCATGGGCGTGTCGACCAGGCCCAGGTCGATGACGCTGACGCCCGTGCGCGTGAGCCCGTCGATGAGCTGGTCGGTGAGCACGGGCCCGCTCTCGCGCATGTCGCGCCCGACGACGACGGTGCGCATCATGGGCGTGTTCTCGCCGGTGGCCTTGGCGACTTCTAAGACGAAGCGCCCCGTGCCCACGCCCACCTGCCAGGCCATGCGGTCGGTCAAGAGGTCGGGGTAGGTTCCGCGGATGTCGTACGCCTTGAAGACTCGTCCGAGCATGGGGGCTCCGTTGGGGGGTGTGAGGGGCCGTGTCAAAGAGGCCTTGTATGTGGGTATGTGGGGGGGGGAAGTTGCAAAACGGCAACATTAGCCGGCGGGTTCGTGGGCGTCTTGTTTGTCGGAGTTATGTTTGGGTTGATTCGGTGTTGTCGGCCGGCGGAGGCGCCTTGGAGCGGATCGCTCGCCGCTGAGCGGAGATTCACGCGGCGTTCACCCCTGGCTCAACGGCGGGAGGTATGACTTGGTGAACACGTCGACGCCGACGAACACCAATCGAAGGGAGCACCCATGACCGCCAACGCCTCCACGCTCACCGGCCTGCTCGCCGCCGCCCTGGCCGGGGCCGGCACGCTGCACATCGCCCCCGCGGGCGGATCCATGCACGGGATCGACCAGCACGCCCAGCACCGCCAACAGGCCCGGCACGCCGAGCACGCCCTGCACGACGTGGACCGTGCCGTGGCGGCCATCGGACCCACCGAGGGCAACGACGGCGTTTCGGGCACCATCCGCTTCGAGAAGGTCGAGAACGGCGTCCGCGTGACGGCATACGTGGAGGGTCTGGAGCCCAACTCGAAGCACGGCTTCCACGTCCACCAGTATGGCGACGCCACCGCGGCCGACGGCACCAGCGCGGGCGGGCACTACGACCCCTCGGGCAGCGGCCACCACGCCCGGCCCGGCACTGATGACTCACACCACGCCGGCGACTTCGGGAACCTGGAAGCGAATTCTGAGGGGGTCGCCCGCTACGACCGAACCTTCGAGAGCCTGACCATCGCCGGGTCGGAGGCGCCGGTCCTGGGCCGGGCGGTGATCATCCACGCCCAGCCCGACCGGTTCGACCAGCCCACCGGCAGCGCGGGGGCGCGGATCGGCATCGGGGTGATCGGCGTGGCGAATCCGGAGCTGTTCGATCGGCCATTGCGGCCCTGAGCCTTGCCCCCCGCCCGCGGACGTGGCTATCATCTCGACCCGGCTCAGCCGGGAGCCAGCCTGCGGGATGTCCCACGGGCCGACAACGAAACGCCGAACGCACCACCGCGTCCGCGTGGCAGCCCTGGCCGGCCCACGCGACCACGCCCCCCGGAAGGGGGCGGCGGGGACCGGTGGGAGGTGGAGAAACGATGGCCAAACGCGAAGTCGCTCACGTTTTCAAGATCATGGCCCCGGGCGGGTCCGCCACGCCCGCGCCGCCGCTTGGCCCCGTGCTGGGCGCCAAGGGCGTCAACCCCGGCCAGTTCATCCAGCAGTTCAACGCCGCCACCGCCCACCTGAACGGCAAGGTCGTCGGGTGCGTGGTGACCAGCTACACCGACCGCTCGTTCGAGTTCGAGGTGAAGAGTTCGCCCGCGTCGGTGCTCATCAAGGAGGCCGCCGGCATCGACAAGGGCGCCGGCACGCCGCAGACGCCCATCGCGAAGATCACCCGCGACCAGTGCCGCAAGATCGCCGAGGAAAAGATGGCCGACCTGAACGCCACCGATATCGAGGCGGCGGCGGACGTGATCGCAGGCACCGCCCGCTCGATGGGCGTCAGGGTGGAGGGCTGAGATGGCACACGTGAGCAAGCGACGCAAGGCGAACCTGAAGGCCGCGCCCACCGAGGCCATGCCGGTCGAGCAGGCCATCAGCGCCGTCAAGAAGTTCAAGGGCCCGCGCTTCGACCAGACGGTCGAGGTCTGCATGCACCTGAACATCAACACCAAGCAGGCCGATCAGGCCCTGCGCGGCTCAGTCGCCCTGCCCAAGGGCATCGGCCAGAGCAAGCGGGTCGTGGCCTTCTGCAGCGAGGACAAGGTCCAGACCTGCCTGGACGCCGGAGCCATCAAGGCCGGCGGCGAGGAGCTGGTCGCCGAGATCGAAAAGGGCTGGATGGACTTCGATGTCGCGGTCGCCAGCCCCGACATGATGCGCGTTATCAGCAAGCTGGGCCGCGTGCTGGGCCCCAAGGGCCTGATGCCCAGCCCCAAGGCCGGCACCGTGACCACCGACGTGCCGCAGGCGGTGAAGGAATACGCCGCGGGCAAGCTGGAGTACCGGGCCGACGCGGGCGGCAACATCCACGCCGTCATCGGCAAGATGAGCTTCCCCGAAGCCGACCTGAAGGAAAACTTCGAGTACTTCGTGCAGGCCATCGAGAAGATCCGTCCCAGCGCCGTCAAGGGCGAGTACATCAAGAAGATCACCATCAGCGGCACCATGACCCCCGGCGTCCGCGTGCACCACGAGGCCGCCGTCGTCTCCTGACGAGCGGGAAAGGAAGCACCCATGTCCAAGCCCGTCAAAGAAATGATGATGGCCGATTACATGGCCAAGCTGGGCGAGAACGGCGAGGCCCTGCTGATCAACATCCGCGGCGTCGGCGCCAACGACACCAACGCCCTTCGCAAAGACCTTGCCAAGAGCGAGATCTCGGTCACCGTGCTGCGCAACAACGTGGCCCGCAAGGCCTTCGAAGGCACAGGCCTGGAGCCCCTGGGCGAACTGCTCACCGGCCCCAACGCCCTGGTCTACGGCGCCGAGACCGTCGTCGAGGTGGCCCGCAAGATCGTCGACATCGCCAAGGACATGCCCGACATGGAGCTCCGCGGCGCGGTGCTCGATGGCGAGCTGTTCGAGGGTGAAGAGGGCGTCAAGCGCCTGAGCAAGTTCCCCACGCGCGACGAGGCGATCGCCAAGGTCGTCACCGTCGTGCTCGCCCCCGGCGGCAAGCTGGTCAGCGCCGCCACCAGCCCGGCGAGCAACATCGCCGGCATCCTCAAGACCCTCCAGGAAAAACTGGAGAACGGCGAGACCATCGCCAAGACCGCCTAGCAGGCACAACCGTCCTGATCGTGGAAACGCGAGCGGGACGTTTTTGATTCGTAGCCGTCGAGCACGGCGACCACCGACTGGCCCCGGCATGCTCCCACGCGGAGCGGGGTTAAAGCGCCGAACGGTTCGGCCCCACTCGGAGGCGCACGGATTCGACACAGCACTCGGAAAGAAGCACGACCATGAGCGACGAAGGCGGCACCAAGACGTTTGACGCGAAGATCACCAAGATGGGCGACGAGATCGTCGGCCTGACCCTCAAGGAAGCCGTCGACCTGGCGGACTACCTGAAGGACACCTACGGCATCGAGCCCGCCGCCGGCGGCGCGGTCATGATGGCCGGCCCCGCCGAGGGTGGCGGTGGCGGCGGCGCCGAGGAGAAGACCGAGTTCGACGTCGTCCTCAAGGGCGACGGCGGCAAGAAGATCCAGGTCATCAAGGTCGTTCGCGAAGCCACCGGCCTGGGCCTGAAGGAGGCCAAGGACATGGTCGACAACCTGCCGGCCAAGATCAAGGAAGGCCTCAGCAAGGACGACGCCGAGGCCCTGGCCGAGAAGCTCAAGGAAGCCGGCGGCGAGGTCGAACTGGCCTGATCGCCGAACAACCGCGTCGGCCAGTTGTTCCGGTGCAACAGGGTATTCCACAACTATCGTTGGCACAGGCCGCGTGCATTCCCGCACGCGGCCTTGTCATCGGGTGCAGGAGCGATCGGGAGCCGCGTCGGGCGGCTCCGGGATCGTCTTGAACATTCATTCTCATCGTGCTAGCGAAAACCATGCCCCTTGTCAAGAGGGATTGTGAGCGCTATCCTGACTATTGCGTCATGAAACAGGACGGGGCTGGCGGCGATCCGAACAGCACGATGTAGATCCAGATGGACCCTCCACAGGCCTCGGGCTGTGGGCATGGGTCCGCTTCCCATCGCGAGGTGACCGATGGCGGCGATGAACGTGCGCAGTTATGCAAAGCGTGGCGACACCCTTCCGGTGAGCGATCTGACGGTCGTCCAGCGGTTGGCCTACGAGCGCTTCCTCCAACTCGACAAGGCTCCCGACGAGCGCGACCCCGAGATCGGGCTCGAGTCGCTCCTGCGGGAGGTCTTCCCGATCGAGAGCTACGACGGGACAATGCGCCTTCAGTACAGCCAGTACGAACTGGACGAGGCCCGCTACACCATCGACGAGTGCAAAGAGCTTCGGCTGACCTACGGCCTGCCCTTCAAGATTCGCGTCCGCCTGGAGCGCGAGGGCCGGCCCGATATGCCCGAGGAGGACATCTACCTCGGTGAGTTCCCCATCATGATCGGTGGCGGCGAGTTCATCGTGAACGGCGCCGAACGCGTGATCGTCAGCCAGCTGCACCGCTCGCCGGGCGTGGACTTCTCCAAGAGCGAAGAGGAGACCGACCGCCCGCTGCACAGCGCCCGCATCGTGCCCGAGCGCGGCTCGTGGATCGAGATCTCGGTCAACAAGAAGGACCAGCTCGAGATGCGGATCGACCAGTCGCCCAAGATGGCGGCGACGACGTTCCTGCGCTGCCTCGACAAGACGGTCGCCTCGACCGAAGACCTGCTGAGCCTCTTCTACGAGATCAACGAGGTCAAGACCAACCAGCTCCACGAGGAAGACTGGGCCGCCGCGCCCATCGTCGACACCGAGAGCGGCGAGATCCTTGTCGACACGGGCTTCCAGATCGGCGCCGAGAACCTGGAGAAGATCCAGAGCTCCACCCTCAAGAGCGCGCGTGTCATCCAGAACCCCAGCGACGCGCTGATCCTCAACACGGTGGCCGCCGAGAACCTGCGCCGATTCGCCGAGGAGTTCAGCGTCGAGGAGCCCCACGAGCAGGCCCTGCTGAAGCTCTACACCAAGCTGCGCCCGGGCAACCCGCCCCAGGTCGAGAAGGCCAAGCAGCTGTTCATCGAGAAGTTCTTCGACGACAGCCGCTACCGCATCGGCCGCGTCGGTCGCTTCCGCATCAACCGCAAGTTCGGCTTCGAGGACTCGGTCGACAGCAACTTCATCCGCGCCCAGGACCTGCTCCGCATCATCCAGTACCTGCTGGACCTGCGCAGCAACCGCCTGGATCCGGAGACCGGCCAGCCGGTCGCCAACGAGGACGACATCGACCACCTGGGCAACCGCCGCCTGCGGACGATGGACGAACTCGCCGTCGACGAGGTCCGCAAGGGCTTCCTGAAGCTCAAGCGCACCGTGCAGGAGCGCATGAGCGTCAAGGACCCCGACGAGCTGGCCAAGATTGCCGACCTGGTGAACTCCAAGAGCATCTCCAGCGCCATCGACTTCTTCTTTGGCCGCAGCGAGCTGAGCCAGGTGGTCGACCAGACCAACCCGCTCAGCACCCTGGTGCACGAGCGATGCCTGAGCGCCCTGGGCCCGGGCGGCCTGAACCGCAAGCGCGCCGGCTTCGAGGTGCGCGACGTGCACATCAGCCACTACGGCCGAATCTGCCCGATCGAGACGCCCGAAGGCACCAACATCGGCCTGATCGCCCGCATGTCGATCTATTCGTCGATTGACGACTACGGCTTCCTGCGCACGCCCTACCGCCAGATCAAGGGCGGCAAGGCGACCGGCGAGGTCGTACACCTGCGAGCCGATGAGGAGATGCGCGGCGTGCTCGCCCCGGCCGATGCGCTGGATGCCAAGGGCAACTTCCAGAGCGGCACCGTGCTCGCCCGCGTGTCTGGCGAACTGGCAGAGGTGCCCGCCGAGAGCGTGCAGTACGTCGATATCTCGCCCAAGCAGGTCGTCGGCATCTCGGCGGCGCTCATCCCGTTCCTCGAGCATGACGACGCCAACCGCGCGCTGATGGGCTCGAACATGCAGCGTCAGGCCGTCCCGCTCATCAAGGTCGATCCGCCCTGCGTGGCGACCGGCATGGAGCAGTCGGTGGGCCGCAATTCGGGCATGGTCATCAAGGCCAAGGTCGGCGGCGTGGTGACGTTCGTCGATGCCGAGCGGATCATCATCGACAACAGCGACGAGTACGTGCTGCGGAAGTTCCGCGGCCTGAACGAGCGCACGTGCCTGAACCAGAAGCCCGTCGTCCGTCCGGGCGACGTGGTCGAAGCCGGCGACGTCATCGCCGATGGCCCGTCGATCAAGGACGGCGAGCTTGCGATCGGCAAGAACGTGCTGGTCGCGTTCAACACGTTTGACGGGTACAACTTCGAGGACGCCATCGTCATCAGCGAGCGCATCGTGAAGGACGACGTGTTCACGTCGATCCACATCGACAGCTTCGACGTGGAGATCCGCGACACCAAGCTGGGTCGCGAGGAGTTCACCCGCGACATCCCCAACGTCAGCGAGAAGGCCCTGCGCAATCTCGACGACGACGGCGTGATCCGCGTGGGCGCCCGCGTGGGCCCGGGCGACATCCTCGTTGGCAAGGTCAGCCCCAAGAGCAAGACCGAGCTGACGCCCGAAGAGAAGCTGCTGCACGCCATCTTCGGCCGCGCGGGCGAAGACGTGAAGAATGACTCGCTCGAGGTGCCCAGCGGCATCGACGGCATCGTCATCGGCGCGAAGAAGTTCAGCCGTCGCCTGCACATGAACGAGGAGCAGAAGCGGCAGCTCAAGCAGCAGATCGCCGAGTACGAGGCGGAGATGGACGCCAAGGCGATCGAGATCTTCCGGGAGCTGGTCGCGTCGATCAACGAGGCGATGGGCAGCGACCTGGTCGACCCCAACACCCGCCAGAAGGTCGCCGCCAGCGACATTCCCGAGGTCGTGATCGAGCAGATCAAGACCTTCGAGCTGGGCTGGGTCAAGGGCAGCAAGGACGCCCGCGAAGAGGCCGAGATCAGCTACAAGCAGTACTGGCCACGTATCGAGGCCATCGAGAAGGAAAAGCAGCGCCGCGTGGCCCACATGAAGCGTGGCGACGAATTGCCCGCGGGCGTGCTCGAAATGGTGAAGGTCTACATCGCCAGCAAGCGCCCCCTGAGCGTGGGCGACAAGATGGCCGGCCGCCACGGCAACAAGGGCGTCATCGCCCGCCTGGTGCCCATCGAAGAGATGCCGTTTATGGAGGACGGCACGCCTGTTGACATCATGCTGAACCCGCTGGGCGTGCCCAGCCGCATGAACGTGGGCCAGATCCTCGAATTACACCTGGGCTGGGCGGCGCAGGTGCTGGGCTTCCAAGCCGTGACGCCCGTGTTTGATGGCGCCACCGAGCAGGAGATCCACGACGCCATCGAGGAGGCCAACAACTACGTCAAGGAACGCAACGAGGAGGTCGAGAGGACCGGCCAGCACCCGCACCATCGCGAACTGCTGGCGCACATGCCTCGCGGCGGCAAGATCCAGCTCTACGACGGCCGCACGGGCGAGGCCTTCCAGCAGCGCACGTCGGTGGGCTTCATGTACATGCTCAAGCTGCACCACCTGGTGGACGACAAGATCCACGCCCGAGCCACCGGCCCCTACTCGCTCATCACCCAGCAGCCCCTGGGCGGCAAGAGTCGCACGGGTGGCCAGCGCTTTGGCGAGATGGAGGTCTGGGCTCTCGAGGCCTACGGCGCCAGCTACATCCTGCAGGAACTGCTGACTGTCAAGAGCGACGACGTCGAGGGTCGCACCAAGATCTACGAGAGCATGGTCAAGGGCACGCACAAGCTGGAGGCCGGCATGCCGATCGCCTTCGACGTGCTCTGCAACGAGCTCAAGGGCCTTGGCATGAACATCACGCTGGAGAAGCGGCAGACGGAGCTGGGCAGCCTGTTGTAACGGGCTCATCCAGGCACCTCCCCCCTCTGCTGCGTCCCGAACCGATCGACTTTCACCGGTAACCACCGGAGGCACACATGGCCGAAACCGTGTACGACCGCATCAACGACTTCTCCGCCGTCAAGGTGACGCTGGCCTCGCCCAACGACATCCGGGCGTGGTCTTATGGCGAAGTGAAGAAGCCCGAAACGATCAACTACCGCACGTACCGCCCCGAGAAGGACGGGCTGTTCTGCGAGCGCATCTTCGGGCCCGAGCGCGACTACGAGTGCGCCTGCGGCAAGTACCGCGGCGTGAAGTACAAGGGCATCATCTGCGACCGCTGCGGCGTGAAGGTGACCCACAGCCGCGTGCGCCGCAAGCGCATGGGCCACATCAACCTGGCCAGCCCGATCGTCCACATCTGGTTCTTCAAGAGCATGCCCAGCCGCCTGGGCACGCTGCTGGGGCTCAAGACGACCGAGCTCGAGCGCGTGATCTACTACCAGGACTACGTGATCATCGAGGCCGAGCCGGGGCTGCAACTCGAGGACGGCACGAAGATCGAGGCCCAGACGATCATCACCGAGGATAAGTACCGCGCCGCAGTGCTCGAGTTCGGCAACGCCTTCCGCGCCATGATGGGCGCCGAGGCCATCCGCGAACTCATCGATCGCCTCGACTTGGACGAGCTTGCCGGCCAGCTCCGCCAGGAACTGAAGGAAACCCGCAGCAAGCAGAAGATCAAGGACCTGGCCAAGCGGCTGAAGCTGGTCGAGAACATCCGCAAGAGCGAGAACGATCCGTCGTGGCTGGTGATGGACGTGATCCCCGTGATCCCGCCGGACCTGCGCCCGCTGGTCCTGCTCGAGAGCGGCAACTTCGCCACGAGCGATCTGAACGACCTCTACCGCCGCATCATCAACCGCAACAACCGGTTGAAGAAGCTGATGGACCTGAACGCGCCCGAGGTCATCATCCGCAACGAGAAGCGCATGCTCCAGCAGGCCGTCGACAACCTGTTCGACAACGCCCGCTGCCGCCGCCCGGTGGTCGGTTCGAGCAACCGCACGCTCAAGTCCCTGACCGACATGATCAAGGGCAAGCAGGGCCGCTTCCGCGAGAACCTGCTGGGTAAGCGCGTCGACTACTCGGCGCGCTCGGTGATCGTCGTGGGTCCCGAACTCAAGCTGTGGCAGTGCGGCCTGCCCAAGAAGATCGCACTGGAGCTCTACCAGCCGTTCATCATCCGCAAGCTGCGTGAGCATGGGCTGGCCGACACCATCAAGAGCGCCAAGCGTATGCTCGAGCGTCGCGACCCTGAGGTGTGGGACATCCTCGAGGAAGTCATCGACCAGCACCCCGTGCTGCTCAACCGTGCTCCGACCCTCCACCGAATGGGCATCCAAGCCTTCGAGCCCGTGCTCGTGGAAGGCAATGCCATCAAGGTGCACCCGCTCGTATGTACCGGCTTCAACGCCGACTTCGACGGCGACCAGATGGCCGTGCACCTGCCCCTGAGCGTCGAGGCCCAGGCCGAGGCGCACGTGCTGATGCTGAGCACGCACAACGTGTTCAGCCCGGCCAACGGCCAGCCGATCATCTCGCCCAGCCAGGACATCGTGCTGGGCGTCTACTACCTGACGCTGATGGCGCCCGATGCGGGCACCGACACCAAGAATCTGCCGACGTTCAAGGACCGCTCCGAGGCGATCCTGGCGTTCGAGCAGGGCAAGATCAAGATGCACGACCGCATCGTCGTGCGTCTGGAACTGTTCAACCAGGTGGTCAACAGCCAGGGCGGGGCCATCGAGCCGCTGCCCGAGAATCGCCGCATCGTGACCACGGCCGGGCGTTGCCTGTTCAGCGAGATCCTCGAGCCGGGCATGGCGTTCTACAACTGCTCGCTGGGCAAGAAGGGCTGCGCCCGCGTCATCGACGACGTGTTCGCCGTCTCGGGCAAGCCCGCGACCATCGACCTGCTCGATCGTCTCAAGGAGATCGGCTTCAAGCGTTCGACCGTCGCCGGCCTGAGCTTCGGCGTGACCGACATGCGCGTGCCCGCCGACAAGCAGGAACTGCTGGCCGAAGCGCAGAAGAAGGTTGACCGCGTCGAGAAGAACTACGACCGAGGCATCATCACCGAACGCGAGCGGTACAACCAGCTGCTGGACATCTGGGCCGGCTGCCGCGAGAAGGTGACCAAGAGCCTGATCGAGACGCTCAAGAACGATCGCCGTCTGCCCGATGGTCAGGAAGCGCCCATCGACGACAAGAGCGCGGCGCCCTACCTCAACCCCGTGTACCTCATGAGCGACTCGGGCGCACGCGGTAACGTGAGCCAGATGATGCAGCTCGCCGGCATGCGAGGCCTAATGGCCAAGCCCAGCGGCGAGATCATCGAGACGCCAATTCGCGCCAACTTCCGCGAGGGCCTGAGCGTGCTGGAGTACTTCAGCTCCACGCACGGTGCTCGTAAGGGCCTGGCCGACACCGCCCTGAAGACCGCCGATTCGGGCTATCTGACCCGTAAGCTCTGCGACGTCGCCCAGTCGGTCATCATCGGCGAGGTCGACTGCGGCAGCCGCCGCGGCATCCCCAAGCGCGCCGTCTACAAGGGCGAGCAGGTCGACGTGCCGCTCAGCGAGCAGGTCGTCGGCCGTGTCAGCCTGCACTCGATCGTCGACCCGGTGACCGACGAGCAGATCGTCGGCGCCAACGAGATGATTTCCGAAGAGGCCGCCGCCCGCATCGACGAGATCGGCATCGGCGAGGTCTTCGTCCGCAGTCCGCTCACCAGCGAGAGCCGCACCGGCTGCTCGGTGCTTGACTACGGCATGGACATGTCCATCGGCAAGATCGTCGAAGAGGGCATGGCGGTGGGCATCATCGCCGCCCAGTCGATCGGCGAGCCCGGCACGCAGCTCACCATGCGTACGTTCCACACCGGTGGCATCGGTACGCGTGACGTCGCCGAGAGCGAGTTCCGCGCCACGTTTGCCGGTACGATCGAGCTCCGCGACTGCGCCGAGGTGCAGGGCGAGGACGAAGACGGCGCCGAGGTGCTCATCTCGCTGAAGCGAAACGGCGAGGTCGCCATCCTCGACGACAAGGGCCGCGAGCTCGACAAGAGCAAGATGCCCTATGGCGCCCTGATCTACGTCAAGCCCGGCGAGACCGTCAAGAAGGGCGCCGTGCTGGTCAAGTGGGACCCGCACCGCACGCCCATCCTCGCCGAGAAGGGCGGCAAGATCCAGTTCGTCGACATCGAGGTCGGCCAGACCGTGCGTGAAGACGACGCCGGCCAGGGCAAGAAGGCCTTCGTGGTCATCGAGCACAAGGGCACGCGTTCGCCGCAGATCAACGTGGTGGACGAAAGCGGCCAGATCCTCGACTTCCACTACCTTCCCGCCAAGGCGCGTATCGAGGTGCAGGACGGCCAGGAGATCAAGGCCGGCCAGATGATCGCCCGCCAGCCGCGGCAGGCCGAGCGCAGCCAGGACATCGTCGGTGGTCTGCCCCGCGTGACGGAGATCTTCGAGGCCCGCAAGCCCAAGGACCCCGCCGTCATGGCCGAGATCTCGGGCAAGATCGAGATCTACAGCGACAAGCGCAAGGGCAAGATCACCATCCGCGTGGTGTCCGATTCGGGCATCGAGAAGGACCACCACGTGCCGCGCGACAAGCAGCTGCGTGTGCACACGGGCGACTTCGTCAGCGCGGGCGATCAGCTCACCGAGGGTCCGCTGGATCCCAAGGACATCCTGCGAATCAAGGGCGAAGAGGCCGTCTGGCTTTATATGCTCGAAGAGGTGCAGAACGTCTATCGGGCCCAGGGCGTGAAGATCAATGACAAGCACATCGAGCTGATCCTCAGCCAGATGATGCGCAAGGTGCAGGTGCAGAACGCCGGCGACACCGACCTGCTGCCGCAGGAAGTGGTCGATCGCTACGTGTTCAGCCAGAAGAACCGCGAGATCCTCAGCATGGGCCGCATCGTGGAGGCCGGCGACACCGATCTCCGCGTGGGCCAGATGTACACCCGCGACGAGATCAAGGAAGCCAACGCACGGGCCGAGGCCGAGGGCAAGGAAGGCGCCAAGGCCAAAAAGCCCAAGCCCGCCGTTGGTCGCACGTTGCTGCTGGGCATCACCAAGGCCAGCCTCCAAAGCGAGAGCTTCCTCTCGGGTGCATCGTTCCAGGAGACCACCAAGGTGCTCACCGAGGCCGCCCTCAAGGGCGCGTCGGATCACCTCATCGGCCTCAAGGAGAACGTGCTGCTGGGCCACCTCATCCCCGCCGGCACGGGCTTCCGCGGCTATCAGGACATCCGCGTCAAGCCGCTCGTGCAGCTCGCGCCGATGTCGGCCGATGGGCTCGAGGACGGCAACGGCTCGGAGCACCTGCTCGAGGACGGCGACTCGTCCAGCGTCATGCCCCAGGTCGAGGTCAAGGACTTCGTCATGGGCGAGAGCGCCGACCACGCCCAGTGATTCGTTGAACGTGGGGGTCAAACCCTGGTGAACCCCAGGGATGGATTGAGAGAAAAAACGCCGGGTGGGAGCTCGCTCCTGCCCGGCGGTTTCGTTTGTGAATCTGAACTTGAATCAGAACGGCAGCTGCACGCCGAGCTGAACCTTGTGGGCTTCGTAGTCGTCGCCGAAGTCGCCCTCGTACGCCAGGCGGACGTTGAAGCCCCCGCCCGTGCGGAAGCCGAAGCCGGCGGTGGGGCTGTAGTAGTTGTCCACTGCGGCGTCGTCGAGGAAGTCCGAATAGCTCCCGCCAGCGAAGACATAGGCGTTGTCGCCGATGTGGTACGAGGCCTTGCCGCCTACGCGGACATAGTCCTGGGTCAGGGCGGGGTCGAACTCAAACTCGCTGAGTTCCAGGGAGATCGAGTCGAAGTGCGTGTAGCTGGCGGCGCCGCTGAAGAGCCAGTCGCCGACTTCGTAACTGGCCAGCGCTGTGCCGCCCACGCCCCAGAACAACCCTCCCGAGACCATCTCGTAGCTGCCCGAGCCGGCGATGAGGGCGCCCGGTGCGATCTGGAACGTGAAGCCCTTGCCGTCTTCTTGCTGGATGAGCCGGATGGGCACGTCCAGGTGGGCGCCGGCGGTGAAGACGTCGGCACCCTCAACGTCGTAGTAGCTGATGGGGAATGACGCGGCAACGCCCCAGAACCGATTCACTCGATACTCCAGGCTGCCCGCGAGATTCACGAAGGTGGTTTCCAGCCCGTCGGCGTCCGAGATGCCCGCCTGGGCGTCAAAGCGAATGCGTAGCCCACGGTCAGAGCCCGGTTGGAACCACTGCATGCTCGCCGAACCCACCGGTGCACTCTCCATCTGCATGGGGTCACTCGCCGGATCCCGAGAGCCGTCCTGGCCGAAGCCGCTGGCATCGCCCACGGCTTGCATGTCCCCTGTTTGTTCCTGTCGTGTGGTGCGGAATACGCCGGGTGAGGCGGCCGCGGGCTGGACGATTTCCCCCCGCATGATCCGGCGTTCCAGGCGTGTCAGGTCCTGGTGCTTGCCGAAGCGGTCGTACTTGTACGAGGCCATGCGCGCGGTGGTGGACTGGGGGTTGCCGTCGGTGACGGCGACCAGCGACCGCTGGTTGATCTCTTTCAGGAAGTCGGCGACGGTGGCCGAGCCTTCCTTCTCCAGGAAATCGACGATCTGGTCTTCCACGTCGCCCGTCGCGTCGGTCATGAAGACCAGCGGGTCGCCCTCGCGGCCCAGGAACTGGAGCGTGGCGCGGTCGCCGTCGTCGCTGAGGGTGAAGCTGATGGCATCGTCGACGCCCGCGTATCGCAGCGACGCCGCGAAGGCCTCGCCGTCGAAGATGGCAAAGTCGTTCTGCGTGTCCAGCAGGTCCTCGACGAGATCGGGCACCGAAGAGCCGCCCACCGACAGGGTTCCGACCATGGGGTCGTCGGCCACGACCATCACGCGGAACAGGTCATCGCCCCGGGCGGTGGGGGACAGGCAGGCAAGGCCAGCAGCGGCCAGCAGGCCAGCGGTCGCGCATCGACGCATGGTGGGTTCTCCTCTGGGCGCCCGGGGCGCGCTGTTGCTTGCGGCCAGCGCTCCGATGCCGACCAAGGGTGTTATCGACCGCTCTCCGGCCGCGGTTGAGCTTCATCGCAGATCGAGCGTGAATTTGTGGGGACGCGCAAAGTCTGCCGCCATACGATGCTTCCCGGGGCCCGATTTCGGGGCCCACACCCTGCTCACGGCGAGCGTTCATCGGTCTGGATGACCCCCGGAGGTGGCCTCGGGATGCCCAAACGCGACGATATCCGCACCATCCTCGTCCTCGGCTCGGGCCCGATCGTCATCGGCCAGGGATGCGAATTCGACTATTCGGGCGCCCAGGCGTGCAAGGCCCTCAGGGCAGAGGGCTGCCGGGTGGTGCTGGTGAACTCCAACCCCGCCACCATCATGACCGATCCGAGCATGTCGGATCGCACCTACATCGAGCCCATCACGCCCGAGAGCGTCCGCAAGATCATCCAGAAAGAATGCGATCAGGCCGCCGGCGGCCAGGGCATCGACGCCATCCTGCCCACCCTGGGCGGCCAGACCGCCCTGAACTGCGCCTGCGCCCTGTTCGACAACGGCACGCTGGACGAATTCGGGATCGAGATGATCGGCGCCGACCGCCAGGTCATCCACCGGGCCGAGGATCGCGAGGCCTTCCGCAAGGTGTGCGAGGCCGAGGGCCTGCCGCTGGCGCCCTCCCGCACCGTCACTTCGCTCGACGAGGCGATGGAAGCCCTCGAGGAACTGGGCCTGCCATCGATCGTTCGGCCCGCCTTCACGCTGGGCGGCTGGGGTGGTGGCGTGGCATACAACACCGACGAGTTCCGCCAGCAGGTGGCCCGCGGCCTGAGCGCCAGCATGATCGGCCAGGTGCAGATCGACAAGAGCCTGCTGGGCTGGAAGGAGTACGAGCTCGAGGTTGTCCGCGACAAGAAGGACAACTGCGTCATCGTCTGCGGCATCGAGAACATCGATGCCATGGGCGTCCACACGGGCGACTCGATCACCGTCGCCCCCGTGCTGACGTTGACCGACAAGGAGTACCAGGTGCTCCGCGACGCGGCCTTCGCGGTCGTGCGGGCGGTGGGCGTCGAGACCGGCGGCAGCAACGTGCAGTTCGCCGTCAATCCGAACCCCACGCCGAACGAGGACGGCACCGAAGCGTTCGAGTTCGTGGTGGTCGAGATGAACCCGCGCGTGTCGCGCTCCAGCGCGCTGGCCAGCAAGGCCACGGGCTTCCCGATCGCCAAGATCGCCGCCCGCCTGGCTCTGGGCTACACGCTCGACGAGCTGCGCAACGACATCACCGCGACCACCAGCGCCTGCTTCGAGCCCAGCATCGACTACGTGGTCACCAAGATGCCGCGGTGGACGTTCGAGAAGTTCCCCGAGGCCGACGAAACGCTCACCACGCAGATGAAGAGCGTGGGCGAGGCCATGGCCATCGGCCGAACCTTCAAAGAAAGCCTCCAGAAGGCCATCCGCTCGATGGAGGTCAAGCGGTTTGGCTTGGGGCTCGATCGCAACGACAAGTGGTTGACGGCCACGCGGGCCATCGAGCGCGAGCAGCTCGTGCTGGATTTTGCCGTGCCGGGCGACGCGTCGCACATCGCCAGCGCCACGGGCCTGCGCACCGCCGATGGGCAGCCCATCGAATGGCCCATCGACGACACGAAGCTCACCCGAAAGCTGGCCGTGCCCAGCCAGGGCCGGCTGTACTACGTGCGATACGCGCTGAAGATGGGCTGGTCGATCGACCAGATCTACCAGCTGACGCGCATCGACCCGTTCTTCCTGGGGCAGATCGCCGAGCTGGTGGCCTTCGAGGACACGCTGCTGGCCTACGAGAAGCTCGAGGACGTGCCCGAGAGCATCCTCCGCGAGGCCAAGCGACTGGGCTACAGCGATGCGCAGCTGGCCAACGTGTACCTCGACACGATCAGCAGCAGGACCATCCTGGCCGTGCGCGAACGCCGCAAGGGCATGGGCATCACGCCCGCGTTCAAGCTGGTCGATACCTGCGCCGCCGAGTTCGAGGCCGCCACGCCCTATTACTACTCAACCTACGAGAGCCCGGTCACAGTGTATGACGAGCAGGGCAACGCCACGCAGGCCTACGACAGCGAGATCCGCATCACCGATGCGCCCAAGGTCGTCATCCTGGGCGGCGGGCCCAACCGCATCGGCCAGGGCATCGAGTTCGACTACTGCTGCTGCCACGCCGCCTTCGCTGCGCGAGAGATGGGCATCGAGAGCGTGATGATCAACTCGAACCCCGAGACGGTCAGCACCGACTACGACACCAGCGATCTGCTGTTCTTCGAGCCCCTGACGCTCGAGGACGTGCTCAACGTCACCGAAGCGATCAACCCCGCCGGGCAGCTCACCGGCGCGATCGTCCAGTACGGCGGGCAGACCCCGCTGAACCTCGCCCACGGCCTGGCCATGGCCGGCACGCCCATCATCGGCACCAGCCTCGACTCGATCGACCTGGCCGAGGACCGCGACCAGTTCGACCACCTGCTCGAGGAGGTCGGCCTGGCCCGCCCGGCCAGCGGCATCGCGCGCTCGCGCCAGCAGGCCGAGGCCATCGCCGCCGAGCTTGGCTACCCCGTGCTCGTGCGGCCCAGCTACGTGCTGGGCGGGCGGGGCATGGAGATCTGCCAGGACAAGTCGGCCCTGCGCCGCTTCGTCGACAGCGCCGTGCACAGCGCAGGGCTCGACGGCGGGCTCGAAGACGCGCCGATCCTCATCGACAAGTTCCTCGACGGCGCGACCGAGGTCGACGTGGACGTCATCGCCGATTTTGATCCCACGGGCGAGCGCGAGGGCGGCCGCGCCGTCATCTGCGGCATCATGGAGCACATCGAGCACGCGGGCGTGCACAGCGGCGACAGTACGTGCTTCCTGCCGCCCAACGAGCTCTCGCCGCGCACCATCGGCAAGGTCCGCCAGGCCGCCCAGCAGCTCGCCTCGGCCCTGAAGGTCTGCGGCCTGATGAACGTGCAGCTTGCGATCAAGGACGACGTGGTCTACGTGCTGGAGGTCAACCCCCGCGCCAGCCGGACGGCCCCGTACGTCAGCAAGGCCACGCACGTGCCCTGGCCCAACCTTGCCGCCCGCGTCATGATGGGCGCCACGCTCGACGAACTGGGCGTGCAGGAGGTGGTCGACCCCGGCGCGTTCGCCGTCAAGGCGCCCGTGTTCCCCCACCAGAAGTTCCCGCGCGTCGACTTCGTGCTGGGCCCGGAGATGCGCAGCACGGGCGAGGTCATGGGCATGGACGCCTCGCCCCCGCTGGCGCTGGCCAAGGCCGCGATGGCCGCGGGCAACACGCTGCCCACCGCCGGCGCCGTGTTCGTCTCCGTGCGCGACGCCGACAAGCAGGGCATCCTCCCCGTCGTGCGCGGGCTGGCGGCCATGGGCTTCGTGATCTACAGCACCGGCGGCACCGCCGAGTTCCTGGCGCGCTACAGCGTGCGCACGAACCTGGTCCAGAAGATCGCCACGGGCGCACGCCCCAACGTCATCGACATGATGACCAGCGGCGACATCCAGCTGGTCATCAACACGCCCACCGCCAGCGGCAGCGAGACCGACGAGGGCCGCATCCGCTCCACCGCCGTGCGCCTGTCGATCCCGATGATCACCACCGCCACGGCCGCGCGCGCGGCGGTCGACGCCATCGCCGCCCTGCGCGCCGGCGACTGGTCGGTCCGGCCGCTCCAGGAATACGCCCAGGCCGCCCGCAGCATCGAGGCCAACCGCCAGCCCGTCGCCGCCCGCTGACTTCCGACCATCTCCGGTCGGTCTTCCGCCCGCTTTTCGTTGGGCCCGGTGCGTCCGCACGGGGCCGAGAACGCGGCGGCTGCCGCCTCCAGCGTGCCCCCGGGTGCCCGGAGCCGGATGCGCGTTCCCAGATTCTTGCTCGATCCGCCCGCCGCTCGCTCGGCGGCGACGGGTTGCAACCGGCCGGTCGTCCACTGGTACAAAACGCGGCACGGTCGATTCCCAACGACCTTGAGGCGTTGGAACGCACGACCGCCGGAGCACACCGGGCCCGACCGGGCCCTGCGAGTTCGCCCCCAGCCGGGGACGCCGACCGCTCCGACCTGTTGGATAGCTGCTTACCCAGGGCCACGACCGGACGGCACGCCGGGGGAAAGGACTCTTTGTATGCGGATGAGTGAGCGAGGCGCGTCGCGGTTCCATCGCCTGCGCGGCAGGCCGGGGCAGGGCCCCAACGAGCTGGTCGTGGCCGACCGCGACTGGCTGCATGGGCGCTTCCGCCTGTCGATCGATGCGCCCAACTTCGCCAACACCGGCCCGATCTTCTGGCCCACGGTCGTCTTCGCGCGCGATCCGGTCATCATCACGCAAGAGGGCGCCGAGCCGGTCGTCGCCGACCCCAACACGACGATGGTCTACAACGCCATGCGCCCCTATACGCGCGAAGCGCTCACCGAGCGCGGCGATCGCTGCGAGTGGTTCAGCGTCGCGCCGCACCTGGCGATGGAGATCGCCCGCAGCCTGGGGCTCAAGGCCGACGCGCCCGAGTCGCTCGCGCCCTTCACGCACGCGACGTGCCCGCCCGAGCTCTATCGCGACCAGCGGCGCCTGAGCCTGGACCTGGCGGCCGCCCAGTCCGACCCGCTGGGCCTGGGCGAGGCGGTGCTGGACGTCTTCCGCCGCGCGCTCGAACCCGGCGTGGGCGGCGCGGGCCTGCGCCGCCGGCGATCGGCGGCCACCACCGAGCCCACGCGCCGGGCCCACCGCGACCTGGCCGAGAACGCCAAGGCCGTGCTGGCCCAGCGCTACGCCGAGCGCCTGACGCTCGACGAGCTGTCGGACGAACTCGAGGTCTCGCCCTTCCACCTCGCTCGGACGTTCCGCCACTGGACGGGCCAGACCGTGCACAAGTACCTCACGGCCCTGCGCATCGCCGCCGCGCTGGACTTCATTGCCCAGGGCATGCCGCTCAACCAGGTCGCCGCCAGCACGGGCTTTTCCAGCCACAGCCACTTCACGCAGACCTTCGGCTGCCTGCTGGGTGAGAGCCCCTCGGCCTGGCGTCGCAAGATCACTTCGCCCGCCCCGGCCCGGAGGCCCGCCCGATCCTCGTGTGCTGCCACGGGCGGCGAGCGCCGCGAGCCGCTGCGCCCGGCCTCACGCGATGTTCATGATTCCGGGCTTGATGACTCTGAACTTCATGATTCCGGGCTCCCCGATTCCGGGCTTCATGACGCCGGATAGGTGCAGCGCGTGCGGTCGGTCTCCCACACGGTGATCTCGCGCAGGCGCGCCCCCGAGCCCGTGGCGTCGATGGCCTTGCTCAATCGTTCATAGCACACGCGGGCGATGTGCTCGACGCTGGGGTTGACGCCCGCCTGGCTGAAGTCGGGCGGGTCGGTGTTCAGGTTGGTGTGGTCGAAGGCCTGCACGATGGCCTCGTCGGTCAGCCGTTCGAGGTCGTGCATCGTAAAGGGCATCGCGCCCCCGCCCTCGTAGGTGTCGGGAATGGGCGCTTCGACGGCCGGCTCGACCTGGTAGTTGTGCCCGTGGCCGCTGGGGTTGTTGCACTTGCCGAAGAGGCGCTGGTTCTCCTCGTCGCTGAGGCTCGCCACGTGCAGCCGATGGGCGGCGGCGAAGTCCACGCGCGTGCGGAGGATGACGGTCGTGGGGGTCGGAGATGTTCGTGTGTCGGTCGTCATGGTGATGCTCGTGACGGGGGTCAGGTTCCAGCGCAGGCTCGCCAGCTCGACGGGCAGGGCCTCGCGCAGGGCGTCGAGCAGCTCGGGCAGCAGCGTCGCCGGCTCGCGCGTGGGGTCCTCGTGACAGGCGGTGGCGATCATCGGGATGACGCTCGCGCGCACCGCCCGGTCGATGCCCTTGATGTCGATGAGGTAGCCGGTGGTGGCGTCCGGCTCGCCGCGGGCGGTGACGTCGACGCTGTAGTACCGCCCCAGCCCGCGCATGGCGGGCTTGGCGTTGAAGCCGTTGGGGTCGCCGGCGATCTGGCTGGCGACATCCCCGAACGACGGATCGTTCACGCAGAAGCGCGTGGTGCGCGTGAGTTCGATGGTTGTGGCGGCGGTCCGGGCCATGCTTGCCCGTCAGGGTAGTACCATTCCCCGGCCCGCCCCGTTCGTTCCATCCTTGCAGACGGAGGTTCCCCCATGCGTACGAAGAGCATCATCACCCTGGCCGCCGGCTCGCTGGCGATCGCCGCCCTCTCGGCCTGCTCGGGCAACGGCGAGGCCGATGGATCGAGCGCGACTGATTCGAGCGCGACCCAGCAGGAGAGCAGCATGACCCAGACCGACTCCACGGCGCCCAGCGTTCGCGGCGCGAGCTTCCAGATGGCCGACGGCACGCAAGCCAGCATGGACGACTACCAGGGCCAGGTCGTGCTGGTGGTCAACGTCGCCAGCGCGTGCGGCCTGCGCCCGCAGGTGGCCGAGCTCGAGACGCTCTACGAGAAGAACAAGGCCAAGGGCTTCACCGTCATCGCCTTCCCCAGCGCGAGCTTCAATCAAGAGCCGCTGGATGCCGAAGGCGCCGCCGACTTCTGCCAGGCCCAGGGCGCGACGTATCCCGTGGCCGCCAAGGTCGACGTGAAGGGCCAGAGCGCCCACCCGCTGTTCGCCACGCTCAGCAAGCAGGGCGGCGAGCCGGACTGGAACTACACCAAGTACCTGGTGGGAAAGGACGGCCGCGTCATCGCCCGCTTCGCCCCGCGCACCAGCCCGACGAGCGCGGAGGTCCAGTCGGCGATCGACGCGGCGCTGCGGGGCTGAGACAGGCCCGAACTAGCCTTGTGATGGCGCGGATCTTCGGGTATATTGGCCTCGCACCGCCGCCCGTCGTGGCTGGAGTGAGGGAGAGGCCGATGTCGAAGACCCGCCCGTCCGTCTATGCCATTTCGGCGCTCGGCCTTGTTGCGAGTGCCGGCCTTGCCCAGAGCACTTTTCGATGGGCCAGCCCGGTGGATGGCGACTTCGAAGTCGCGGCCAATTGGCTGCCCGCGGTGGTGCCGGGGGCGACGGATACGGCGGTGTTGGGGGGTGTGGGGGCGTACACGGTCTTCGCCGCTGTTGGCGATGTGGGCGTGATCGATCTGGCGAACCCCGACGCGACGCTCCAGATCGTGCCGGGGCCATCGGGATCGCCCACCTTTGCCGTCGGCGATGTCATGGGGTCGGGCGTGCTCCAGATCGGGACAGGAGTCTTTGGCGAGTCTGCCCGTATGAACCTTCGCGGCCTTCTGGACGCCACCGTCGTGCTCCCGGGCCGTGCTGTTTTGTATAGCGGTGATGCCCGGCTTGGGCCATCGGCCGTCATCAGTGGGAGAGGCATGGTCGAGGGCACGTGGTCGGGCCCGGGCACGCTGCGCATCGACGGGCCCGGGTTGCTCGACCTCGACGTCAGGTTCGAGGGCGTCACGCTGCACAGCTCGGGCGGCGGCACGCTCAACATCAATCGCGCGGTCGTGACCGATGCCACCATCGAGTCGACGGCCGACGGCGCGTACGTGAGCGGCGAGTCGACCGTGGTCGAGCGCTGCGTGTTCACGGGCCTGTACCGGGTCCAACCCGGCAACACGATCAACCTCGGCGGCGGGAACGTCTTCGAGGACGGGCTGCACGTCGACGGCGGGCAGGTGCGGGTGTGGGACGGCCAGGCATTCGATTCGACGGTGCGGCTCGATGCGGGCAGCCTGGTCGGCCCGATCGGCGGCGTGGCGCTCCTGGAATCCGGCGGCCTCATTACCGGCACGGGCAGCGTCTCGGCCGCGTGGGCCGGCGACGGCACGATCGCCATCGACGAGCCCGGCACGCTCGGGTTCGGTGGCGAGTGCACCGGCGGCACGTTCCGGGCGAGCAACGGCGGCACGCTCGATCTCGAAGGCGCGAGGCTGACCGGGGCCACGATCGAGGTCGGCGACGGTGGGCTCTTCCAAACCAATACCGCGACGTCGTTTACCGAAACCACCATCCTTGGCCAGTTCCGCGTGCGGCCGGACAACCAGCTCACGCTGGGCGAGGGCGTCGTGGCCGACGACGGCATCGTGGTCGGCGATTCGTCCGTGATCGCGATCGCCGAGCTCTCTGTGCTGCCCGAGACGGCGATCAACGCGCCGGTCATCCTTGACGGCGGGATCGCCGGCACACGGAGCGTTCTCAGGACGCTCCCCAGCCGCCGGGCCCGCATCGGCACCGGCGGGGTGGTCTCCGGTCGCGGCCAGTTGCAAGGCCGCTGGTTCCTCGACGGCACGCTGGCGCCGCGTGAGGGAAGCCAGGCTGGGCTCATCCGGCTGTGGGTGGACACCATCCTCAGCGTCGAGGCGACCGGGCGCGTGGAGATGTCGATCGCGGGCGCCGACGAGTCCGAGTTCGACCGGATCGTCGGCGCCGGCCCGACGCCCGAGCTGCGGCTGGGCGGCACGCTGGGGGTCCGCTTCGCCGATGGCTTCGAGCCCGCGGCGGGCGACCGCTTCGAGATCGTGAGCGTCGGCACCATCGAGGGCGAGTTCGCCGCCGTCGAGATCGATCCGGTTGCAGCCGTCGGCCCGGCCCACGTCGTCTACTCGGGGGACGCCATCACCGTCGTCGTCTGCGCCGCCGATCGCGATGGCGATGGCGAACTCACGATCTTCGACTTTCTGGAGTTTCAGAACCAGTTCGACGCGGGCGATGCGCAGGCCGACCTGGACGCCGACGGCGCGCTGACGATCTTTGATTTTCTCGTCTTCCAGAACCGCTTCGCCGCCGGCTGCGGCTGAGGCCCTACGCCGCGCGGCCGCGCTGGGCGGGCAACGCGCTGGCCAGCACCACGTCCTCGCCCGCCAGGCGCACCATGTGGATGGCTACCGGGCCGTCCTTGGTGGAGGTCTGGGCGGTGACCTTATAGATGACCACCACCGTGCCGGGGGGGATCGACGCGTCGGTGAACGAGCGCTTGCGGGCGGTGGTGAAGAACTCGAAGGGCGTGCCCCTGCCGCTCGACTGGCCCGACCACAGCGACCGATCCACGCGGTAGGTCACCCCGCGCACGCCGCGCGGGTGCTTGCAGGCAAAGTCGATCTTCAGCGTGCCCGTGGGGCCGACGAGCTGCACGTCGAAGCGCTCGGCCCGGCCCGGGGCGGGCAGGGGGCTGCGCGTGTCCGGGGCGGGCACGCGGGCGGCCGAGTAGATCGTTTGCGGGCTCGCGCTCGTGCGGGCGACCGCGCGGATGCGCGCCAGCAGCCCGCCCGCGTGGGCCCGCATGGCCGCGGTCGCCACGCGGCTCATGCCCGCGGCCGCGCGGTACTGATTGCGGGCCTGCTGGAGCTCCCGCCGTGCCTGGGCCGCGGTCTCGGCCAGAGCGGCCAGCTCCTGGACCTCCTCGTCCGTGAGCCGGAGGATGGCCTTGTGCTCGCTCCATCGCGTGGCCATCGCCTGGCACCAGGCGATGGCCTTGCCTGCCTGCTCGGGGATGGTGGGTGGTCGTGGCATGGTCTTCTGGCTCCCTGGTAGTTGGTCCTGCGAGGTCGGCTCCGTGCGCGGGCCGCGGCGGCCCGTCCGGTGTGTCATCGATCCCACACCAACCGGGCTTGAGCCAAAGTGCGCCGGCCGGGCCAACGGGGGCGCTCGGCCCGGCACCGCGAGCGCCCGCAACGTCCGAGAATGCGCTCGATCTGCCACGCTGGGGCCTCGTCGCGGCATCAAGAGGCCTCGCCGCGACGGTTCGAGCGCACGGATCGACGATTCGTGCGCTCGAACCGGCGGGGCGGGGTGGTGGGGCGCGGGCGCACCCCGTGGCGGGGCTACCGTCGGCGATGGGGGCGGCGCGGCCACGCATCCTGACGCCGCGACTGGTCGCGGTGGCGCTGGCGGCCGGGGTGCTGCTGGCGGCGCTCAGCGTGCCGGCGGGGGCGATCGCCATGCAGCGGCGGGCGAGCGCCATGCCGACGGCGGTCGCCGGCCCGCCCGTCTTCGCCCTGGCCGAGTACTCCAAGCGCGATGGCCACATCGTGCTGGTGACGCGGCGGGACTTTCCGACCGGCACGATCCATCGCGCCATGAGCGCCCCCGACGGGGCGTCGTGGGTGCTGGCGATGGCGGCGGGCATCCCCAATGCCGGGTTGGTCGAGCGCGACGCCCGGCCCGGCCCGCTCCGAGAACCGCTGGACGGCCGCGATCGCTGGAGCGAGATGCGCTCGGCGGGCTGGCCGTTTGCGGCGGCCTTCGGCGTCGAGCGATCGACGACCGGCGGCATGACGCGGAAGGCCGGCCTGTGGGAGGTGGCCGCGCTGGGGCGGACCTGGGTGGTGCCCTACGCCCCGCGGTGGCCGGGCCTGCTGGCCAACACGCTGTTCTACGCGGGCCTCGTGCTGGCCATCCTCGCGTGGCTGCGGGCGCGCACGATGCGCCGCCGCCGCGCCGCGGGCCGGTGCCTGGCGTGCGGGTACGAGCTCGGCGCGGGCGTGGAGCGGTGCCCCGAGTGCGGGCTGGCGCAGGAAGCGGGCCATGGGCGATAGGCGATGGGCCACGGGGCCAGAGAAGGAGAGCCTCCTCTTCTCGGACGCCCAGTGTCCGATGCTCGCGGCCCACTGCCCACTGCCCGCTGCCTGAAGCCGAATCCCTTCCCCCACGCGTAACCTTCCCCATGCCCACCTTCCGCTACCAGGCCGTCGACGCGAACGGGCAGGCCGTTGTTGGCACGCTCGCGGGCGCCAGCGAGGCGGCGATCCTGGGCGAGCTGGCCGAGCGGAGCCTGGTGCCCGTCGAGGTCACCGCCCAGAAGCCCAAGGCGTCGTTCCGACGCAAGGGCCTGGGCCCGCGGCAGCTCGCCACGGCCTACCAGCAGGTGGCCGACCTCTTGCGCGCGGGCGTGCCGCTGATGCGGGCCATCACGCTGCTGGCCCGCGGCAAGAGCAAGCCGCGAAGGGCCGAGATCTTCCGCCAGCTGGCCGAGGGGGTCAGCCGGGGCGAAGAACTCGCCGACGCCATGGCCGCCCAGGAGGGGGTGTTTCCGCAGACCCACATCGCCATGGTGCGGGCCGGGGAGAAGGGCGGGAGCCTGGAGCCGGTCTTGGTGCGCCTGGCGGGCATGGTCAAGGCCCAGGCCGAGATGCGGGCCAAGCTGTTCGGGGCCCTGGCGTACCCGGCGGTGCTGGTGTTCGTGGGTGTGGGCGTGCTGGGGCTGATCTTTGGTTTGTTCCTGCCCATGTTCGGCGACGTGCTCGAGCAGGTCGACCCCATGCCGCCCATCACCGTGGCCCTGTTCGCCATCAGCGCGGCGGTGACCAGCAAGGGGCCGATCACCGCCATCGTGCTGGGCGTGCTGGGGTTCATCGCCTGGCGGCTGAGCAAGCGGCCGGACGTGAGCCGGGCCATCGCCGTGGCCAAGACGCGGGCCCCGGTGCTGGGGCCGCTGGTGCGGTCGATCGCGGTGGCGCGGTTCTGCCGGACATTCGGGACGATGCTGGCCAACGGCGTGCCGGTCCTGGCCGCCATGCGCATCGCCGAGGACGCCGCGGGCAACGTGCTCCTGAAGGAAGCCGTGGCCCGGGCGAGCGAGGCGGTGAAGGCGGGCGAGCCCCTCGCCGGGCCGCTGGGCGTGAGCGGGCTGTTCGACGAGGACGTGATCGAGATGATCTCGGTGGGCGAGAGCGCCAACAACCTGGCCGATGTGCTGGAAACGATCGCCGAGACGATCGAGACGCGGGTCGAGCGGCTGCTGTCGACCGCGGTGGCGCTGGTGGGGCCCATGATGCTGCTGGGGCTGGCGGTGGTGGTGGCCTTTGTGGCTATCGGACTGATCTTGCCGATGCTGGAGCTCAGCGACGTGGGCTGATCGCCCGGCGGCGGTCGCGCGCGGCGGCTTTTCGCACCGGCGGGCGTTACGCCGGTCGGTAAGCTAGCGTAAACTAATCCACAGGGCCATTCGGCCCGGTGCGATGGATTGATCAAGGAACTGGGGCGGGCCCCTGGCCCGGGCCGAAGGGGTGACGGAACGATGCACACGACGACGGAGCGCCGCGAAGAAAATCGGAAGTCCATGGCTCGCAAGCGGTTGCAGCGGCGGGCCTTCTCGCTGATCGAGATCATGATCGTCCTGGCGATCATCGTCATGATCAGCGGGCTGGTGGGCTTCGCCCTGCTCAGCCGCCGCGACGAGGCCAAGGTGAACGAGGCGGAGATCAAGATCAACACCCTCAAGGGCGCCCTGCTGGACTTCAACCGCCGCTACGGCCGCTACCCGACCGAGGACGAGGGTCTGGCCGTGCTGTGGAGCAGTTCGACGGTCGACCCGGAGCTGGAAGACCAGTGGTCCGAGTCGGTCAGCGAGGCCATGCCCAACGACCCCTGGGGCAACCCGTGGGAGTACAACCCCGAGGGCCTGCGTCGCGAGGGGTACTACGACCTCTCGAGCAACGGCCCCGACGGCGAGCCGGAGACCGAGGACGACATCTACGCCTGGGACGAGGACGAGGACGGCATGGGCGGCAGCGAGGGCCTAGCGCCCCCGCCGCCGGCCGGCTGAGGCGTCCGGTTCGCGTTCCCGGAGGAACGCCAGGGTCCGACAGGAGGGTCTGCAAGGGGAGGTGTCCGGTCCATGCACCGCCGTCGCGGCTTCACGCTCATCGAGGTGCTGGTGGCCCTCGGGCTGCTCGTGGTGATCACGTCGCTGGCCCTGCCGGTGGCGCTGACCAACACCCAGGCCGCCCGGGCCCGCACGGCCGAGCGCGTGCTGACGCTCTCGCCCGCCGTGGCGCGGGGCGAGGCCCAGCGCCGGGGCGTGCCCGTGGCGCTGGTGCTGGCGCCGACCGAGGACGGGCAGGGCCTGCGACTGCTCGTGGTCCGCGAGCCGCAGGCCGGCTCGGACGACGCCGCCGATCAGGCCGCCGACCCGCAGGACGTGACGACCTGGCCGGCGGTCGACCAGCCCAGGCAGCTGCCCGAGGGCACGCGGCTGTGGCGGGGCGACATGGACGAACTGGAGGCCTTCGAAGCGCGCCGCCAGCTGGACGCGGCCGCCGACGCCGGGAGCGACGGCGGCGACGCCATGCTCGATCGGGCCTTTGCCGAGCCCGCTGCGCCCATGGCCCCCGCGGGCGCGCTGGACGATCGTCCCGATGCGGTGACGCTGGCGTGGTACCTCAGCGATGGGTCGGCCGTGGCCGGTGACGCCACGGTGGTGCGGCTGGCCGACGGGCGCGTCGTTCGGGCGCGGATCGAGCCGCTGGTGGGCCGGCTGCTGTTTACCAGGGCGCCCGAACTGGAAGAGAGCGCGCAAGCGCAGGACCCGACCGATGAGGACCCGGCCGATCCGAACCGGGCCCCCGCGGGCGAGTCGGACCCTGTCGACGGGCCGCCCATGGACGATGCGGGCAGCCCGGAGGGCAGGCCCGCGCCCGGCTTCGATCCGCTGGAGTTCGACGGGCCGCAGTTCGAGCAGCGCGCCTTCGATCGACCGGAATTCGACGAGCGTGCCTTCGACCCGCTGGAGTTCGATCGGCCCGAGTTCAATCGGCCCGAGTTTGATCCGCTCGAGTTCGACCCCTTGGCGTTCGATCGGCTCGAATTCGATTCGCTGGAACCCGACGACCGCCGGGAGGGCGAGGATGCCTCCGGGCAGCCGCAAGAGAAGGACGGCGCCACGCGCACGAACCCGGAGCCGCCCCAACCGAGATAGATGATGCGACCGAGCACGCGGCGGAGCCGCAGGCCAATCGAGCGACAGGGACGTCCACGCCCGCACCGGCGCGCGGGGTTCGTGCTGCTCGACCTCGTGCTGGCGCTGGCCATGTTCGTGGTGGGCGGGCTTGCCGTGCTCAGCCAGCTGGACTTCGGGGCCCGGCGGATCATCGACGCCGAGCAGCGCATGGGCGCCACCGGGGTGGCGCGCACGGCCCTGGGCCTGCTCGAGAGCGGGGCCATGAGCGACCGCGAGCTGACCGGGCCCGCCAGCGCGTGGGCCACGCCCGAGGGCGCCGCCGTCGGCGACGACGCGATGGCCGAATGGATGTGCGAGGTGGACATCGAGCCCAGCGAGTGGCCGGGGCTTTCGCTGGCGACCGTGCGCGTGCGCCGGGCCGTCGTCGGCGCCGGGGCGGGCGAGGGGCCGGTGCTGGCCACGCTGCACCAGCTGGTGCCGACCGAGCCGGTGGGGGGTGGCCCATGACCGGTCTGCGGGCGCATCGCGGTGGCTTCACGATGCTGGAGGTGATGGTCGCAATCGGGATCCTGGTGGTCCTGAGCGCGGCCCTGATCACGTTCACGTTCGGGCTTGCCGGTCGGCGGGACCGGCTGGTCCGCGAGGGCGAGCGTGCCGCGATGCTGGCGCGCGTGCTTGATCGGGTCGAGCGCATCGCCGCGACCGCGCCCGACCATGCCCGCCACGGCGACGACTGGCTGGAGCTGCGGGGCCGCGGCGTGTGGCCCGCGGTCGGGCGCGCGGGCGTGCCGGCCGGGCCCATGGACTTCACGGGCCGGCTGGCGTTTTCTGAGGACGCCGGCGAGCTGACGTGGACCGAGACGAATAGCCGGGGCGAGTCGGTGGAACTCGTGGTGACCGACGTGCAGGCCGTGCTGGTCGATCACTTCGACGACCTGGTGACCGCGTCGGACCGCCAGCCGCCGCTGCGCGTGTGCCTCTGGCTCGCGCCGGTCGGCGTCGCCCGGGCCCCGGCCGATCGCGAATCGAGCGAGATGCCGGCGCCCCAGCCCGAGATGGAAATGCCCGGGCTGGACGAGGCATTGCTGCCCGAGCGGCCCGCGGACGTGGCGTTCGTCGTGGCCGGGCCGATGGCCGGGATCGGGCAGAGCGGTCCTGACGAGGATGATCCGATGGGGGCGACCCCATGAAGCGTCGCATGAAGCGTGGTGCGCACGAGCGTGGGGTTGCGGTGCTGGTGGTGCTGGTGGTCATCGCCATCGGTGCCCTGGCGGGCACGGTGGCGCTGCTGGCGGCGCGAAGCGCGGGGGAGGCGGCGTCGGCGTCGGCCGGTCGGTTGCAGTCCCGGCTGACGATGCGTTCGGGCGTGCTGGCCGTCGAGCAGATGGCCATCGAGCAGCGGCAGGACGTGCTGGGCGGGGCGGACCTCGACGTGGAGGACCCCATCGAGTTGTTCGAGCGGGGCAACCAGACGGGGCTCTTCCGCCTCGATGCGACGATCACGCCCGACCCGGTGTCGCTGGATGCGCTGCTGGACATCAACACCTGCACCGCCGCGATGCTCGCCAGGCTGCCGGGCATGGACGAGACGCTCGGGGCCGCCGTCGCGGCGGCCCTGCCGGTTTCATCGCTGCGGGCTTTGCTGGACGTCGAGGGCCTGACGGTGGAGCAGGTCTACGGGGAATACGACCAGGACGGGCGGCTGGTCTCGGACGTGCCTCCTTTGGCCAGCCTGTTGACGGTGGGTTCGGCCGATCCGGCGGTGGCCATCGGCGTGGGCGGCGCGACCCCGCTGGCCGAGCGCGTGGACGTCTCCAGGGCCTACGAGGAAGCGATGGGCGACCGCCTGCGTGAGGCGCTGGGCGAGCAGCAGGGGGCGTCCCAGTTGATCGCCGTGCTGGAGCGGCGCGATGCGCCGCCGGCTTCGCTGGCCGAGGTTGCAAGGGCGTTGCGTGGGCAGATGACCCTTGCCACGTCCGGACAGGTGCTGGACGCGGTGTGCATCGGTGAAGCGCCCGCCCGGGGCCGCGTGGACATCAATCGCGCGCCGGTGGAGGTGCTGGCGGCCCTGCCCGGGCTCGATCAGGAGAAGGCCCAACGGATCGTGGACGCCCGCCGCAGCCTCGATGAGGAAGCGTTGCGTGATCCCCTGTGGCCTCTGCGCGAGGGGGTGGTCGATGAGGGTTCCATGCTGGAGGTCCTCGACCGGGTCACGACCAGGAGCGTGCGGTGGGTGTTGCGTGCCGAGGCGGGCGTGGCGGTCGTGCGCGAGCGGTCGGTAGGCATCGATTCGCTGGAAGACGCCCAGCGGGTACGGGCGGGGATGGCCTCGGCCGAGGAAGATCGCCTGCGTGAGCGTGTGGCGATGGACCTGTTGGTCGACTTCTCGTCCGGGCGTCCGGTTGTTGTTCCGTTGGGAGAGGTCAGCATCGCCGGCGAACTTGCGGCGGTGGCGCGCACGCTGGCCGAGGCGGATGGATGGGCGGAGCTTCCCGGGGCGGCACGGGACGCGGGAGAAGGCCCATGAGCGGCGCGCGGCTGGCAATGGAGTGGCACGCGGGTTGGCTGACCGCGGTGCTGGTGGGCACCGAGAAGGGGCGACCGAGGCTGGGGACGGGCCTGTGCGCGAAGCTGCCCGAGAGCGTGCCCAGCGGCGACGCCGAGGCCGTTGGCGCCTGGGTGGGCGAGCAACTCTCGCAGGCTGGCCTGAAGGGCAAGCAGGTGGCGTGGGTTGCCGGCCGCGGCGACTTGCTGCTGAAGCGGTTGAGCCTGCCCAAGCCGCCCAACGCCGGACAGATTCCGGCGATGGTGAAGCTGCAGATGAGCCGGGCGATGCCGGTCCAGGGCTCGGATGCCTGCACCGACTTCGTGGTGTTGCGCGACGAGGACGGCCACCTGGACCTGCTGGGCGCATCGGTGCCCGCCGAGCGGCTTTCCTGGATGCGGACGATGCTGTCGGGCGCCAAGCTGAAGCTCGGCTCGGTCGTGCTGCGGGCGCAATGCTCGGCGTGCATTGCCGGGCTGCCCGATGCGGGGCACGCGCGGATCGTGGTGTCTCCGGGCGCCTCGTCGGTGGAGATCGCGGTGGTCGAGCCGGGCGGGGTGGTGACCAGCCGCGGCGTGGATGCGACGTGGCCCGCGGGCGAGCAGGAGGGCTTCGTCCGCCGGATCTCGGTGGAAGTGAAGCGGACGTGGATGGGCTATCGCGCTGCCCAGAATTCTCTGCCGGTGCAGGATGCGGTGGTCATCGGTGGCAGCGCGTTGTGCGCGTCGATCGCTGAGGCGGTGGGCGAAGCGATCGAGGTCGAGGCGACGACGGCGCCCGTCGACTCGTTCGCGGTCCGCGGCGACCCGGACGGCGTCGATCCAACGCGCTGGCTGGCGCTCTGCGGCATCGCGGTGTCGGCCTGCGACCGGATCGACCTGCTGAACCCCACGCGCGCCAAGGCTGAGCGATCGCGGACGCGGGAGCGGGCGTTGCTGGGCGCGATGGCGGCGATCGCCGTCGCCGGTGGCCTTGGCGTGTATGGCTACATCCGGCTGGGGGATCTGGAGCGAGAGAAGTCTCGCCTGAGCGGGCAAGTCTCCAAGCTGCGCGATGATTACACGGCGCTGGTGCTGGACCGAACGCGGCTGCAGCACCTGCAGGCGCTGCGCGAGACCAGGCCGCAGTGGCCCGGGCACCTGGAGCGCGTGATGCAGCACGCGGCGGCGTCGGGTGTTCGCATCGAGCAGTTGTCGGGCGCCTCTCGTGGCGGCGTGTGGTTCGGCGACCCCAAGGGCTCGCGGAGCTATTCGTTTACGGCAGCGGAGTATCGCCCGGCCGTGCGTGGCGAGTTGAGCCTCCAGGGCGTGGGCGAGCATCGCGAGATGGCCGGCATTGTGCGAGGGCGTCTGGTCGACGATCCGCTGTATCTGGTGCAGACCCAGGGGCCCGACGCGGGCCTGAGCTTCAAGCTCGAGGTCGATACGAGCACGCGCGTGGTGCCCGAGGGCGATGCAGATGCCGGCCAGTCCGCCCAGGGCGATCAATCCGATGCAGGTGAAGGGGGTGGCGCATGAACCCCCGCCTGACCCGATTGCTTGCGGCGTGCGGCGGCGCAGTTGTGCTGGCTGGTGGTGGCTGGTGGGCGTATGCCTCGCTCTACGAAGCGCCGGCCGCGGCGCTGCGAGACGACATCGACGCATTGATCGCCGAGAAGAGTGCGTACGAGACGGCGTTGCTCCAGGAGAGCCGCGTGCGACGCGAACTCGACGAGATCATCGCGGGCGCGGTGCAGGGCAATCGCGAGTCGCTTGAACATCGCTTGCGAACGGCAAGTGCGACGCTGGCCTTCGAGGCCGGGCTGACCCGGCTGGAGGTCAATTCGCTGCCGCCACGGGCTCTGGGCAACCCGGCGGGGCAGGCGCGGGGCATCAAGGAGCGGTCGTTCCAGCGGACGCTGCGCGATCGCGTCGACGCGAGCGAGTCGCGCGTGGTGATCTCGGGCGAGGGCACGCTGGAGGCGGTGTTGCGAGCCCTGGCCCTGGCCGATGCACAGCGTTGGACGCTGGGCGTAGACAGTTGGACGATCAAGCCCGCGCGCATCGAAGAGGGCAAGCCGGCCGTGTTCTCGCTCTCGATGACGCTGACGGCGCTCGTCGTCGACGACGAGGGATCGCTTGCGGGTGAGATTCCGGTCGATCCGCTGGACGATCGGGTGCTGGCACAGCTGATGTCGACGGTGGAGACCGACCCGTTCCGCACGGCGGTCAAGCCCGAACCGGTTGTGGCGCAGGCGCCGCCCCCGCCCCCGCCGCCCAAGCAGGAGCAAACGGCTCCGCCGCCTCCGCCGCCGGGGGCGGGCTGGCGTCTTGCGGGCGTGCTGCGCGGGCAGACCGGGCAGTACGCCATCGTCGTGCACGAGAGTGGCCGTCGACGGACGCTCGCGCTGGGGGAAGAAGTGGGCGGGCTTCGGCTTGCCGACGTGCTGGGAGAGGTGGCCACGTTCGAGGCCAACGAAGAGCGATTCGAGGTGCGCAACGGCGAGCTTCTGGCAGCCGCGCGCGGAAGGGAACGGCGATGACCGTACACGCACTACAGGTACCCGAGAACTCGGACGCGCCGCGGCGCACCAACTCGAAGGCGAAGGGAGACGCTCGCATGGGCGCAATGGTCAAGGGACACGTGGCGGCGGCCATGGTGCTGTCGTGCGGTCTGGCGATGAGCGTGCAGGCTGCCCAGGAGCAGGCATCGGGCGCGGCGTTGGCCGAAGCGCCGCCGGCCGACCCGCCCGCGGCTGCCGAAGAGCGCGCGAACACACCGATCAGCTTCAGCTTCGAGAACGCACCGTATTCGGAGGTGCTGGGCTTCTTTTCGCGTGAGGCGGGCGTGCCGATCATCTATCAGGCGCCGGTTCCCGAGCAGGGGATGACGTTCATCAGCGGGGAGTCGTACTCGTTCGAGACGGCGCTGGACATCCTGAACCGGTTCCTGCTTCCGCACAAGACGTGGCTGAGCCAGCAGGGCGAGTACCTGTATTACCGGTCGATCGCGGACGCTGCCCGCCAGCCGGGCGACATCTTCCAGGGCGAGTTGCCAGGCCAGGTTCGCGACGGCGCGATCGTGACGCTCGCGATTCCGCTGACCAACGTGGACGCGGCGGCCGTGGCCGAGCAACTCAAGGGCATGGTGGCGGCGTACGGCTCGCTGGTGCCGGTGACCTCGCAGAACCTGCTGGTGGTGACCGAGACGGGCGAGCAGATCCGCCGGATTCGCGAGGTCGTGCGCCTGGTCGACAGCCAGCCGCCCAGCGATTCGGACTATCGGGTGTATCCGCTGCGCAATGCGCAGGTGAACGACGTCATCGCGACGCTGCGGACGCTGGTGCCCGAGTACGAGAAGACGATCGTCAAGAACGGCAACCGCCAGGAAGTCGTCGACGACGTGACCAAGCCGCCGGTGCGTTTCCAGGCCAATGACCGCTCGAACTCGATCATCGCGATCGGTCCGACGCGGCGGCTGGAGACGGCGGCGCAGCTCATCGAGATGCTCGATCAAGCCGACGACGGCGGCGTCGACGGGCGGCGGATGGCGAGCTTCGTGCTCGAGAGCGTGACGCCCCAGGATGCGGCGCGTCAACTGGATCGTTTGTTCTCCAGCGTGCCCAATGATCGCCGGCCGACGGTCATCCCCATGGAGACCCAGGGCAAGATCACGGTCGTCGGCAGCGCGTCGCTGGTCATGCAGGCCGAGGCGCTGCTGGGCGAACTCGATCCCGGGCTGGATGATCGCAAGGACGAGGCCAACCGCACAACGGTCGTCGAACTGACGAAGACCGATGCCATGTCGATGGAGCGGATGGTGGGCCGGTTGCTCTCGCCTCGCCAGCAGCAGGTACTGCGATTCGCCCCGCTTGCGGGTGGCCGATCCCTCATGGTGACGGGGCCGGCGGCGGACGTCGAAGCGTTCGAAGAGTTGGCGCGAACGCTCGACAGCGGCCAGGCCATCGCGAGAGACGTGCGCACGCTCTCGGTGAACCGGGGAGATCCCGAGGCCGTGGTCGATCGCGCGTTGGAGCTCTACGAGCTGAGCGGGATGGAAGAGCGTGAGCCGCTGGTCGTCGACGTCGACGCGGCCCGGCGGACGGTGACGGTGGTGGGCCAGCGTGAGGGGCTTGACAAGTTCGTCGAGTTCATGCGTCAGAGCGAGGCAGGAGTCGTGGTGCAGCGCGAGTCGCGCACGTACACCATGGCGTCGACCAAACCCAGCCAGGTGGCCCAGCGTGCGCAGCGCGTGGTCGAGGCGATGCTGCGGCCGGCGGATGGCTCCGCGTACGAGGCGCCACAGTTCGAGGCCATCGACGAGGTGAATCAGCTCATCGTGCGGGCGGGCGAGGGCCAGTTCTCGGTGATCGAAGCGGTCATCGCGCAGCTCGACAAGCCCGCCGGACAATCGCGGTTCGTGACGGTGCCTGTACGCAACGCCACGCCGCAGCAGTTGCTCGATCGCGTGCAACCGGTATACGAGGCCGAGGCTGCACGGCGGGAAGATCCGTCGCTCAACGACATCTCGCTGACGCCCGATGCGGCGGCCGGCGCGATCATCGCACAGGGATCTGCTTCGGCCGTTGCCTTGTTCCAGGAGGTGCTGCAGCAGGTTCAACAACTCGTGCCGCCGGCACGGACCACGAAGATGCTGGACTTGGAGTTTGCCAGCGCCGATCAGGTGCTGCCGACGCTGCAGGGACTGATCGAGGGCCGTGAGCCGGTGGATCCTTCGCGCGAGGCGCCTGCACCGGAGATCAGCGTGCTGGAGCGAACCAACACGCTGGTGGTGAAGGCCGAGCCCGCGCAGCATGCGATGGTGGCCGAACTGGTGGCGCGACTCGACACGCCCGAGCCGATGGACCTGCCGCCGCTGAAGCTGCTGCAATTGCGCACGGCCAACGCCGGCAACATCGCGCGGATGTTGAATGATCAGTACCGCCAGCGTCCGCAGGCCGACCGCATCGCGCGGCCGGTGGACGTGCGTGCCGACGAGGCAACCAACACGCTGATCGTGTCGGCGCACGAGGACCTGCTGGCGGATATCAAGTCGTTCGTGGACGAGATCAACGAAGAGAGCCAGCAGGGGCCCGAGCGTGCGCCGCTGCTCTTCCGCCTGTCGGTGGCCAAGGCGACCGACGTGGCCGACGCGATGAATCGGTTGTATCCCGAGCCGGCGATCCCGCGTGATCGGCGTGGCCAGCCCATGCCGTGGCTGCAGCAGCCGCGAGAGGTGGTGGTGTCGGCCGATGAATCGAGCAACTCGCTGATTATCGATGCGCCGGTGGAAATGCACGAGTCGCTACGCGAACTGGCGTCGCAGCTCGACCAGGTGGAGGTGCCGCCCAGCGCCGAGCTGCGAACCTATCGCGTGGTGAACGCGGACGTGACGACGATCAAGCGCGTGCTGGAGGGCATGGACCGCCAGGGCAACCTGAGTGCGCCGGCCCAGGCGGGGCGTCAGAGCGTACGGGTGACGATCGAGGCCGAGCCGCGCAGCGGAACGCTGATCGTGGCGGGTGACACGGTCACGTTCGAGCGGGTCGAAGCGATGCTGGAAGACCTGTCGGCGGTGCCGGTGGAGCGTGAGACGGCAATCGTGCCGATCGCCAACGCCGATGCAAAGGAAGTGGGCGATCGGGCGCTGTCGATCTACCAGGCGCAGGTTGCTGGCGTGCCGGGGGCGGGCGAGGTTGAGTTGTCGATCAATGAGACGACCAACGCACTCGAGATCGTGGCCGATGCGCAGGCGATGGAGCGCTTCCTGGGCGTGATCGATCTGCTGCAGGATCAGGCCGGCCCGCCACGCGAGGCTCGGTTGATCCAGCTTCAGCAGGCCAAGGCTTCGGACGTGATCGTGTTCCTGCGCGACCTCGTTGGTTCGAGCAACTCGCTGCGCCAGCAGGGCGGACCCGAGCCGGTGTTCGAGGCCATCGAGAGCACGAACTCGATCCTGGCTGCGGCGGTGCCGTCGCAGTTCGGCATCATTGAGCAGTTGGTTGCGGATCTCGACCGCCAGCAATCGGCGGGCCGTCAGCCGTTGCGGATCTTGCGTCTCCGTACGACCGAGGCGGGCAACATCGCCGAGATGCTGCAAGAGAGCTACCAGCGCCGTACGCCCGAGGAGCGGGCGCGGCAGCCGGTGGACATCCGCGCCGACGCAGCGACCAACACGCTGCTGGTGTCGGCGCATCCGGAGATGATGCCCGAGATCGAGTCGGTGGTCTCGCAGCTGAATGAGGCGCGGACGATCGACGACGAGGATCGCGAGATCCGCATCTTCCCTTTGCAGCACGCCCGGGCCGAGGAACTCGCGCGGACCATCGACGAGATGTACCCCGAGCCCCCGATGCCGCGGGACTCGCGCGGTCGGCCGCGTCCGGACCTGCAGCAGCCCAAGGAAGTGGTCGTGCGGGCCAACCGCAGCACCAACGCGCTCATCGTGGATGCGCCGTCGCGGCGTCTTTCGGGATTCGAGCAGATCGTCAACTCGCTGGATCGGTCGGAACTGGACAGCGACGTCGTCGTCCGGACGTACCGCCCTCAACGGGCCGAGCCCCAGGCGATCGCCAACGCGATTCGGGAGTTGGCAGGCAGTGGCGCTTTGGGTGGCAGTCCGCGGACGCCGCTGAGCGTTTCGGTCGAGCCGGCCACGCGCACGCTGATCGTCAGCGGCCCGGCCGAGGCATTCGTGCAGGTCGAGTCGCTGTTGGCTGATCTGGACGGCTCGCCGGCTCGTCCGGAATCGACGGTCAAGCTCTACAAGCTGAAGCACGCCCGGGCCGATCGGCTGGAGCCCCTGCTGCGTGATTTGCTGACTACGCGGTTGCGCGAGCAGCAGCAGGTCGAGGGCGGCCTGGGCGTGGCCGATGTCGCGTCGCTGCTGACGGTGAGCGCCGAGCCGGCGACGAACACGCTGATTATCTCGGCGCCGCCCGTGGCGCAGGAGCTGGCGCAGAGCCTGGTCGATGCGTTGGACACCGACGAGGTTGGAGCCGCGGCTCCGGTGGTGCGCGTCGTTCCGCTGAGCTACGGCCGTTCTGATCAGATTGCGCCTCAGCTTGAGCGGGCGATCGACGGACTGGTACTGCCAAGCGTCGGCGACGTTCGCGTGAGTTCGGTGGGCGGCGCCAACGCCCTGATCCTGACCGGGTCGCAGAACGACCTGGAACTCGTCGGCACGCTGATTGATGATCTGGATACGCCGCCGTTCGATCCCGAATCGGTGGGGGTGCAGACGTTCGAGCTCCAGCACGCCGATGCCGAACGCGTAGGCCCGGTCATCGAGCGCTTGCTCGAGCAGCAGCGCGAGAGCAATCCTTTCATCTTGCGAGAGTTGATGCGGCGCGACCCCACGGCCGTCCAAGTGACGCCGGTACGTGTCGAGGTCGATAGCGGCACGAACGCGCTGCTGGTGAGCGGGCCGTCGAAGATGGTCGAGCTGGCCCGGGAGCTTATCGAGCGTTTGGATCGACCGTCGGCCGAGGCCGGGCGGACGCTGCTGACCTACACGCCCTCGCGGGCCCAGCCACAGGCGCTGGTCGATGCGGTGTCGGGCGTTGCCGAGCAGACGATCGAACGCGATCGACAGGGCCTGGAGATCACCGCCGATCCGAACACCGGGACGGTGCTGGTGGTCGGTGGTGAAGCGGCGGCGGTCAAGGCCGTCGAGCTTCTTCAGCGTTTCGATGATCGCGCGCCCGCGGCGCCGGTCGCCGACGTGACCGTGGTGTCGCTGCGCAATGCGTCGGCAACCAACGTAGCCCAGACCGTGGAATCGTTGTTGAACGATCGAGGTCGTTGGCCGGCCGAACTGGTGCGCGCCGAGCGGGCGGGCTTGGACGTGCCGCGTCCGACGGTACGCGCCGATGCGACCGCTAATCGCATTGTCATGAGCGTGCCCAGCGCGATGATGCCTATGGCCGGCAAGCTGATCGAGGCGATGGACGCAGCGCCCGATGGCCAGGGCGAGCGCGGGGTTCGGCTCGTGCGCCTGACGCAGGGCGATGCGGACTCGGTCGCCAACGCCGTGCAGGATGCGTTACGCGCTGGGGTGCGTCCCGGGCAGCCCCAGCCGACGGTGCGTGCCGAAACGCGAAGCAACAGCATCGTCATCTCGGCTTCACAGTCGCAGATCGAAGAAGCCGTCGAGTTGATCAACCAGATGGACGTGCAGGTCGAGCCCGAGGCGGTGGGCGTGCTCACGCTGCGCCTGAAGCACACCCGGGCCGAGACGGTGGCGCCCATCCTCGAAACCATCCTGCAGCAGGAATCGGTCGTGGATCTGCTCCCCTGGTGGGCGGTCAGCGACTTTGCCGCTCGCAACCCAGACCAGGCGGTGAAGCCGGCGATCCGCGTGATTCCCGAGCCGGGCAGCAACACCGTGGTGGTGGCGGCTCCGCGTCCGATGCTCGAACTGGCCCAGCAGGTGGTGGCCGAACTCGACACGGCCGAGAGCGCGGGCGATGGTGACCGCCGGATGGTCCGGTTGATTCCCCTGCGCAATGCCGATGCGACGGAGGTCTCGCAGAACCTCTCGGGCGTGCTGAGCGATGAGGGCGGGGTCGAGCCTCCGACGATCCGAGTCGATCGTGGCAGCAACACGCTGATCGTTCGGGCTACGCAGTCTCAGATGGAGGAGATCGAAAGCCTGGCCCAGCAGATCGACTCTGCCACGCTGAGCAGCAGCCGGCAGATGCGGCTGATTCCCATCGATCGCTCTCGCGGCGATGCGGCGATGGTGGCCCAGACCCTGCGTCAACTGCTCGAGCAGCAGGGCGGGGTGCGTGTGCAGGTCATCGGCGTCGATGAGTTGATGAAGGATGCCAAGAAGCCCGTGGGCCCCGGAAGTGCGCTCCCGCAGCGTCGAGACCCATTGCACGAGTCGGTTGCCGCGGCGGTGCTGGCCGGAATCCAGGATGCGCAAGCCGAAGACTCTCAGCCGGCGACCGATGCCGAGCCTGAGCCGGCGTCTGAAGCCGTTGATGATCAGGCAGAAGCGGGTCCGACGGTGACGATCGCCGTGGATCCGGCGACGAACACGCTCGTGGTCGTCGGTTCGCCTCGCCTGACGGATCGGCTGGCGTCCTTGGCCGAGCAGATCCAGCAGCAGTTCCCGCAAGAGGCGACGCGGACGCGCGTGATCCGGCTGCCCAGCTCGGCCGACGCGAACGCGATCGCGCAGATCGTTCGCCAGACGGTGCAGCGTGTGGGCCGCGCGAGCACGGAGAACCCGTCGGGTTTTACCGGGCGCCCTGACGTTGTTCCCGACCCGATAGGCTCGTCGCTCATCGTCTGGGCCAACGACACCGACTTCGAGGTGCTGGGCGAGTTGATCGCCGCGGTCTCGCGTCTGGAGGCCACCGAGTCCCTGACGCTGAAGATCTATCCCCTTGTGAACATCGACGCCGACGATGCGGCCGATTCGATCAACGATCTCGTGAGTGCACAGCCCACGGGTCAGCAGGCGCGCCGGTTCCGGCGGCAGCAGACGCCGGCGCGCGCGAGCGAGTTGACGCTGCTCGGCCCCGATGGCCAGCGGGTGGAGGCATCGATCGATCCCGATACCGTCCGGGTGCTTGCCGATCCCAGTGGGACGCGGCTGGTCGTGACGGCGCCGCGCGACGTGCTGCCCTTGATCGACTCGTTCGTGAGCCTGATCGACCAGAGCCCCTTAGCCGATCGGCTGTCGATCCGCCGGTACGAACTTGATAACGCCGAGGCACAGCAGCTTTCTCGGGCGTTTGCGGACCTCTTTCGCGCGCAGCGTCGCGGTCCGGGTGGGAGTTCGATTCCAGAGCCAAGCTTCGTGGCCGATGATCGCACCAATGCTCTGTTGATCACGGCGTCGAGCGATCAGCACCTGGAGATCGAGCGGCTGCTCGTCGATGCCGATGCGCCTTCGCGCGACGAGGGGCTGGAGCTGGCCATCCTGCCTTTGCAGAACGCGGCGCCGCGCACGGTGGCACAGGTGATCAACCAGGTGCTCATCGGAAACGACCCCGGACGACGTGGCAAGCTGAACGTTTCTGCCGACGATGACGCGGGGATGCTGGTGGTTCGGGCCGAGCCGGAGCTACTGGCGGAAGTGCGTGTGCTGGCCGAGGATCTCGACTCAGCGAGCGTTGAAGGCGCGCCGATCCGCACCATCAAGCTCGAGACGGCCGACGCGCCCACGGTGGCCCAGGCCATCCAGAGCTTTATGCGCGATCGTGCGCAGGCTGCCGGTCGCGGGCGGCGTGGTCAGACGCGGGTTAACGTGGTCGGCGAGCGTCGCAGTGGCACCTTGATCGTGGCAGCGTCGGACGAAGACTTCGCGCAGGTCGAGGAGTTGGCCAGCGCCCTGGACATGCCCGCGGCGGCTCGCGACCTGCGCGTGGAGATCGTGCGCGTCGAAAACGGACGGGCCCAGGATCTGAACGAAGCCGTGAGTGATCTGCAGGTGCAACTCTACGACGAGCGTGTATGGGGCAACCGTCGCGGCGATGCGCCGCCCGAGGACAAGCTGTACACCAGCGTGCACGAGGCGAGCAACAGCATCATCGTGGTCGGCCAGGGTGACACGATGGACCTGATGCTGGGATTGCTCGATGATCTCGATCAGGAGCGCAGCGACGTGACGCGCAAGATCGTGCAGACGGTGCCGATCAAGGACGCCGACCCCGACGCGATCGCGCAGATCATCCGCCAGGCGTTCCAGGAGACCGATCGCGGGCGATGGTGGATGACCTCCCAATCGACGGTGAGCGTCACCGTCGACCGCACGCGCGGCCTGCTCATCATGGTGGGCGAGAAGGCCAAGGTCGATCAGGCCGTCGAGTATGCTCAGACCCTTGCCGCCACCCCGGGCATCGAGGACAGGCCCATCGAGGTCATCGAGCTTCGGCACGCCAATGCCGACCGGGTGCAGCGGACGCTGCAGCAGTTCTTCGCGCAACGGGCGCGCTCTCGGGGCCAGCGAGACAGTGATGTCACCATCATCGGTTCGACCGATGGCAACGTGCTCATCACCACGGCGGGCGAAGACGACATGTCGCTCTTGCAGGACATGGTCGCCCAGATCGACCAGCCCGACCTGCCGCAGGGCCGGAGCATCGAGGTGTTCTCACTGCGGTCGATGGATCCGCGGGAGGCGAGCGAGGCCATCCGCAGCATGATTCCCAGCAGCGGTCGCGAGGATGCCATCCGCGTGACGCCCCAGCCCAGTCGGAACGCGATCATCGTCTCGGCCCAGGACGAGCAGTTCCCGCTGATCAAGGCGTTGCTTGAGAAGATCGACACGGACGCGGCGCTGCCATTCGTGAGCGTTCAGCTGAGCGAGGCTCGTGCAACGCAGGTTGCCCAGGACCTTCGCAATGCCTTGCCCGACGGCATGAACGTCGAGCTCACGGCCGTTGACCGCACGAATACGGTCATCATCTCGGGCGGTAACGAGGAGTCGGTTGCCTGGGTGCGCGAGCAGATCGCCCAGTTCGACGTAGCCAGCGCCCCGCCGGCGACGGAGTTCCGGCGCGTGCAACTCGACCATGCCCGTGCGGTAGACGTCTGGCTGACGCTGCGTGAGGTCATTCGGGCCCAGCCGCGGCAGCAGGGCTCGCCAGCGCCCGGCGTCGATTACGTCGACAGCCAGAACGTGGTGACGCTGACCGCCGAGCCCGACGAGATGAAGCAGCTTCTGCAGATCATCGACGAGCTGGACGTAGAGACCGGCGGCGAACGGCAGACGCAGTTCGTCAAGCTGCGATTCGCCGAGGCGAACCTGGTGGCCGAAGCGCTCAAGCTCTTCTACGGCCCGCGCGCGATCGAGGCGAAGAACCAGGCTGCACGCGACGTGAGCATCCTGAGCGATGCCGTGACCAATACGCTCATCATCGCCGCGGGCGAGGAGCAGTGGGAGGGCATCCGAAACCTGCTCGACCAGTTCGACACCGAGGCGTACTCGACCGGGCGTCAGCTCAAGGTCATTCCGCTGAGCAACGCCGATGCACGCAACGTGGCCGATGCGCTGAACGAGGGCTTCCGGGCCCCGCTCGAGCAGCAGATCCAGCGTGAGCAGGCGCGCCGGCAGGGAAACCAGCAGGGCGATCGCCGCCAGGTTTCGCCCGATCTGCCGACCGTGCTGATCGATCCGGGTGAAACACCCGTGGTATCGGCCGAGGTGGAGACCAACTCGCTCATCGTGTTCGCCAACGTACAGGACCTGGAGCGTATCGAGACGATCGCCAAGTCGCTCGATGGCGAGGGAGCGGGCCGGCTGCCCGACGCGCGGGTGATCGCGCTCGAGTCGGGCCGGGCCACGCGCATCGCCCAGGCCGTGCAGCGGATCTTCATCGATCCGCTGGGGCGTCGTGGCCCGCGCACGCCGGTGGTCTATGGCGACGACGCGAGCAACATGATCGTGTTTCGCGGGTCGGAGGCCGAGTTCACGCAGGTTCGCGCGCTGGTGCAGACGCTCGAGACCGAGGGCTCATCGGCCGACGTGCGCGTCCGCACGCTCGTGATCGAGGGCATCCCCGCCGTCCGGATGCGTGAGACACTGCTCAACGCCTTCCGCGTGCGGGCACAGCAACTGAACGAGGGCCTGGGCATCGAAGTCGACCGCGACAGCAATGCCCTGGTCATCGCGGCCAGCGAGCGCTTGTTCGAGGAGATGAAGGAAGTCGTCGATACGCTCCAGGGCGAATTGGCCGGCGATCAAGAGGGCGGCGATGGCCTGGAACCTGCCGGACCGATGGGCCTGGGCCAGTCGATCCGCATTATCGAGCTTGCTTCGCAGACGCCTGCGCAGATGGTGCAACTCGCAAACCAGCTGGGATTGACCCGGCCGACGCAGGCCGACCGGCCGGGCGTGGTGAGCGAGCCCATCAGCATCGTGCCGCTGCCGACGCGCAACGCGGTGGCGGTCGTTGCTGGCGCAGCCGACGCCGATCGGGTTGAGCAATTGGTTCGCGCTATCGATCAGGGCGGCGTGACCGACGCGCAGTCGGTCGCGATGGTTCGGTTGAAGACGGCTTCGGCCGACCAGGTCGCGCGCGTGGTGCGCGAGATGCTGTCCCCCCGAGCCGAGCAGGGCCAGTCGGCAACGGCACAGGCGCTGGCCGAGCAAGTTCGTCGACGCCGGATGGGCTCGGGCGAAACCGGACCGGAGTTCGATCTGACCGTGCCCGTGCAGTTGGGCGTGGATGCGGGATCGAACTCGCTGCTCATCGCGTCCTCGCCGGCCAACGTGGCGGCGGTGCAGCACCTGGTGTCGACGCTGGACACGCTGCCGGTGGGCGAGGCGGTGGTGGCGCGAATCTTCGCGCTTAGCAACGCTGATGCGGGTCGCATTCGGACGATTATCGATGGGCTGTTCCGTGAGGGCGAGGCGATCCGACGCGTGCCCGGCACGCAGCGTCAGGGCGTGCCGACGACGGCGACGGGCCAGGCCCTGGCGGGCGACGTGGCCATCGAGGTCGACGCTCGCACCAATTCGCTGATCGTCGTGGGCCGCGAGGACGGCGTGGCATTCGTCGAGGTGCTGCTGGCCGACCTGGACAGCGAAGAGTCGGTCGGCTGGATCGAGCCGACCATCATCACGCTCGAGCATGCCGACGCGGGCGATATCGCCAGCCTGATCTCCGAGACGCTGGTCAACGGCGTGGCCGACGCGCCCCAGGCGGCCGGGCTGCGAGAGCAGGTTGGCCGGTTGCGCCTCGTACAGCAGGGCAAGGACCCGCTGGAAGCGGGCGCCCGGATCGACAGCGACCTGTTTGGCACGCTGAGCGGGTTGACGATCCTGCCCGAGCCCAATGGCAACCGACTCATCGTGGTGGCCAGCCCGGCGAACCTGCGCATCGTACAGGAATTGGTGAAGATGCTCGATGTCGAGTCGGCGGCGGCGAGCAACCAAGTGCGCTTCTTCGCGCTGGAGCGTGCCTCGGCGGGTCGGGTGGCCGACCTCGTTGAAGAGATCTTCGATGATCGTCGGCGTGCGGGCATCGACCGCGAAGAAGACGCAGTCATCATCCAGCCCGACCTGCGCACCAACACGCTGGTGGTGTCCACCAGCCAGCGCAGCTTCTCGGTGCTCGAGGACCTGGTCGGTCGGCTTGATCGCGACGAGGGTCGGGTGACCGTCGGGCTGCACACCGTCGACGTCGTGGGCGCCGACGCGGTCCAACTTGCCCCGCGGATCGAGCGGCTGATGCGTGATCGTATCGAGGCGGCGACGCGTGGCGGCCGATCGGAATCGGCCCAGGACGTCTTCTCCATCGAGCCCAGCCGCTCGACCAACCAGTTGCTGGTGGTGTCCAGCGAAGAGAACCTGGAGGTCGTGCGCGGGCTGGTCGAGAGCCTCTCGAAGGAAGAGCAACGACTCTCCGACGCGGCCGAGATCGCCCTCATCGGGCTAGAGCGGGGCACGGCATCGGCCATCGTGCAATCGATCCAGACGCTGTACGTCGGCCCCGAGAACGACAAGCGCGGCGAGAATGCCGTCAGCGTCGTCGCTGAGGATCGGACAAATTCGATCGTCGTCAGCGGCACGGCCAACGACATCGCGAAGGTGCGTGACCTGGTGAAGCGTCTGGACGTGGCCGAGGTGTTCCGCCAGCGTCTGCTTCAGCGTGTTGAGTTGGACAGCGCCGACGCTCGCGAAGTGGTGCAATTGCTCGAGAACCTGCTGTCGGGACGCAGCGTCGGTGGACAGCCCGGCGATTCGGCCTCGATCATCGAGTTCCGTCGGCAGATCCGCGACGAGATGGGCAACGGCCAGGGCGAGTTCGCCATCACCCGCGCGACGATCGATGACGCGGTGCGGCGACAGATCACGATCGAGGCCGATGAACGCACCAACGCGGTGACCATCATCAGCCCGCCCGAGGTGATGGACCTCATCCTGGGCTTCATCGACGAGGTCGATCGCAGCGAGGTCGATGATCGCATCCTGAAGTACTTCCAGCTCGAGAACGCCGATGCCGAGCAGATGGCCGTGGTGCTCCAGGAGTTGTTCAGCCTCCAGCGCCAGGGGGATCAGTTGATCCTGGTGCCGTCGCGGCGGCGGGAAGTCGATCCGGAGCAGGCCTTCGAGCCCCAACTCACGCCGGTGTCGACCGAGCGCGAGCGCCTAGCCATCACGATCGATTACCGCACCAACACGCTCATCGTCTCGGCGACCAAGGAGTACGTCGACCTCGTCTCCGACGTGATCAACCGGCTGGACTCCATCCAGGCAACCGAGCGAGAAGAGGTGGTCTACTCGCTCCAGAACGCCCAGGCCGACGAGGTCGAGCAGGTGCTGCAGGGCTACTTCCAGACACAGGCCGACCGGCTGCGTTCGCTCATCAGCGACGAGGGTAGCGAATCGCTCAGCCGCGTGCTCGACCGCGAGGTCATCGTGGTGGGCGACCCGACCAGCAACAAGGTGATCGTGTCGGCCTCGCCGCGATACATCAGCACGGTCAACGACATCGTCGGCGAACTCGATGCGGCCCCGCCCCAGGTGCTGGTGCAGGCGCTTATCGCCGAAGTCACCCTCGACGAAAACGCGAGTTGGGGCTTGGACTTCGACCTGTTTGATTTCGGCGGCGACATGTACGACTTCGGCATGAGCGCCGCGGGTACGGGCGTGGCGACGGCGGTTGGGCTTCCCAATCTTTCGTTGACCTCGGCCGATTTTGGGCTGGCGGTACGGGCGCTCGAAGGCCAGGGGCGCCTGGAAGTTCTCAGCCGACCGGTGATCCAGATCAACAACAATGAGTCGGGCAACATTCTGGTGGGTGACGACATCGCCATCATCGAAAGCGTCGATACGTTCGAGAGTGGCCGGACCCAGGCCAACGTGACCCGGCGCGACGTCGGTATCTCGATGCTCGTGCGGCCTTCGATCAGCTCGGACGGGTTCGTGCGGCTCGAGATCGCTCCGGAGATCTCGAGTCTTTCGAGCCAGCAGACCCAGATCAGCGAGAACTTCGCCGCCCCGGTCATCAACAAGCGCGAGGTGCAGACCACCGTGACGGTGCGCAACGGCGAGACCGTGGTCATCGGCGGGCTGATCCAGGCTTTCAACGACAATCGCAACACCAGTGTGCCGCTCTTTGGCGACTTGCCGGGCGTGGGCTGGCTCTTCCGCACGCGGGAAAAGACCAACCGTCGGACGGAACTGCTGGTGGTGCTCACGCCGCGGATCATCCCCGGCGGTCGCGTGGGCGTGGCCGAGGCCCGCCGCGTGACGGGCAGCGAGATGTTCCGCCACACCGGCGCGTCGAGCAAGATGATCGAGCGGAGCGACGTATCGGGGCTGTCGATCGAGCAGTTCGACCCAAGGTACTTCCCCGAAGAGATCATGATCGAAGAGAACACGATGGGGCCGCACATCGAGCCCTATCCGACGTACCCTCTGGATCCACAGGGTCTGGAGGAACGGGAGTGATCGAAGTCGTCCGAAAGGTCGCCGCGTGTTGCGCGATGTCCGTTTTGATGCTCAGCATGCCGGTCGCGTCCGGATGTGCCGGTGGCGATCCGCTGATCAAGAAGTTTCCGCCCCCGCCCGACGACGTGATGCCGCGTCGGATCATCGTCATGAAGCGTGGTGAATTCGATCAGGACCTGAACAGTTACATTGATGGTGTGCTGATCGAGGCGTACCTGATCAACAACGATCGGACGGACGAAGGAGCCGATCAGCCATTCCACCGCGACGGCACGCTGGCGTTCAAGCTGTTCGGACCAGAAGGCGAACTCTTCTGCGAGGGCGAGTTCACGCCAGCGATCATGGCCAAGTCCGAGTCAACGGCATTCATCGGGCCGGGCTATGCCCTTCAGATCATGTTCGGGCCGCGGGGCTATGAGGACGTGCGGGACCGGATGGCAGCTCGGATGGACTTCGAATTCACGCCCACGGCCGCACCCGAACAAAAAGCATTCGGCTCGACGCAGGTCCGCCTGGGCCCGATGTTCTAGTGGGGCAGCGGATGGCCCTGACCGGTCGCTTAGCGCAATCTTAACGCCTTCTTTGGGGTGCCCAAATTCCCCGAATCGCGGGCCGCGCTTCCATTGCTGCGAATACACAAGCCGCCCCAGAAGCCGAGGGCGAAGGAGATTCCGGCATGGCAACGACGATTCGCAATTGGACTGTTGGTCTGGCCGCCACCGTGGTCGGCGCCTCGGCGCTCATGGCCGCCGGCCCCGAGATCGACAGCAAGCTGCCCACCTACCGCCCCACGAGCGGCGTGTCGGGCAACATCAAGAGCATTGGCTCGGACACCATGAACAACCTCATGACCCTCTGGGGCGAGGAGTTCAAGGCGTTCTATCCGGCCGTCCAGATCGAGGTCGAGGGCAAGGGCTCGTCCACCGCGCCGCCCGCTCTCATGCAGGGTCAGGCCCAGTTCGGCCCGATGAGCCGCCCGATGAAGTCCTCGGAAATCGACGAGTTTGAGAAGCGTTTTGGCTACAAGCCCACGGCGCTCCGCACGGGCATCGACGCCCTGGCCGTCTTCGTCCACAAGGACTGCCCCCTCGACGAGATCTCGATCCAGCAGCTCACCGACGTGTTCTCGGTGGCCGGCGACAACATGACCTGGGGTGACCTGGGCGTCAGCGATCGGGCCTGGGCCAACCGCCCGATCAGCCTGTACGGCCGCAACTCGGCATCGGGCACCTATGGCTACTTCAAGACCGTGGCCCTGCAGGGCAACGACTACAAGAACACCGTCAAGGAGCAGCCCGGCTCGTCGGCCGTGGTGCAGGGCATCGCCACCGATCGCTACGCCATGGGCTATTCGGGCGTGGGCTACGCCACTGCTGGCGTGAAGATGCTCCAGGTGTCGCTCGACGGCGGCCAGTCCTTCCCGCCTTCGGCCGAGTATGCCAACTCGGGCGAGTACCCGCTGGCCCGCTTCCTGTACCTGTACGTGAACGCCGACCCGGTGAAGGGCATCGACGACCCGATTCGCGCCGAGTTCATCAAGCTGATCTTCAGCAAGCAGGGCCAGGAAGTCGTCCTGAAGGATGGCTACTTCCCCGTGTCGGCCGGCGTGGCCCGCGAGGACCTCAAGGCCTGCAAGCTCGATCCCAAGTTCTAATCAGATCTTGAGCCCAATGGCTTGAACTCTGATCCTGCCGCCCCAAGCCTTCGCGGGCTTGTGTGGCGTCTTTCGTTTCCCAAGAGGCGTCGTCCCAACGGCCAATTCGTCGAGCACTCCATGGCAGCGAAGCAACGCCCAACTTCCAAGCCCGGCAAGCACGTTGGCAATCGCCCGGTCCGCCGACGCGTGGTCCTCATGGATCAACTGTCGACCTACGTCATCCAGACCGGCGGCGCCCTCGTGCTCGTTGCCGTGCTGGGCATCTGCGTCTATCTCGCCTACGTCGTCGTTCCGCTGTTCTCGCGTGGCGAGGTCGGCGAGCGGTTGAGCAGCCAGACGCCCATGAAGGCCGGGTTGCCCGTCCTCGATCCGTACGGCCGTGGCGCGGCGTTCGTGTCGAAGGAAGGTGGCATCCAGCCCTTTGCACTGGCCTCGGGAGAGCCCTTGGCCAAAGCCATTCCACTGTCTCCCGACGCGGCGCCTTCAGCGATCTCGGTCGTGCGAAACGGCGAACTCGTTGCGGCGGGATACGCCGATGGCACGGTGCGACTTGGCAGCATCTCGTTCGACGAGCAGATCCTCGTCACCCAGCCGCCCAGCCCCGACCAGACGTTCTGGGCCGCCGACGGCGGGCTGTACGAAATGGTGACGCCCGAACGAGCGCGGCGATCGCAGATCGAGATCGAACTGGGCGAGCCCGTCGAACTGAGCGAGGGCGAAGGCGGCGTCGAGCGGATCGACTACAACGTCGATCCCACGGGCCGTACCGTGCTCCTGGCCACCCGCGAAGACGGCACCGTGCTGGTGAACACCGTCAGGACCATCCGCCCCCTGGGCGGCGGACCACCGCGAACCCGACTCAGTTCGACGTCGTTCGAGATCGATCCCGATTCGCTGGAGCGGTGGCTGTTCGTGACTTCGGACAGCGATCACGTGCTCGCCGTGGGCGAAGACGGCCGAGTCCGACGATTCACCCGTACGGATGACGCCTTCGAACTCGCCGAGACTATCGACGCGGTCAACGAGGGCGCGGCCGTGACGGCGGTGACCATGATCCTCGGTGGCCGGACGCTGCTGCTGGGTGATGACGAGGGCACGGTCTACGCGTGGCACGTCGCCACCGGCGAAGTCGATGGCGTGGCCGGCGTGCAACAACTGGTCAAGGCCCACGAGTTTGCCGGTTCGGACTCGCCAATCGTGGACATTTCGCCCAGCCAGCGAGATCGGTCGATCGTCATTCTCGGCCAGAGCGGCAACGTCCGGGTGCGTCACGTGACGAGCGAGAAGGTCGTCGCCGACTTCGACACCGGTTTGGACGAACCCATCCACGCCCGCCTGGCGCCGAAGAACGACGGCGTCTTCGTGCTCGATGCGTCTGGGCTTGGCGTCATGCGGGCCCTCGAGCCCGGCTACCCCGAGTTTTCGTTCAAGGCGCTGTTCGGCAAGGTGCACTACGAGGGCCAGTTCGAGCCTGAGTACGTGTATCAATCTTCTTCGGGCGACGATGCGGCCGAGATCAAGCTGAGCATCGTGCCGCTGATCTTCGGTTCGCTCAAGGCCACGATCTTCGCGATGTTGTTCGCGGTTCCGATGGGCGTCCTGGCCGCCGTCTATACGAGCGAGTTCCTCAGCCCGAACGTTCGCAAGGTCGTCAAGCCGGGCGTCGAGATGATGGCATCGCTGCCTTCGGTGGTGCTTGGCTTCATCGCGGCGATCGTCGTGGCGCCCTATGTCCGCGACGTGCTGCCCAGCGTGCTGGTTGGCTTCCTGACCCTGCCCGTCGCGGTGCTGCTGATGGCCCATCTCTGGCAGATGCTGCCCTCGCATTGGCGCAAGCGGGCCAACCCGTGGCAGCACATGGTGCTCGTGTTGGCAACGTGCGTCATCGGCGTCCTTGTGGCGCTGGCGATCGGCCCTCCCGCCGAACGGCTGCTGTTCGCGCCGTCCGAAGGCGCCGCTCCGGGCGTGCCCGTCGACATCCGCCGGTGGCTGTCCAGCGAGTATGGGCAGGCCTGGCCCGGCTGGTTCGTCGTCCTGATCGGGCCGGTGGCGGTGGTGCTGGCGGTGATCCAGTCCATGTTCGTCGGTCGGCGGCTCGACCGCGCCCTGGCGCACAAGACCGACCTTTCCATCGCGGGCGTGATGCTCGCGCGGTTCTTCGTCATGCTGGGGCTGACGCTGCTGCTCGCGTACGCCTTCGCGTTGGTGCTCCAGGCCCTGGGCTTCGATCCGCGAAACAGCATCTTCGGGCCCTTCTCGCCCAGGAACACGCTGGTCGTCTCGATGATCATGGGCTTTGCCGTCATTCCGATCATCTACACGATCTCGGAAGACTCGCTCAGGGCGGTTCCAGATTCGCTGCGCACCGCGTCGCTCGGCGCGGGCGCTACCCCCTGGCAGACGGCCCTGCGCATCGTCATTCCCGTGGCAGGGTCGGGCATCTTCTCGGCCTGCATGATCGGCTTCGGCCGGGCGGCGGGCGAGACCATGATCGTGCTCATGGCCACCGGCAACACGCCCGAGATGAGTTGGAACATCTTCGGCGGCTTCCGAACGCTGTCGGCCAACATTGCCGTTGAGTTGCCCGAAGCCCCGATGGGCGGCACGCACTATCGCGTGCTGTTCCTCTGCGGGCTCGTGCTGTTCCTGATGACGTTTGCCATCAACACGGCGGCCGAGGTCGTCCGCCAGATCGTGCGTGCAAGGACCGCCGGGCTATGAGCGACCAGCGCACTGATACGACGGGCCAGCCGCAGGACTTCGGCGGCGTCCCCGCCCGGCCCATGCCCGGCGGTGGGGCGGTTCCCACGAACAAGCCCGCGCCCATGGGCCGGCGCGCCACGCCCCCCAGCGCGCTGGGCGAGCCGATGATCTGGCTCACCGGCGCCGCCCTGGTGGTCTCGCTGGTCATGATCGTCGGGCTCGTGGCGATGATCGTCACGCAGGGCCTGACCACGTTCTGGCCGCGGCCGATCGAGCGCGTCACGCTGAGCGACGGCAGCGTCTTCCTCGGCGTGCCCACCGATACCCAGGGCGATCCGCCCTCGACGCTGTACCGAACCGGCAACCGGGACATCGGCAGCGAGCCCTTCCGCTGGGTGCCAGAGAGCAACATCGCCGCCACCGAGCGGCCGCCGCACGCCATCATGCTGGAGCGCGAGGCGTGGAGCGTGTGGCTGGGCGTGCCCGAAAAGGCCATCATGGTCAACGAAGACGGCCAGCCCGAGGTGGTGGCCGAAGGGCCCGAGGCCGTCAGGGCCTTCATCGAGGAGAATCACGACCAGGCGCGGGCCCGCTACCACGAGATCGAAGAACTGAAGAAGCACGGTCTTGGGGGCATCAACAAGCGAATCGAGGCGCTCCGCCTGAACGTGCGCGAAGCCGAGATCGCCGCGGCTCGCGAAGTTCGCCCCGGCCAGTCGTGGGGCATTGCCTTGTTTGCCGGGGTGTCGGCCCTGGGCGTGGGGGCCCTCGTGTTTGCCTGGTGGGTGGCCAGGGATCGCAGTAGCGATGACGCGCCGCGACTGGGCGGACCGAGCAAGCCCGTGCGGCTCGTGCGGATGTCGGCGGTGGTGCTCGGGCTGTCGCTGCTGCTGGCCTCGTGGCTGCATGCGCCCTGGCAGAACCGGGCGATCTCCGACGAGCGCCTGGGGGAGATCCGGGCGGCGGCCGCCGAGCGAGAAGCCGATCTCCAGGCCCGCTACGACCAGGTGCTGGCGCGCATCGGTGAACTCGAAGCCCAGGACGAGCGGCTGCGCCTGGAAGTGGTCGACCCGCTCTCGGGCCGGTTCGCGCCCGCCCGCCAGATCGAGCCGGACAACCCGATGCGCCTTTCGCAGATCGTGCGCGTGGTGAACACCAACGACATGGACCTGGGCGACAAGTTCGGCGTGTTCCTGTCGCGCTGGTGGGAGTTCCTGGCCCACCCGCCGCGCGAGGCCAACACCGAGGGGGGCGTGTTCCCGGTCATCGTGGGCACCGTCATGCTCACGCTGCTGCTGACCATCACCGTCACGCCGCTGGGCGTCATCGCGGCGCTGTACCTGCGGGAGTACGCACCGCAGGGCGTGGTTACCAGCACCATCCGCATCGCGGTGAACAACCTCGCCGGCGTGCCGAGCATCGTGTACGGCGTGTTCGGCCTGGGCTTCTTCTGCTATACCGTGGGCAAGTACGTCGACGTGGGCAGCGATCCCTCGCTGCGCCTGCCCGCGCCGTGGTGGTGGGTGGTGCTGGGCGGCACCGTCGTCGCGCTGGTCGCGGCCTACGCCGCGGCGGTGTGGTCAAAGCCCATCCCGGGCAAGGAAGAATCGCCGCGCAACAAGGCGTTGAAGTGGACCTCGCGGATCCTGTGGCTGTCGGTCTTCATCTCGGCGGCCGTTCTGGTCGTCCGCACGCCCTACTTCACGGGCTTCTTCGAGGCGCGAGCCGCCGACGGATCGCCGACCTTTGGCGCCCGCGGCATGCTGTGGGCGGCCCTGACGCTCGCGCTGCTGACCCTGCCGGTGGTCATCGTCTCGACCGAAGAGGCCATCGCCTCGGTGCCCAACTCGATGCGCGAGGGCAGCTACGGGTGCGGCGCCAGCAAGTGGCAGACCATGCGCCGCATCGTGCTGCCCGGGGCAATGCCCGGCATCCTGACCGGGGCCATCCTGGCCATGGCGCGCGGGGCGGGCGAGGTGGCGCCGCTCATGCTCGTGGGCGCGGTCAAGCTCAACGAGGACCTGCCCATCAGCACCAACGCCCCGTTCCTGCACCTGGACCGCAGCTTCATGCACCTGGGCTTCCACATCTACGACCTGGGCTTCCAGAGCCCCGACTCCCAGGCCGCCCGGCCCCTGGTGTGGACCACCACGCTGCTGCTGCTCACCATCGTCGTCAGCCTGAACCTCGTCGCCATCATCATCCGGGCCCGCCTGCGGGCTCGCCTGAGCGGATCCACGGTGTAACCATGCCCTACGCTAACGCCTCGATATCCACGCCCGCCGCCGAATCCACGCAGAAGGCCCCGGCCAGGAGCCAGGGCATGCCCTCCATGGCTGATCAAGACCAGAACCAACCCGCCGCCTCGGGCGCCTACCGCGTGATCGAAGCGATCCGGCGGGGCGACTCGGTCGACCCCGCGCTGCACCCGGAGATGGAGGACCTCGAGGGCGTCATCGACATCGACGCCTTCAACCTCTATTACGGCCAGACGCGCGCCCTCTTCGACGTCTCGATGGCCATCCCCAAGGGCAAGGTCACGGCCCTCATCGGCCCCTCGGGCTGCGGCAAGAGCACGCTGCTGCGCTCCATCAACCGCATGAACGACCTGATCGCCGGGGTTCGCGTCGAGGGCAACATGACCCTCAGCGGCTCGCCCATCTACGCGCCCCACGTGGACGTCATCGGCCTGCGCAAGCGCCTGGGCATGGTCTTCCAGAAGCCCAACCCCTTCCCCATGTCCATCTACGAGAACGTGGTCTACCCCCTGCGCATCGACGGCGAGAACCGCAAGGCGGTGCTCGACGAGGCCTGCGAACGCGCCCTCCGCTCGGCGGCCATCTGGGACGAGGCCAAGGACCGCCTCAAGCAAAGCGCCTTGGGCATGTCGGGCGGCCAGCAGCAGCGCCTGTGCATCGCCCGCGCCGTGGTGGCCGACCCGGAAGTCCTGCTGCTCGACGAGCCGTGTAGTGCTTTGGACCCCATCGCCACGCTGCGCATCGAGGAGCTGATCCAGGAGATCGCCGAGCGCTACACGGTGCTCATCGTGACGCACAACATGCAGCAGGCCATGCGCGTGAGCGACTACACGGCGTTCATGTACCTGGGCCGCCTGGTCGAGTACGGCCCCACCAGCGGCATCTTCCGCCGGCCGATATTGACCGAGACCGAGGAGTACGTCACCGGCCGGTTCGGCTGATCTTGAGGCGCTCGCGGACTCGCTTGACGGCCTGACGGCCGGGCCCTTCCGGGCCGCGCCCTGCGCCGCGGACGGCTTGGGCGAGTGTCTCGGCCAGAGACGCTCGTACGGATCGTCGGTCCCCCCTTTCGGATCGCGAGCCCGGGCCCCCGGGGAGCCGGGGCGCGCGACGGGGCTGGCAGCCCCCGCGTGCGGCCTGCCGGGGCTCGCGCGAGGGCTGGCTCCCCCATCGCGCGGACTCCCGGCACTCGCGCGCGGGCCGGCAATACTCGCGCGAGGGCCGGGAGAACTCGCGCGAGGGCTGGCGGAACTCGCGCGAGAACCGCCAGCCCTCGCGCGCGGATTGCCAATACTCGCGCGAGTCCTGGCAATCCGCGCCCATGGATCCGGACCTTGGGGTCTCTGGCGCGGGCGCCAGGGGGGCTAACTCGAACATTGACCAGAAAAAAAGTCTCGGCTTTGTTTGGAGCGGGGGTTGGTTGGTGATTGATTGGATCGTGGTCGGGTGACCGTGGCTCTCGGACGATGCGAGAGGGTGCCCACGGAGATCCGCAACACACGGGGTCCGTAAACGGTACAACCTCCTATGAACAGGTCATTTGCTCGTCGTGCCACTGGCATATCCATACTCGCGTGCGGAGGTTGGACGGCCGCCCACGCCCAGGTCCCCGAGCCATGCGAGCCGCAGCGGCTGGTCGCACCCACGACCGTCACCCCCTTCTCGTTTGGCAGCGAGATTGTCACGAACGGCGACTACTGGTTCGTTGCAGACCGCAGCGCGGGCACGGTGTGCAGCGGCCCACCGCTTGAATGCGGCACCGGTGCCGTGTTTGTGTACCAAGAGATCGATGGATCGCTCGAACATGTGCAGACAATCGTGCCCCCCGACGTGCGGCTCTACGACAATTTCGGCGTTGGCATGGACGTCGATGGTGACCGCCTCATCGTGGGCAGTATGGGTGCCGAGTGGCCGGGCACGGGCGTTCGGCAGGGCATCTCGTACATATATGAACTCCAAGGTGGCCTGTGGGTCGAGACCGGCAGACTGCGACCACCGGCCGAGGTAAGCGAAGCCTTCGGCAGAGACGTGTACCTGTCTGGCGACGTCGCCTTGGTTGCCTCACGACGTCCCCGGAGCGTCTATCGCTACGAGCTCGTGGATGGCCAGTGGATCCAGCAGGAAACGCTTTCGCCGCCCGACCCGCATGGGCAACGAGAGTGCTTCGGCTGCACCGGGATGGCGTTTGACGAGTGGTTCTTTATCGCGACGTTTCTCGATGGCACGGTGAGCGACGGCGCCGGTTCGGTGTACGCCTACCGCAAGCGACCCGACAATACGCTTGAGTTCATCCAGAAGATCGAGTCGGCCGGTACTGGCGGCTTTGGCCACGGCATCGACTACGACGGCCAGACGCTCGCCATCGGGGCCATGTACACGCACCGAGACGTTCTGTACCAAGGCGTCGTCCAAACCTATCTATTCGACGGCACGCAATGGGTTCTCGAGCAGGAGATGACCCACGACGACCCGATCGAGCCTTCGGTGTTTGGCATCTCTGTGAGCGTTAAGGGCGACACGCTGCTTGCGACTGAAACCGCCACTCGGACCGGTACGGTCCAGGGCCGCGTCGTTCGCTTCGAGCGGCGGCCGGGCGTTGGCTGGCAGGAGGTGGGGGACCTCGTAGCCGCCCCGCCCGTGTACGCACGGGACTTCGGCGAGCCGGTTGTCATGCATGACGGCAGGGTCCTCGCCGGCGCGCCCGAGGAGATCGACGCCTCCGGCTCGCTTATCGGCGCCGCCTACTTCTTCGACCTTGCCTGCACCGACTGCCCGGCTGACCTCGATGCCGACGGCGCCCTCACAAACTTCGACTTCCTGACCTACCTCAACCTCTTCCAGGACGGCGACGCGCTGGCCGACTTCGACGGCGACGGGGAGCTGACGATCTTCGACTTCCTGGCGTTCCAGGACGCGTTCCAGGCGGGGTGCTGAAGAGAGGCACGGAGGCACGAAGGGTCAGACATCCGGCCCTTCGTGCCTTTGTACCTTCGTGCCTTCGCCCCCCGAATACCCGCGTTCGCCTTCCGGTTGGAACCTGGTCGATGTCGGCCAGAAGGTCCAAAGAACGAATCCGGTTGGGCCGATTGGATAGACTTGAACGATTGGAGCCGGGGCTCGGCCTCGCGGTGTTTGGCGCGGGGTGGGGGCCCCGGAAGAGCTTGGACTTTGAGGGTACACCCTATGTCCGATGGACCCCGTGCCGTCCCCGCCTCGGTGAACGGCTGGAACGCGAAGTTCCTCGATCAGGCCTACGCGAGCTACCTCGAGAACCCCGAGTCGGTCGCCCCCGACGTGCGGGCCTTCTTCCAGGGCTTCGAGCTCGGCGGCGGCAGCGGCGCGCCCACCAGCGGCGCCGGGGCCGGCGGCGACAGCGACTTCCACGCCAAGGTCGACGACCTCGTCTTTGCTTATCGAGACATGGGCCACCTGGCCGCGAAGCTGGACCCCTTCGGCCGGCCGAACGAACCGGTGGCGTGCCTGGACCTGGCCGAGCACGGGCTGAGCGAGTCCGATCTCGGCAAACAGATCAACGCCGACCGGCTGGGGATGGAGGGCCCGCTGACGCTGGGCGAGGCCATCGAGCGGCTCGAGAAGACCTATTGCTCGTCGATCGGCGCCGAGATCATGCACGTGCCCAGCCGGGCCGAGCGTGCCTGGCTCATCGAGCGGTGCGAGCGGCACGGCGGGTCGATCGCCTTCGACGCCGGCCGGCGCGTGCACATCCTGCGGCAGCTGCTGCAGAGCGAGATGTTCGAGAAGTTCCTGGGCCGGCGCTATCCCGGCGACAAGCGCTTCAGCCTGGAGGGAAGCGAGACGCTGATCCCGCTGGTCAACGGCGTGCTGGAGCACTACAGCGAGCACGCGGTTGAGGAGGTGGTCATCGGCATGGCCCACCGCGGCCGGCTGAACGTGCTCAACAACGTGCTGGGCAAGAGCTACGAGCAGATCTTCACCGAGTTCGAGGACACCTGGGAAGAGGACTACACCCAGGGCGGCGGCGACGTGAAGTACCACCGCGGCTACTCGAGCGAGCGACGCTTCCCCAACGGTCGCGCCCTGCACGTGGCGCTCAGCAGCAACCCCAGCCACCTCGAGGCCGTGGGCCCGGTGGTGCAGGGCCGCACGCGGGCCAAGCAGCGCCACCGCGGGGACAAGGACCGCGTGCGCGTGGCGCCCGTGGTGATCCACGGCGACGCGGCGGTGATCGGCCAGGGCGTGGTGGCCGAGACGCTGAACTTCTCGCAGCTGGAGGGCTACGCCACGGGCGGCACGATCCACGTCGTGGTGAACAACCTGATCGGCTTTACGACTTCACCTCGCGATGGCCGCTCGAGCCGCTACTGCACCGACGTGGGCAAGATCGTCGGCGCGCCCGTGCTGCACGTGAACGGTGAGGATCCGGACGCCTGCGTGATGGCGGCCCTGCTGGCCGTCGAGTACCGCCAGACGTTCAAGAAGGACATCTTCATCGACATGCAGTGCTACCGGCGCTTCGGCCACAACGAGCAGGACGAGGCCAGCTTCACCCAGCCGGTGCTGTACGGCCTGATCAAGAAGAAGAAGAGCGTGCTGAGCGCCTACGCCCAACGTCTGCTGGACGACGGGGTGATCACCGACAAGGACATGGAGCAGATCCGCCAGCAGCTCGACGCGGCGCTCGAGCAGGCCCAGGAGGCGGCCAGGCAGTCGCCCTACGACCCGACGATCGACCCCGGCAGCGCCCGGTGGGTGGGCATGACCCACAAGTACAGCTTCGAGGAGAAGTCCACGGCCGTCGCGATGGACACGCTGAAGGAAGTCTGCGACGCGCTGGGCACCGTGCCCGAGGACTTCAGCGTCCACCGCAAGCTCAAGAAGCTGCTGTCCGAGCGCAAGAACCTGCCCGAGAGCGGCGACATCAGCTACGCCGACGCCGAGAGCCTGGCGTATGGCACGCTGCTGCTGGAGGGCGTGCCGGTCCGCCTGAGCGGGCAGGACAGCCGCCGCGGCACGTTCAGCCACCGCCACGCCGTGCTGGTCGACAGCGAGACGGCCCAGAGCTACATGCCGCTGAACCACATCCGCGCCGTCGGCGAGCCGGGCACGGGCCTGGAGCCCCTGCAGCCCGGACCCGACGGCCGGCTGGCGCAGGCGAAGTTCTGCGTGTACGACAGCCCGCTGAGCGAGTTCAGCGTGATGGGCTTCGAGTATGGCTACGCCCTGAGCGACCCCAACATGCTGGTGGTGTGGGAGGCCCAGTTCGGCGACTTCGTCAACGGTGCCCAGGTCATCATCGATCAGTTCCTGACCAGCGCCGAGCTCAAGTGGGATCGCTGGAGCGGGCTGGTGCTGCTGCTGCCCCATGGCTACGAGGGCCAGGGCCCCGAGCACTCCTCGGCACGCCTGGAGCGCTTCCTCAAGGCCTGCGCCGACGACAACATCGAGGTGTGCTATCCCACCACGGCGGCCCAGACGTTCCACATGCTGCGTCGGCAGGTGCGCCGGCCGTTCCGCAAGCCACTGGTCGTGATGACGCCCAAGAGCCTGATCCGGACGCCGACCAGCAAGATCGACGAGCTCACCCGCGGCCGGTTCATGGAGATCCTGGACGATCCACGGTTTGCCGGTGATGCGGCCAGCGACAACGCCAAGGACAACGGCAAGAAGGCCAGGAAGCCCGATCCCGCCGCGGTGCGCGAGGTGTTGTTGTGCAGCGGCAAGATCTACTGGGAGCTCGCCGAGCGGCGCGAGGCCATCGGTCGCGAGGACGTGGCGATCGTCCGCGTCGAGCAGTTGTATCCGCTGCACAACGACCTGCTCCGCAGCGTGCTGGGCCGGTACGCCAAGGCCGAGCGTGTCACCTGGGTCCAGGAAGAGCCTCGGAACATGGGCGCGTACCACTTCATCGCCGACAAGCTGCGCCAGAACCTGGGCGATCTGCTGCCCGATGGCGACGTGCGGTACATCGGTCGCAAGGCCAGCGCCAGCCCCGCAACGGGCAGCAAGCGGCGCCACAAGGCCGAGCAGGAGCAACTGATCGCCGAGGCAATCGGCCCGCTGGACAAGGACGACGAGGGCCAGGCCAACAAGCAGGGCCCCAAGCTGGTCCGCGCGTCGGCCTAGCCTCTCTACGGATCGACCCAGCCGGGTCGCAGGAGCGCCATCGATGGCAACCAAGATCGTGATTCCAGAGGTCGGTGAGTCCATCACCAGCGGCGTCATCGCCGCGTGGAGCGTGGCCGACGGCGAATACGTGGAGCGTGACCAGACGGTGCTCGAACTCGAGACCGACAAGATCACCATGGAAGTGCCCGCGCCCGCGGCCGGCGTCGTCAAGCACGGTGCGGCCGAGGGCGACGAGGTCGAGGTTGGTTCGTCGGTTGGCGAGATCGACGAGTCGGCCGAGAAGCCCGGCGGCGGTTCGGACCAGTCCGAGGCAACGCAAGCTCAGGCGGAGCAGTCGTCCGATTCAAAGCAAGCGTCCGAATCGACGCAGGCCTCCAAGGGGTCGTCGAAGTCCGAAGCCAAGTCCGAAGCCAAGTCCGAAGCAGAGGCCGAGACAAAGGCAAGCAGCGGCAAGGGCGAGAAGCGGGAGGCGTCCAACGGTTCGGGCAAGTCGGGCGGCGCACCCACCGCGACGCAGGCCAAGGCCGCCGAGACCGATCGCGTGCCGCATCCGCGCGTCGATCGCGCCCAGCCCGGGCATGCCACGCCGCTGGCCGAGAAGGTCGCCGGCGAGCACGGGGTCGACCTCGGCTCGATCACCGGCACCGGGGCGGGCGGGCGCATCCGCGAGCAGGACGTGCTTGCGTACATCCAGTCGGCGCCTCGCAGCAACGGCGCGACGAGCAACGGGTCATCGGGCGGCGGCGCGACGAGCAGCCGGGGCGTGCACCGCGAGAAGATGACGCCGCTGCGGCAGCGCGTGGCCAATCGTCTGGTGGAGGCCCAGCACACCGCGGCGATGCTCACGACCTTCAACGAGGTCGATATGACCGCCGTCATGGACCTGCGCAAGCAGTACAAGGAAGACTTCGAGAAGAAGCACGGCGTGGGGCTGGGCTTCATGTCGTTCTTCGTCAAGGCCGTGGTGCAGGGGCTCAAGGCCTTCCCGCTGGTCAACGGCTTCATCGCCGAGGACGACAACGGCAAGCCCGTCATCCAGACGCACGACTACTGCGACGTGGCGATCGCGGTGGCCAGCCCCAAGGGGCTGGTGGTGCCGGTGCTGCGCAACGCCGAGCAACTGTCCTTCGCCCAGATCGAGAGCGGCATCAAGGAACTGGCCACCAAGGCCCGCGATGGCAAGCTCACGATTGACGAGATGACCGGCGGCACCTTCACCATCACCAACGGCGGCGTGTTCGGCAGCCTCATGAGCACGCCCATCCTCAACCCGCCCCAGTCGGCCATCCTGGGCATGCACACCATCAAGAAGCGGGCGGTCGAGGATCCCGAGAACCCCGGCGGCATCGCGCTGCGGCCCATGATGTACCTGGCGGTCAGCTACGACCACCGCATCATCGACGGGGCCGAGGCGGTGCAGTTCCTGGTGACCATCAAGAACTGCATCGAGAACCCCGAGCGGATGTTGATGGACGTCTGATGAACGTCTGAGAAATCAATGAAGCCCGGGCGAGAGCCCGGGCTTTTCGTTTGGCTGATCAAGGCGATCAGATCAGGCTAGATGTTCGCCACGATGAACGAGAACCACAGCAGTATCGCGGCCTGCACGCCCGCCGCCAGGTCATCCAGCACCACGCCCCACCCGCCGGGCTTGGCCTGCAGCGCGTAGGCGGGCCACGGCTTGACGACGTCCATGGCGCGGAAGAAGACGAACGCGAGGATGAGCGTGCCGAAGCGGCCCCAGCCAGCGTCGACCACGGGCATGAGCGTCAGGCACAGCGCCATTCCCGCCACCTCGTCGGCCACGACCTGGCTTGGGTCCTTGCGACCAAACCTGGGCTCGGCCTTGTCGCCCAGCAGCACGCACGCCAGCGTGAAGGCGATGGCAACGAGCAACATCGCGAGCCGCAGCACCGGCGCGTAGGCGGCATCGGAAAGCACCAGCAACAGCAGCATCGCGAGCACCAGCGGCGGCAGCGAGCCCCAGGTTCCCGGGAACGGACGCATGTGGCCCAGGCCGAAGAAGGTGACCCATCGCAGGTTGCCGTCTGGTTTCGTGATCACGGGTTATCCTGTATCCTGCTGGGCCCGTTCGCTCGCAGGGCCCGGGTGATGTAGGGCACGGCCGACGCCGCGGTGACGAGGGTAGTGCCCCAGGCGGCCAGGGTGGCGACCCATGCCGCCCATTGCGGACGTTCGCTCGCCCAGAGACCGGCGATGAGCAGGCAGACCGGGATGGCCACGCTCTGGGCGATCATCTTGGCCTTGCCCCATCCCGATGCGGAGAAGTCGACGCCGCGAGACTCGAAGACGCCCCGGATCGACGTGACCAGCAACTCGCGTCCGAGGATGACGACCGCCATCCAGCCCACGAAGCCCCCGGCCATGGCCGACGCCTGGTCTGTGAGCACGCGGAACTGCGGGGTCACCAGCATGACGACGGCCCCGAGCACGAGGATCTTGTCGGCAAACGGGTCCATGATGCGACCGAAGACGCTGATGGCGTTCCACTTACGCGCCAGGTAGCCGTCCAGGGCGTCGGTGATGGCCGCCACGATAAACAGCGCCATTGCCGCCAGGATGGCCGGTTGGGGACCACTTCGGCCTTCCAGTGGCGGCGCGAGCGCGATCAGGGCCACCAACGCGGCGGCCATCGCCAGGCGGGCGATGGTCAAGCCATTGGGGACCTGTCGTTTCCACGGCTGCACGGACACGCAGCGAGGGTAGGGCCATGGGGAAGGCCCCCGGACGGTGCGCAAGGTGGTGGCGTCAGGGCCCTTCTGGTGGAAGGTCGATGGGCGTGGATCTACTGTGCGTCCTTCTTTGCTGGCCGGGGACGTGCCCCCGGCTGCCCGCTCCGCGTATTGCCGCGGGGCACGTGTCGAGGGCGTGGCTCAGCTTATGGACATGATCGTGCATCCCGTGCTGCTGTTCCTGGCGCTGGCTATCGGTGGCGTGGGCGTGGCGTTGTCGGTCCCCCGGCGCAGGTTCCAGGCGAGCCTGATCGGCGGGATCATCGCCGCGACGGGCGTGGGCGTGCTGATCGTGGCCCTGGGCGCCGCGTCGCTGGCCGAGGGCGGCGCGCTGCCCAATCCGTTCTTTCACGTTCTGGCCATCATTGCGCTGGGCGCGTGCCTGCAGGTCATTACGCATCGCCGACCGGTGTACGCGGCGCTCTACTTCATCCTGAGCATCTTGTCGACGGCGGGGTTGTACATCCTGCTGGCGGCCGAGTTCATGGCCTTCGCGCTGGTCATCATCTACGCCGGTGCGATCCTGATTACCTACCTCTTCGTCATCATGCTGGCCAGCCAGAGCCAGATGGAGGGGCAGGAAGAGGGCATGGCCGACTACGACGCGGTCGGCCGCGGCCCGATCACGGCGACCATCGCCAGCTTCGCCCTGCTCGCCACGCTGACGGCGATGCTGTTTACCGGCGTGAACCAGATCGAGCCGCCCAGCCCGGAACAGGCCGCGGCGAACCAAGTGGCGATCCTCGAACAACTTCCCGGCAAGATCGAGAAGGAACTCGCTCGTGATGACCTCATCGAGCGTGGCGATCGGGTGATCGGCTTGGACGAGCGTGGTTCGAGTGCGATCGTGGAGACTGCCGGCGGGGGAACGCGGCAGGTCGCCCTCCCCGATACGGTCGCGCCCACGAACACCGAGGGCCTGGCCTTCAACCTGCTGGGTGAGTATCCCGGCACGATCGAGATTGCCGGCGTCATCCTGTTGATGGCCATGCTGGGCGCCGTCGTGCTAGCGCGCAAGTTCGCGCAGATCGACGAAGAGGCCAAGGCGGCCGCGGCTGCGGCGCTGTCCGAAGGCAGAACGCAGGAGGGCCAGGGCCATGCTTGAACTGCTCGCGCAGTCGGCCTTTCCGCAGGCGATGGGGCAGGGCGTCCTGGCGCACTATCTGTTCGTGTCCGGGGCGATGTTCACGCTCGGGCTGGTGGGCTTCCTGACCCGCCGGAACCTGATCATCATGTTCCTGTGCACGGAGATGATGTTCCAGGCCGCGGGCATTGCGCTGATTGCCTTCAGCCGGTTCCACCTGAATTACGACGGGCAGACCTTCGTGATCTTCGTGCTCACGGTGGCGGCGGCCGAGGCGGCCCTCGCACTGGCCCTGGTGGTGTTCCTCTTCCGCAAGCGAGACTCGCTGAGCGCCGAGGCGTGGTCGGAGCTTAAGGGATGACCATGACTTCCGGTTTGATGCCCGCGATTTCGTCGATGCTGGCTGCTGCCGATGGGCCGTTCATCCCCGGTGGGTCGGCCCCACAATGGGTTGGTCTCATGGCCGGACTCCCGCTGCTGGGCGCCGCCCTTTGCGTGCTGTTTGCGTGCCTGAACGTCAAGAGCAAGTTGCCTGGGTATGCGACCGTGGCTCTGCTGGCCGGCGGCTTCGTGACGGCCTTGTTTGCCTACTTCGGCGGCGACGACGGCGACAGCTACGGCGTCGCGACGATCTTCCGCTGGATCCATGCCAGCATCGGGGCCCGCAGCGAAACCAGCATCGTCGCCAACATCGCGTACTACATGGACGGCCTGTCCATGCTGTGGATGCTGTTCGTAACCGGGCTGGCGACGGTCATCGGCCTGTACTCGACCGAGTACGTCGAGCACGACAAGGGCCTGGGCTACTGCCGGTTCTTCTTCGCGTTCAACTTGTTCGTATTCAGCATGTCGAGCCTGGTGATGGCCGACAACCTGCTGCTGCTGTTCCTGGGCTGGGAAGGCGTGGGTCTGTGCAGTTACCTGCTCATCGGGTACTTCTACAAGAAGCCCGAGGCGGTGGCGGCGGCCAAGAAAGCCTTCATCATGAACCGCATCGGCGACCTCGGGTTGCTGATGGCCATCGGCGCGACGTTCGTCGTCTTTGGCACGCTCGAGTTCCGCCCGCTGTTCGAGATGATCAGCCAGGGCGTGGACGCCAATGGCGATGCAATCGCCCACAGCTGGGTGGTCGTGGTCATTCCGCTGCTGTTCACCGCCGGCGCGTTTGGCAAGAGTGCCCAGATCTTCCTGTACACCTGGTTGCCCGACGCCATGGAGGGCCCGACCCCGGTCTCGGCCCTGATCCACGCGGCGACGATGGTCACGGCGGGCGTGTACCTGGTGGCCCGCATGTACCCGCTGTACGCGGCCGACGATGCCCATATCGCGCTGAGCGTCATCGCCTGGTCGGGCGCCATCACGGCATTCTGGGCCGCGGCGATCGCGTTCGCCCAGTACGACATCAAGCGAATCATGGGCTACAGCACGATCAGCCAACTCGGCTACATGTTCGCCGGCCTGGGCGTCATGACGACGACCGGCGCGGTCTTCCACGTGCTGACCCATGCGTTCTTCAAGGCCACGCTCTTCCTGTGCTGCGGCGCCGTCATGCACGGCTTCGCGGGTCAACTCGACATGCGCAAGCTCAGCGGCGTGGGCTCGATCCCCGGCTTCAAGATCACCGCCATCGCCATGCTCATCGGCTGCTTGAACCTGGCAGGCTTGGCGGGCACGGCGGGCTACTTCAGCAAGGACATGATCCTGGCCGAGGCGTTCGTGACCTCGGGCGAACTGATCTTCGCGCCCTGGGCGGTTGGCCTGCTGATGCTGCTGACGGCCTTCATGACGGCGTACTACACCTTCCGCGTGTTCTTCCGCGTGTTCGTCGGGCCCGTGAAGTACGAAGCCGGCGACGATCATCACGGCGACGCCGAGGAAGAGCACGCAGCGGAAGAGGCGCACGACCATGGTCACGACGACCACGGCTTCCATCCCCACGCGCCGCGGTTTGCCATGAACGCGGCCATCGCGCTGCTGGCCATCGGCAGCATCGCGGCCATCCCGCTGTACTTCGTCAATGCCGAGGATCATGGCTGGGCGGGCTCGATGGTGCACGAGTCTTCGGCGGCCTTTGCAGCCCCCGAGGCGCACCACGACGACCAAGGCGAGCCGCACGCGATGCTGGGCGCCGAGGTGGTGCCCGTGGCGATTGGCGCCGCGCCCGAGGGCGAGGACGGCTACCACGGCGACAACCTGGGCCTGGTCATCAACCCGCACAAGGCGATGTACTTCGTCTCGGGCGTCATCGGCGTGCTGGGCATCGCGCTGGCGGCGTTCTTCCATGGGCCGAAGGGGCTGGGCGGCCTGTTTCTCGGTAACCGCACCGACACGACCAGCCCTCGGATGGACTCGGTGGCCCGTGGCTTCGGTCCGTTGCCCCGGTTCGCCGAGCGGAAGTTCATGGTCGACGAGCTCTACGACACGATCATCGTGAAACCGCTGCTTGTTTTCAGCCACGTGTTCCACGCGTTCGACAAGCTCGTGATCGACGGCCTGGTGGATCTGCTGGGGGCCCTGCCTCGCTGGCTCGGCTCGCTGCTGCGGCCGTCCCAGGACGGCGTAATGCATGGGTATGCCACGGGCATGGTGGCCGGCTCGGCCGTGTTGTTGGCGTTGGTCGTCCTGGTCGCGTTGCTTTGATGAAGGGGATGGTCTGACGTGAGCCTGCTCTACCTGCTCATCCTGATGCCCCTGCTCTTTGCGGTGCTCATCGCGCTGGCGCCATCGAAGCAGGCCCGCCCGATCGCGGCGATCGGCTCGCTCGTGCCCATCGGCCCGATGCTGGTGGCCCTGTGGAAGTTCGACTGGACGCGCGGCGGCGACCTGCAGTTCGCGGGCAGCTACGACTGGATCGCCGACATGGGCCTGCGCATCGGCGTGGGCGTCGACAGCGTGTCGCTTCTGCTCATTGCCCTGACCGTGCTGCTGGGGCCAATCTGCGTCTTCGGCAGCTTCTCGGCCATCAAGGACAATCCCAAGGTCTTCTACGGCTGGCTGACCGGCCTGCAAGCCGCGATGGTGGGGGTGTTCGCCGCCACCGACCTGCTCGTCTTCTACGTGTGCTTCGAGTTCACGCTGCTGCCGCTGTACGTGCTGATCAACCTTTACGGCTCGAGTAACCGCAAGCGGGCGGCCACCAAGTTCTTCCTGTACACCTTCACCGGCTCGATCATCGCGCTGGCGGGCTTGGTGTACGTGGTGTTCCACCACCGCAGTCTCGAGGGCGTGTGGACCTTCGACATCCCCACCCTCGCGACGACGGCGATGCAGATGCCGGTGGGGGCGCAGGCCCTGGTGCTGCTGGCGCTCATGCTCGGCTTCGCGGTGAAGGTGCCGCTGTTCCCGGTGCACACCTGGCTGCCGCTGGCGCACACCGAGGCGCCCACCGCCGGGTCGGTCATCCTGGCCGGCGTGCTGCTGAAGCTGGGCACCTACGGCATCTACCGTTTCGCACTGGGCTTCGTGCCCGAGGCGGTCATCGCATACGCCCCGCTTATCGCGGTGCTGAGCATCATCGGCATCATTTATGCCGGCCTGATCTGCTGGGTGCAGAAGGACGTCAAGAAGCTGGTGGCCTACTCGTCGGTGAGCCACCTTGGCTTCTGCGTGCTGGGGCTCGTGGCGCTCAACAATGTCGGGCTCACCGGCTCGGTGCTCTACATGATCAACCACGGTCTGTCGACCGGGGCGCTGTTCCTGTGCATCGGCATGGTCTACGAGCGGTTCCATACTCGCTCGATGGACGAACTGGGTGGCCTGGCCAGCACGATGCCCATCTGGTCGTCGTTCATGGTGTTCTTCGTGATGGCGTCGGTGGGCCTGCCCGGGCTCAACGGCTTCGTCAGCGAGTTCATGTGCATCATCGGCACGTTCCAGAGCTCGCCGGCGTGGGTTCTCGAGGGCCGGGCCGGCGCCGCCGGCGGTTCGCTGGGGCCGTGGTTTGCCTTCGCGGCGGGCTTCGGCGTGATCGTCGCGGCGATGTACCTGCTCTACATGACCGGTCGCGTGGTCTGGGGTACGCCCAGGCAGCCGGCGGGCCACGACGACGACCACTCGGAACTGCCCAAGGACCTCAACGCACGCGAGATCAGCCTGCTCACGGTGCTGGCCGTCGGCTGCCTGGGTCTGGGCGTGTATCCCACGCCGGTGATCGAGGCGATCGAGCCCTCGGTCGAGCGGACGCTGGCGCCGTACCAGGACCTGCTGCACGATCGCGCGGTCGAGCTTGGCAAGACCGGCGAGGAAGACGCCGCCCTGATCCTGGAGCCCGCCGGGTCGCCCGCCGATACGCAAGAAGGGGGGCACTGACCCGCCATGGCCGAGAAGATCGCCCTCATCTGGCCCGAGATTGCGTTGTTCGTGACCACGTGCGTGGTCATGATCCTCGGACTGTCGCCCAGCAAGCAGTGGCGCTCGCTGTGCTTGCCGGCCTCGATGGCCGGGCTCGCCGTCGCGGGCGTGCTCGCGGCCCTTGGCATGGCAGGTGACGCGCCGCAGAGCGACACGGTGCTTCCGTTCCTGCCCGGATTCGTCAAGGTCACGGTTGCGGTCGTTGGCCTCATGCTCATCCTGCTGCAAAGCGGGCTGATCGATCGCCGCGAAGAGGCCCTGGTGGCCTCGGGCCGCGCGTTCAGCCCCCTGCGGACCAATCGCGCCGAGTACTTCTCGCTGGTGCTGTTCTCGCTGACCGGGCTCATGCTGTGCGCCTCGGCCGGCGACCTCATCTGGCTGTTTCTGGCGCTGGAGCTTACCAGCCTCCCGACGTACGTCATGGTGGCCATGAGCAGCTCGCGCGGCCGGGCGCAGGAGGCGGGCGTCAAGTACTTCTATCTCGGGGCGCTGGGGGCGGCGACGTTCCTCTACGGCTTCGTGATGCTCTACGGCGGAACGGGCACCCTGAAGCTGGGGCCCATGGCGCAGATCATCGCCAGCGAGGGCATCAACAACATCACCCTGATCGGCCTGCTGCTCTCGATCGCCGGCCTGGCGTTCAAGATCGCCGCCGTGCCCATGCACTTCTACACGGCCGACGTGTACCAGGGCGCCGCTTCGCCCGTGACGGCCTTCCTGGCGTTCGTGCCCAAGACGGCCGGCTTCGTGGCCATCCTGCTCGTGTGCTCGGTTGCCGGCTGGACGTCGGGCCCGGGCGGAGATGCGTTGCCGGAGGCCCTGCGCATCATGCTGTGGGTCATGGCCGCCGTCACTATGACCGTGGGCAACGTGCTGGCCCTGCTCCAGAATTCCGTCAAGCGGATGCTGGCCTACTCGTCGATCGCGCACTCGGGCTACATGCTGGTGGGCGTGCTCGCCGGGCCGGGCGACGGTACGTTTGCCGCCAGCGGAGTGTCGGCGGTGCTGTTCTATCTGGCGGCCTACGGCGTCACCAACACCGGCGCCTTCGCCGTCATCGCATGCCTCGAGAAGCGAGCGGCCGACCGGGGCGAGCCCATGGAAGTCGAGGACTTTGACGACCTGCGCGGCCTCTGGCGTCGCGAGCCGGCGTTGGGCGTCGTGCTGGCGATCGTGTCGCTCAGCCTCCTGGGCTTCCCGCCCCTGCTGGGCTTCATGGCCAAGCTACCGCTCTTTACCGCCGGCATCGCCGCGGGCGAGATCGCGCTGGTCGTCGTGCTTGGCGTGAACTCGGCTATCGCCGCCTTCTACTACCTGCGCCTGGTCAAGGCCGCCATGATCGATGATGCCAAGGGTGCGGCCGACGCCGTCGACCGTCCGAACCATCACCCGGCGTATGGCTTGCGTTTCGCCACCGGTGCGATCTCGGCGGTGGGGGTCATTGGCCTGGCGATCCTCGCAGGCCAGCTCGCCGGCGGAGCCACGAATGCCTCGTTCTACGCCGAGCCGGTGACGGCCGACGACATCGACGGCCCGATCACCGTGCAGGACCAGCCGGCGATCGCGTCGCCCAGCGTCTGAATTGGCGGGATTCAGCTCTCGGCGACCTTACGGACGACGAGTCGCTGGATGCCCAGGCCCACGACGCCCAGGACGAGCCAGGCGACCAACCAGGCTTGCGTGGGCGTTTCTTCGATCGGAAGCGGCGTGCCCATCGCGGCTTGCACTTGAATGGCACCGAGCGGCCAGATCGCAGCGCCCATGAACGCGGTGGTTGCGCTGGCCACCCTGGCAGGCCACACTGCCCCGAGCACGGCCCCCAACAAGCCCGCCGCGAGCACGGCGATGGCCGCCTGGCCCTGGTACCCAGCGGGTACCCGGTCCCACGCAGCCTCTGCATGATCGACGACGGCCCGAGCGCTGACGTCCGAGGCGTCGGCGGTTGTCATCGGTGAGGACTGGTCGATCGAAGCTCCTTCTGACTGCGCTTCGAACTGCATCAGTCCGACGGGCTGAACCACCGGAACCGGCTGCGTGGCGCCTGCCTGCGGCGTACCGAGTTGTGCTGGCAAGTGGGGCGTGGCAAGAACGGCGATGCAGGCCGCGGCCGCGGCCGCGGTGACCCCCGCGGCGGCAGAGACCACCAGCCGCATGGCGACCAGCGCGATCACGACGCCCACGGCGGCGCCGCCGGCGCCGGCGATCAACGACCCGGGCAGGCCCGCTACGTCCGGCACGTTGACGTTGCCCGCCAGCGTGAAGCCCGCGAAGAGGCCAGCCGTCCCGCCGGCAGCCGCGAAGGCGAGGCTCACGGCCCTCGCGCCAGCGGCCCAGAGCATGATGCCCACGACGACCGCGATGCCCGCCAGCAGCGTGGCATCACCAGAACCGCTCGCCTGGATCAGGCGTTCGGCCAAGCCGTCGGCATGTCGAACTCCGGAGAGCAACGGGGTGCCTCCCTCTCCCTTGCACGTCCCATAAGGGAGGTGTGCGGGTCCCCTCAGGATACGCGTCCTCTGCAGGGGTAGATCGGTGGGTGAACGATTTGTCACCGAGAGATTGCCGGCCGGCTCGTGGGACCCTGTCGGCTGGCGCGACTCGTCGGATTGTCCGCAGTCTGGCCGCGGATATCGGTCGGGTGCAACCGGACGGGGCGGCGCGACGTAGAAAGATGACGGATTCGCCTGGGTTGGCACGAGCCGACCCGCCGAACCGGGCCACCGACCCCCGCTTGTCGGCCCCAGGCCCTTCGGTAGCGTCCGGGCGTCGGACCCACGGGTCGTCGCCTGACCGGATGGCGGGCGATCAACTTGTTCGGATTGTGCATGGACACCGTCGTGCGAGAGTCGTCGGGTGTCCGGAGGCCAGTGATGCCGGGCATCGAATCGAAGCAGCGTGGGCGGAGGCAGAGTGCCGGGCTGGTGGCCGGATGGCTCGGAGGCTGCCTAGTCTCGCCCGGAGTCGTCTGATATGCTTGTCGGCTCCGGCTCGCGGTAGGATGCGACGCGGCCGAGTCTGGGATGGACCCCACCGCATCCGAATTGGCAAGGCTCCCGGCACGGTGCCAGGCCTTGTCCGGCCCTCCCGGCCCTGGGAGCGGCCCGCCGCATCGCCTCCGGGCGTGCGCGGCACTCGGGCGTTCCACCCCGGAGCGTTCGAACAACGCCGGCCACCAGCCCACCCAGGCCGGCCAGGAAGCCCCGACGAAATCACCGCGTGTCGCGGTGTCGCAACAGCTAGCGAGGAGCGGTCATGAAGCCCAACCGCCGTGCAAAGACCCGCCCGTACGTCCGTCGTCGCTCGCAGGTGCAGGAGGCCGCGCACGGCGCGGCAGCGCGCCTGGCGGGCCTTGCGGGTCGCGCCAGTCGACCGGACGTTGAGCCGCTCGAGCCACGCCAGCTCCTGTTTGCACTGACGATCGATCCTTCGAGCGTGGACCCCGCCACGGGCGTGGGCTTTGCGCAGGCCTACTTTGGCTACACGGTCCCCTATCTCCAGTTCGGCGAAGAGATCGACATCGAGGAAGACGAACTCGTCGAGGAGAACTTCGACGAGGCCGGCGAGATCAACTCGCCCGTCACCTCGCAGCGGACGTTCGAGGAGTCGCTGCTCTTCGTGCGTCACAACATCTCGCCCACGTCGGACTTCCGTCTGGTCGCCCCTCCCGGCGCCGATCCGGAGAGCGACGAGCGCCGGGTGGAGGCACTGCTGCAAACGGGCGAGCAGTTCAGCTTCTCCTTCCTCAACGCGCTGGGCCAGACCGACCTTCGGCGGGCGATGCGGTCCTTCTCGATCGACTTCTTCGCCTCGCCGGGCTCCACGCAGGGCCTCGACCTGGAGAACACCCGCGTCACGCTGCTGCTGCGCGGCGAAGTGGTCGCATCCTTCGAGGGTCGCGACGAACTGGTGAACTTCCGCACCGGTGGTGGCGGTCCGGCCGATGGCATCGGCACCTTCGTGTTCCAGGCGCCGCCGCTGATGTCGGGCGAGCCGCGTCCGGCCTTCGACACCATTCGATTCGAGTCGATCGGCGGACCGAGCGATCGCTTCCAGTTTGACAACATCTCGACCCTGTTGCCACCCGGCAACTTCGCCGGCGTTATCGAGCAGCGCATCTTCGGCGCCACCGTCACCCTGGCGGGCACGGCTGGCACCACGGCAGAGTTCTTTGACTTGTACGGCCGCCCGCTCGTGCAGACCATCGCGCTCGGTACGCCCGAAGAGGGCACGCTGCCCATCGTCGACATCAACGACGACGGCATCCCGGACTTCAACGACGGCATCGGTCGGATCGTGTTCACCAACGCCGACGCCGCCACCACGCTGACCATGTTCGGTGGCATCATCGAAGCCGGTGACCCCACGCCCGAGTCGGACTTCTCGCAGGGCGGCTTCAACTTCACGGTCGCGGCCGACCCGCTGTTCGGCGGCGACGACTTCGAGGATGCGGGCTTCGGGTTCCGCCAGACGCCCGGCGAGGACGGCGCCGTCGACGGCCTGGCCCCCGCGGGCGGCTCAGTCATCATCGGCTCGCCCATCGTGCGGCCCCTGACCGCGTATGACCCGGCGGGTGCGTCGCTTCCGGTGTCGTTCATCAACCCCGACCAGGGCATCTTCGCCCTGGGCACGCAGAACGTCGGTTCGGTGAACATCCACGGCCTGATCTTCGGATCGTCGGTCTTCAACGGCGCCGTCGACCAGCTCAGCTTTGGCTCGCTGTATGGCTCGGTCACGGTCAAGGGCGACCTCGGACGCCTGGTCGTCGGCGGCGACGCGGGCTACTGGACCGCCGACGAGACGAACACCACCACCAAGACCGGCGGCCAGCTCATCGTCGAGCGCACGCTGGGCCAGGTGCACATTGGCGGTAACTCGCTGCTGGACGTCACGGTGGTGGGTGAGCTGAGCTCGGCCACCCTGCGGACGCCTCGGGACGTGACGCGGTACTTCGAGATCGAGAGCCCGCAACGCATCAACCTCGATGCCGAACCGCTCGACGTGCTGCGTTCGATGCTCGTCGGCGGTACATTCCAGACTTCCGCCCTTGCCAACACCGACAGCCTGCCGCTGTTCGCACCGACGCGCGCCAACGCGTTCTTCGGCACCGAGCCGTTCCGCAACGACGCCATCGGCAGCGCCGAGTTCATCGGCAACGCGGGCAGCCAAGTGCAGATCATCGGTGACCTGGGCTTCGGCGATCCGATCAGCACCGGCGAGGACAACGTCGACGTATTCGCCGTCGCCCTCGATGGCAGCCGTCCGCTCATCGTGGAAGGCGTGCCCGACGACCCGAGCTTCGAGCTGCGTCTGGTCGATGCCCGCGGCCGCCAGGTGGCTGCCGCCGATGCCGGCGAGCAGTTCATCAATACCGGTCGATACTTCTTCGAGTATGACCCCGAGTACGCGGGCGTGTATTACATCGTGGTGGCCGTGTCGTCCGATGGCTCGGTGACCAACGGCTCCTTCTACGCCCTGAACGTCAGCGGCATGGCGCCCGTTACCCTGGGCGCGTATCGCACGGCTTCGGGCATGGGCTTCCCCGCGGGCGGTGTGGCCCCGGGGATCGACCCCTCCAGCACCACGGTTTCGCTCAACGTGCTGTCCGGATCGACCGGTTCGGTGCGTGCGGGCACGCATCTGGTGGCGGGGGCCAACGGCGAGACCTCGGCCGACGCCAACATCAACTTCACCGACGACGGCTCGCCCTTCCCGCAGCCGGACGATCGCCGAGCAGATCTGGCTGGCGGCAGCTTCACGATCAGCGGCAACCTCTTCGAGATCTATGCCGGCTCGGACATTGAGACGCAACTGTCGCCCCTGATCTTCCAGATCGGCGGCGACCTGGGCTACGTCGTCACCGGCCAGTCGCCCATCATCGGCAACGGCTCGGTCGAGGGCGACCTGTTCGCTCGCTCGCCCATCACCTTCAACGTTGGCGGGACGATCGGCTACGTCGACGTCTCGGGTGCCGGCGGCTTCAACCAGGACGTCGATGGGCTCCCCGAGTCCAGCGCCCTTGGAAGCATTACGTTCCGCACGGGCACAGCCGGCGGCGCGGGCGATATCGGCTTCCTCCGGTTTGGCTCGCACATCGCCAGCGACTCGATCAACGTCATCACCACGCCCGGGTCGACCGTGGGCGGCTTCGTCGTCTCTCAGGACGCCGCGGGCCCCATCGGTCCGTACGAGGGCATCGACTCGCTGGTCCGCACCAGCGGCCAGGGCATCAACTTCAACCTGGGCGCGGGCAGCGACCTGCGATTCTTCGACACGCCGAACATCACCAACATCCTGGGCGTCGACTCGCAGATCGACCTGATCATCGGCGAGTCGGTGGAACTGGTCGACGACGCGGGTGGCCGCTTCACCGTCGAGGTCAATGGCACCGGCGCCATCGGTACGGTGGTGGGGGCCCTGCGCTTCATCGGCGTCGATCGCTCGCAGGGCGTGGCCCTGGCACGCATCGAGGCTGACCTGACCGGCGGCCGCACGCTGAACATCAACACGCTCCAGGGCTCGGCCGGCGACGTCATCAGCATCGGTCGCATCGACGTGACGGGCGCAACCGCGCAGTCGAGCATCGAGATCGCTGGAAACGTGCAGTTGGACGTCTGGCAGATCATCCAGACCGGCGGTGCCGGGTTCGACGAGATCGCTAACCTGACGCCCGGCGGCGACATCGTCGCCATCGACGTCGCGGGCCTGAACGAGGTCCGCATCACGGGTGACTTGGGCCGGACGCAACTGCCGGTCATCGGCCCGCGCCGCATCTCGCCCTTCGTGGGCATCGGCGACGAGACCGTCCAGGGCATCGGCCGCGGCGGCTTCGAACTGCCGGCCAACGTCATCGACGATGACTGGAACGGCGCGGTCTACCGCCCCGTGGCGGACAATAACTTTGATCAAGGCAACGCCTATCTCTCGGACATCGGCTCGCCCTTCGATCCGTACCTCGACGGCCTGTTCGTTCGCGGCGGCGACCTGGTCGAGCTGTCGGTGGGCGGCGCGGTGGGCGACGTCATCTTGGCGCCCGGCGCGGTCATCGAGGATCTGGTTGTCAATGCGGCCGTGGGCGGCGCTACCGGCGGCAACGAGGGCATCTTCGGCACGATCTTCGCCGGCACGATCGAGGACCTCAACGTCGGCGGCGGCGTGGCCCAGCGGGCCCAGAACGCCCTGTCGACCACGGGCATCTTCGCGACCGACGACATCGAAAACATCATCGCCCGCAACGCGACGATCTCCAGCAGCATCATCGCGGGCAACACCATTCCCGAAACGGCGGGGGCCGAGACCGACGGCATTGACAACCTGAGCTTCAGCAACACCAGGGTGATCGACGCGTTCATCGGCTCGACCAACCTGGACGAGTTCTGGCTGAACGCCAACTACGGCGACGACTTCGTGCGCACGGGCGAGCTGCGCGTCATCGCCGCGGGCACCGACACATCGTTCTTCCGCACGCAGATCGCCGCCGACCGGGCCGAGCGCATCAACGTGGGCGGCGACCTGGACGCGGTGCAGATGTTCTTCACCGTCGACCTTGAGAACCTGACGGCTGACAACGTGCGCAACAGCACCGGCGCGGGCACCCCGCGCGAGCTGTTCCGCTCGTTCATCATCGTCGGAGCCAACCTCGAGCAGGCCACGATCGGCCAGACCGGCACTGGCACGGGCGCGACGACCTCGGGCGTCTTTGCCGACACGCTCCTGCAGGTCGGCGGCGAGATCGAAAACAGCTTCCAGGCCCGCCTTGTCCAGCGTGCGGACATCCAGGTGGCCGGCACGATCCGCTCGATGCAGGTCAACAACATCCGAGCGACGGCGATCAATACTGGTCAGCTCACCATGCTGACCGTGGGCGAAGCCATCCGCGCATCGGAGATCAACGTTTCCGGTCCGCTGATCAGCCTGATGGCTCAGGAAATCACTGCGACCAACATCAGCGTCACCGGCCCCGATGGCCGCCTGGACAACCTGACCGTCGAGACGCTCTTCGACGGCGGCATCCTGGCGACCGGGCCGATCACGCGCATCGAGGCGACCGCCGGCGACCTGCGCGGCTCGCTCGAGACGCGGACCGCCCGCGGCAACGTCACGAACCTCGTCGCGTCGCGCGACATGCTCATGAGCACCGACATCAGCGGCACGCTTACCAACCTGGTGGTGGGCCGCAACCTGGGCGACCTCGATGACCCCAGCGTCGTGCTCATCCGCGGAAACCTGGCGGGCATCGACATCGCCAACGGCGGCCTCTACTCGGACATCCGTGTGGCCAACGCCATCACCGGCACCGTCGTCATCGGCGCCCAGCCTGGCTTCCCAAACAACAACCGCATCCCCACCGGTTCCATCGAGGCCTATGGCCGCATCGATTCGGTCGTGGCCAACGGCGACTACGCCGGAAGCATCATGAGCTTCTCTGGCGGCATCGGCAGCGTGACCATCAACAACGGCTCGCTGCTGCCCAGCGGCTCGGTGGCCGCCTTCAACGGCGACATCGGCAGCCTGGTCATCAATGCCGGTCACTTGCTGGGCGATGTCCACGCCGACAACACCATCTTCAGCATCACCGTCAACGCGTCCGAGGACGGCGTCTTCGGCGACATCGGCGTGAACCCGGACCTGTCCAGCTTCGTCAGCGCGGCCACGCTGCGCAACCAGCTGCCTCCGGGCGTGGGCATCACGTCCGGCTTCGACGGCCCGAGCATTACGGCCGGCCGCGACATCGGCGTGGTGACCGTCAGCAACGGCTCGGTGTTCGAGGCGGTCTTCCATGCCCGCAACGCGATCGGTCAGATCAACGTGCAGGGCGAGGGCAACATCGCCAACGACCCAAACACGATGGGCTATGGCACGCAGATCGTGGCCGGCAACTCGGTGGGCGCGGTCAACGTCTCGGGTTCGGCCTCCAACCTCCTGGTGGCCGCTGGACTGTTTGATCTGGGTGCCGACGGCCGCGCGGGTGGCACGGGCGCCGCGCAGGACGTCAACAAGGCCGGTCGCGTTCGCGAAGTGTTCATCGCTGGCGACGCCACCAACGTGGCCGTTGCCGCGGGCATGGTGGCCGGCGAGGACGGGCTGTACAACACCAGCGACGACCTGCACACCCTGGGCGTGTCGGTCATCGGCAGCGTGACGGCCAATGGCGCGGTGACCAACGTCAGCGCGTTCGCCGACACCGGCCTGCCCACCCGCAGTGCCGGCATCACCACGGGCGGCCAGGCCAGCCCCGTGGTGGGTGGCAGCCTCTTCATGCTGCCCTTCGTGGCCGACCAGAGCAGCTTCGATTTCTCGACGCTGGGCGAGGTCATCGCGTCGGGCTCGTCGATCAGCTTCACCCGTGGCGCCGCCTCGGGCACCATCAGCTTCAGCGGTCCGGGCACGGCCGTCTGGGATGCCGCGGGCGGCCGCCTGCTGCTGATCAGCACGGGCATCAACAGCTCGGTGACCGTGACCAGCGACACCGGCGCGCTCGAGGACTTCAGCATCCTGAGCAACGACGACGCATCGGTGGGCCGCATCGACGTGCAGGCGGTGATGTTCGGCGACTCGAACATCATCGTGGACGGTTATGCCCGGGAGATCGTCCTGGGTGGCTTCCAGGGCACGGGCGACATCCTCGTCGGCAACGACGTGCAGTTGCTCGAGACCGGCTCGCTGCTGACCAGTGGCACCATCAGCGCCACGCTGCTCCGCCAACTCACCGTCAACGGTGATCTGGGCGGCGCCACGCCGCAGTTGCCCGGCGAGTTCGTGACGCCCACGCTCCGCATCTTCGGCACCGAGGGCATCACCGTCCAGGGTTCGATGCGTGCGAATATCAGCGTCGACAACGGCATCCGCGGCGCCCTGTTCGTCAACGGCTCGATCAACAACAGCACCATTCGCTCGGGCGCCGGCATCCAGAGCATCACGGCCTTCGATATGTCCGGCACGGTTATCTCGGCCGCCAACGACATCAACAGCGTCGACATCACCGCCAACGTCTTTGCCAGCACCATCATGGCCGGTGCCGACATCGGTCGGGATGCGGCCTTCGGGGGCACGGGCGTCAACGCCGACCGGACCAACGGCGGCAACGTCGGCAGCGTCGACGTGGGCGGCAACTTCCTCCAGAGTTCGGTCAGCGCCGGCGTGCTGCGGGGCGCCGACGGCTTCCTGGGCACTACCGACGACATCGTCTCGGGCGGCCGATCGACCATCGGCTCGGTCACCATCGGCGGCACGCAGGTCGGTTCGAACCGCGGGTCGGAGACGTTCGGCGTCTTCGCCACCGGCAGCATCGGTGCGGTCACCGTCAACGGCCAGGCCGTTACCGAGCAGCGCAATTTCAGCGTCGAGACGCTCACTACCCTGCCGCTCGTCGTGCAGGTTGAAGACATTGACGTTCAGTACGATGGAGGCATCTACGTCGCACGGGTCGTCTTCAACCAGGAGATGAACGCCCAGACCCTCCGCGATGGCCTGATCATCAGCGAGATCCGCGATGGCGGACTCGTCAAGATCCGCCTGGACGAGGGCGAGGACTACCTGTTCGAGTACGACGCTTCCGAGAATGCCGCGGTCATCACGTTCTTCGACTCGGTCACCCGTCGCGATCTTCCCCAGTTGCCCGGCTCGGCGGGCCCGGGCCTCTACCGCTTCGAGCTCGATCCCTCCGTGGTGCGGGCCCAGAATGCGGCAGCCAGGCTCGACGCCGACGGCGATGGATTCGCCGACGACGACCGATTCTTCACCGGCGAGGCCTTCGTGGGCGACCTGGGCGACAAGATCACGCCCAACACCGTCATCGTCGATCGTGGATTCCTCGGCCCGGGCCGCGTGGATTTCTACGGCCCCGGCGACCTGGACACCGCGCTGGACGATCCGTTCCAGCCCGATGCCCTGCCGGACGTCAACACCGAGTTCACCCTCGGTGGGTTCATCGGCGATCATCCCGACGCCGACGCGCAGGCGTTCTCGCTGGCCAGCGATACCGACGTGTACCGCATCACGCTCCAGGCCGGCCAGATCCTTCGACTGGGCCCCAACACCGGTTCGGCCTCCAACGTCGACATCGCGCTGCTCGATCCCAGCGGTCAGCGTCAACTGGGCATCACCCAGTCGACGACGAGCCTGCCGGCCGCACAGGCCCAGATCCTCGAAGGCACGACGACGTTCGGCCTGACGTTCCTGGTGACCCAGACCGGCACCTACACGCTCGTGGTGACCAACGACGATCCCTCGATCGTCTTCGATTCGGACAACGTGCCCAACCTGCCGCCGGCCGCCGGCCTGGTGGGCAGCTACGAGTTCACCGTCGAGGTCTTTGATGACGGCGACAGCGGCTTCAGCGCGAGCACCAACTCGGGCAACGGTCGCAACCTCGTCGAGGCGCCGTTTGCCAGTTCCTTCGCCGGCCCCGATGGCGAAGTCGGCACCGAAGACGACCGGGCCTCGGTCACCATCGGCGCGTACACCTTCACCCGCAACGCCGAGACTGGTGTCATCACCGGCACCAACGGCAGCGGCATCGTTTCGACACGCCTGGCCAACGGCGTCAGCGTCGTCGAAATCACCTCGGCGATCGGCGAGGAAGGCAGCCGTGGCGTGCCCGGCGAAATCGCGCCGGACGTGGACATCTACCACCTCAACAACCGCCAGAACATCCAGGCCGGCGACGAGCTGCGCTTGACCGTCAAGCTCTCCGAGACCGGTGCCGATCTCGGCGGCCGCCAGGCCGTGGGCACGCTGGACACCATCCTCCAGGACTTCTCTGGTGCGGTCCAGTTCGGTCTGTTCAACACCACCAACTCCACCGGCGTCAGCGATGGCCAACTGGTGTTCTCGCCCAGCGAGTTCTCCACGGTCTCGGGCGCCGGCGCGCAGATCTTCGCCGAAGACGATCTGCTCCGCTATGGCACCGACGAGAACGGCGACTTCTTCATCGTCGCCCAGGCGCCCACCACGGGCACCTATGCCTTCTACATCCAGGGCGTGTTCAACGCCGATTACGTGGTCGAGGTCGAGCGCACCCGTCGTGGCCCGAGCGTCGCGGCCTTTGCCGGCCCCGACGGCACCTTCGGCACGTTCGACGATCCGCAGCGCATCATCGAGGGCCGCTTCCGTTACACGCTCGACCTGGGCGATGACGGCATCCGTGGCACCGCCGATGACAGCGTCGTCGGCCAGATCCAGACCGAGAGCCAGAACGTGCTGCTCGAGTTCAACGGCGGCTCGATCGACTGGCTCCAGGTGGGCCAGGAGATGACCGACCTGCTGCCCTTCTCCAGCAGTGCGCTGGGCTTCAGCGGCACCATCGATGGCCTGCCGGTGGACACGTTCATCGAGCGGCAACTCGTTGAGAACCTCAACAGCATCTTCCAGGGCGCCGGATTCGACGTCACGTTCTCCAGCAACGCCAGCGACTTCCAGGGCGAGGACTTCTCCACGGTCTTCGTCACCGATTCGAGCGATCCGGTCAACTTCACCTTCTCGGCCGATCCGCAGAGCTTCTTCTTCAACCCCTTCGACTTCGGCGTAGGCGACTTCGGCCTGGGCTTCCAGGAGATCTACGGCTACTCGCAGCGTTCGGACCCCTTCAACGCCGATCGCAACGACGAGGCCGTCGTCTTCGTGCCCCAGTTGACCGCCCTGGGATTCAACCCCTCGGACGCCGAAGTTCGCGATCTCACCGAAGCGTTGTCCGCTGCCGTGGGACGCCGAGTGGGCGAACTGCTGGGCCTGAGGCTCACGGCAGTCACTGGCCCCGGTGGTTCGGTCGACGTGTTCGCCGCCAACAGCCCGGGCAACCTGCCCAGCGGCGACTACATCATCCCCGCCTTCGCCCGCCCGCTGTCGAGCCGCTTCGATCCGCTGGACGACACCCAGTTCTTCCTGGGCCAGCAGAACTCCGGTTCGTTGCTCGACTCGATCCTCAGCCGCATCTGATCGATCGAGACCGCGAGGCTTTCACACGCCCATCCCGCCCCGCCGAGCGTTGCCCCCTGGGCCGCTCGGCGGTTTTCTTTGTGCGTTGCGTCAGTGGGTTCTAGCGGTCGCTTTCGAACGACACCGTGTGCCAGCCGGGAGCGACGTCGCGAAGGATGGTCTTCGTCCCGGCCCGGTTCGGCCAGCTGATCTCGACGTGGCTCACGCCCTCGGGGCCGGCGGGCAGGTGCACGGCGATCGTGCCCTGCTTGCCCTGGTGTCCGCCCGGGCCCACCACCTGCCTCGTGAGCATCTTCGGCTTGCCGTCAAGTTCGACCGTGGCCCGTACGACGGCGCCAATCGCGTCACGATTCACGCCCGATTCCGGCCCGCCCACCAGCCGCAGGACGACCGCCGTTCGGCCGAGTGAGTCAGCCGCGCGATTCTCGAACAGGCGAACGCGCGGCGATCGCCCGGCTCGCTGGGCGGCGCCAAGCCTGTTGAAGCCTTGGCCGACCAGGATGTCGAGATCGCCATCGCCATCAAAGTCCAACAGCGCCGGCTGCCCGGCGCCGATGTGATCGATACCGATCCAACTGGTCACGTCGATCAGCGAGCCGTCGTCCTGCTGCCGCCAGATGCGGAGGCGCTGATTGTCGGGGTAGTCGCTCGAGCACACCAGGACGTCGAGCCGGCCGTCCAGATCGAAGTCGGCAAGTGCGCCATAGATATCGCCCTGGTTCCAACTCTGCACGCTCGGATCCGAGGGCGATCGATCAAGCGACAACGACTCGTCGGTAACGAACATGGGACCCGCCACGCCATCGCGCCGGAGGAGCACGCGCGTCGGATCGCTGCTCTCGCCCGCCCAGCCGTGCGTAATCTCGGCCAGGAGCACGTCGAACGCTCCGTCGCCGTCGACGTCTCCGATCGAAGCGTCGAACGTATTGCCGTTCGCCCGAAATGGCGGCTCATCATCGCGATCGAACCGCGGATCGGCCTTGGCGCGTTCCTTCAACCAGTCCGGGTGACGCCCGTGGCGGATGGCGTCGCCGTCGAGCTTCACCCGTGGCGCGACGTCACGCCATGCGTCGTCGTCATCGAGCATCCATAGTCGATTCCAGCGCCGACCATAATTCAGTTCCAGGATCTGAGGATGATTGCCCGGAGCGCCGTCCCCCAAGACATGGGCGACGAGCACGCCGTACGTCGGTCGCCCGCCCGCGTCTGTTTCAGGGTCGAACGCCACGCCATCGACTGGCAGAGGCATCCGCTCGAAGGACCCGTCAGCCCGCTGAAGCAGGACGTCGTTCGCGTAGCCCTCGTAGCCCGCTCCATAATTCGTGTACCACTGGCCCAGCACGATGTCGAGTCGGCCATCGACGTTTACGTCGCCCAAGGCCATCGACGCCGTCGTACCGGCGGTCGCCTCTGGGATCTCCGTGAACGAACCAATCGGCTGGCCGAACGTCCCGTCACCGTTGCCTCGCAGCCATGCGAGTGCTCCGGGTGTCCCTTCTTCGGGCGGGGTGAACTGCTCGTTGTTGACGTCCAGCGAACGCGCGATGATGGCGTCGCGGCGCCCGTCATTGTCCAGGTCCGCAAAGACGATGATGTCGCCGCGCCGATGCACCGGCAAGCCGCTTGCCAGAACCTCCTGGAACACGCGCCCGCCATCGTCGCCCGCAACGTTCAGGAACACGCGCTGGCGGTCGATCACCACGTCGTCAAACCCATCGCCGTTCAGGTCCGTAGCGCACACGTGGGCGGCGCTGATCGGTCCCTCGGCGTCTTCCAGGCCGACGCGTGCAGTCGCATCCGTGAACCGAAGCTGGCCGTGGGCGGGCACACAGGCGGCGATCGACGCCGCCAGGCCCGCGACAAGTCTCAGGCAGGGATCATCCAGTCTGGTGAGCATGCGGCATGATACCGCGTCGAATCAGCTGTCGGGCGAGTTGATCCAGCCGTAGCTCTGCCCGCGATCGGTGATCTTCCACCAGTCGGCGTTGCCGTTGTTCACGCGTGCGTAAATGCAGTTGGCGGTGAAGTCTTCGCGCTCTTCGACCTTCTCGCCTCGCGGGCCCTTCTCAAACTTGGCGATCTCCACCACGCCGTCGGCATACAGGATGTGTCCGCCCTTGTCGTGTCGATCAGTGATCTGGTCCAGGTTGCCCCAGTAGCCCTCGGTGAACTGCTGATTATAAAACCAGACGCTCTCTTCGATGTACACCGGCACGGCCCGCATGGCCGTCAGGCGCGTTTCGGCTGCGCTCGAGGTCATGCGGACGGGCTTGCTCGCACGCACGTCGATGAGCCGCGCAACCTGAACCTCCTGGCCCAGCCGGTAGCCCTGCACTTCGTCGAACATGGTGTAGTCGAAGTTGAGATCGGTGAACGAGCCGTACAGCGTTCCGCTGGAGCGTCCGTCGCCCGACCGCCGCTTGTTCTTGGGGCAGCCGCAGATCTCGTGAGCGTCTTCCACGTAGTCAAAGATCACGCCGGGGTCCGATCGATCGATCAGGCCTCGCGCATCACGCCCGAAGGCCCAATCCTCGGCCGGCCAGAGTTGCTCCTTGTAGTCGGTGGCATACACGGTCATCGCCACGCCCATCTGCCGAAGGTTCTGCGCACAGATCGTCGTGTGCGCGACGTCCCGGGCGCCAGCCAGGCTGGGGATCAGGATGCCGATCAGGATCGCGATGATGGCGATCACCACCAGCAACTCGATCAGCGTGAAGGCGCGATAACGATGATGGTTCATGGGGGTCACCCCGGCAGTATAACCTCGATGCCGGTTCCAGCGAACCTCATTTTTTACGGCAATCGTCCGTTCGTTCCATACCCAATCGTGGATCGGACTCGGTCCTCCGAGCAGCGCGGGCATCCGAGGTTTGGCGATGAGGACAGATTCTCATGAATCCCAGGCCATACGTGCAGGGATAGGAAATCGAACTCGTTCGGAACCAAGCGATCCGGACCTTGTCCCGTCCGAGAATTGCCCTTGCCATGTTCAGTCGGTGCGATCCAACCAAGTGGCCGGCGAAGGCTTCCTTCGTCTGGCGGCGATGGGCGGTCCATTCGATGCTGGTAGGAGAGGAGCCGCCATGCCCGTGAGCCGACCCAAGTCCGGGAATCTTCGTTGTCGAGCGTTTACGCTCGTGGAGATCCTCATCGTCGTGGTCATCCTCGGCATCCTCGCGGCGATCGTGATGCCACAGGCGGCCAATGCCATGGGCAACACCCAGCAGACGGCCTTCGTGCGAGAGATCCAACTCTTTACCGATGCCGCCGTCATCCATCGCTCCCGGACGGGCACGTGGATCGGCGACGGGGGCTCGGGCACCATCCCTGCCGGATTCGAGGACTTCATCGATCCGCAATCCTGGGAGAATGGCACCCCGATCGGCGGCTCGTGGGACAGCGAGGCACGCCCGGACTACGACATCACGCTGGGCATCGGCGTCCACTTCCAGGATGCGGCGACCCGGAAGGACGCCGCCTACATGACCGAGGTCGACGCACTCTTCGACGATGGAGACCTGACCACGGGCGGCTTCCAACAGTTCGCGGCCGATCGCTTCTACTTCATCGTGGAATTCTGAGTGCGCGCACGGGAGCGACCGACCGATGCTGACGCACCGGCCGGCCGCCCCGCTCTCCCTCGGATCCGAGATGCGGCCCCTCGCGGCCAGATGATGATCCAAGGCGGCGGCAGCCACGCGCCCCGTTGTTGCGCCGGGTGCGTGGTGCCTCCCTCCCTCCACGCATCAGAGCGTCGAGCGGCAGCGTCGCTCACGCGACAAGTGCAAAAAAAGTGTCGATCAGGGAGAGTTCTTACCAGACCGTCACGGCGGCCTTCTGGAACGGGTAGATCGAACCCAGGCCCAGGATGCCCGTGAGCTCGTCAAGCGCCCAGCGGCACTCCTCGAGCAGAGCCGGATCGGCAAGATCGGCCGGCGCCAGCGTCTCGCGGTAGTGTCGCTCGATCCACCCTTCGAGCTTCTGGCCCAACTCCTCGGTCAGCAGAACGCCGCGATTCATTGCCTGAAGATCGGCCGGCCCCAGTGCAACTCGCAGCCTCAGGCACGCCGGACCACCACCATTCTGCATGCTCTCGCGGACGTCGACGTAATGCACTGCACCGATCGGGTTCGACGCGTCGGCAACGATCCGATCGATCGCCGAGACCACGCGGGGCTCATCTCGGCAGTCGGTGGGGGCGACCAGCGCCATTGAGCCATCTGGAAGGGTGACCAACTGGCTGTTGAACAGGTATCGCCGTACGGCCAGTTCGATCGGCACCTCATCGGCGCTCACCTCGACGATCACCGGCTCGAAGCCCAAGCCCTGGCACGCACGCTGGATGTCGTCATACGTCGCAAGGCGGTCGGCGAACGCCAACTCGTGCGCGAGCAGCACCGGCCCGTTTCCGACAGCAATCACATCGTTGTGGAACACGCCGGCGTCGATCGCCTGCGGGTGCTGGCGGGAGTACACCACCCGAGCCACGTCCAGGCCGTGCAGCCTCGAGATTGCCTGGCACGCTTCGAGCGTCTGCCGGGCGGGAAAGCGTTGGGGCAGACCATCGGCGCCTTCTCCCTCGCCCCACCGGCCGTAGACGAACATCTCGACGCCCACATCGCCATGCGTCCGCGCAAGCCGCGTGTGATTGGCAGCGCCTTCGTCGGCAAAGTCCGGCGTTGGCGGCAGGGCCGGATGGACGGCAAAGCGATTCTCGTCCGCGAAGATGGCGCGCAGCGTCCGGGTGGTCTGCTCGGCTTCGATCGAACGATGCGCATTGGTCACCAGGTTGGCGGTGGTCAGGTGCACGCGGCCGTCGGCTGTGTCGGCCGCGGGCGACACGGTGGCCGCGTTGGCCGCCCACATGCTGCTGGAACTGCTGGCCGATGCGAGCAGCCGCGGCGCGTCCTTGGCCGCGGCCGCGATCACCTCGGCCGGCCCCTCACCCTGGATGCCGATCGCCCGGAGGAAGGCAATGTCGGGCCTGACCTGTGGCGGCAGGATCCCTTGCGTCAGCCCGAGCGACCGGAGCGTCCGCATCTTCTCCAGCCCCTGGAGGGCTGCACGCTTGGGGTGGGCGGCCACGCCCGCGTGCTCGGCGCTCAGCAGGTTGCCGTGGGCCAGGCCCGCGTAGTTGTGCGTCGGACCGACGAGGCTATCGAAGTTTGCCTCCACCGTGGCGGTGGCCGGTTGAGCGGGATTGGTGGGCATCGGCGATTGTTGGGGGTTGTGGCGTACAACGCTTGGCCGGCGGGCACTTTCGACCTATCCTCAGCCTCTTCCACGGCGGCCCCATCGTCTAGTGGTTTAGGACACCGCCCTTTCACGGCGGCGACCCGGGTTCGAATCCCGGTGGGGTCATTCCCTAATATCGTTCAGTGTGGTCAGAGGCCTCCTTCGCCGCTTCCCGCCGCGGCAGAATGAGGCCCGATTCACCATTGCGTCACCGAAGGTTCAGTGGCATCAGCGAAGCTCTCTGATAGACCATCGCCCGTGGACGCGAGCCCGTGTGGGGCTCCTCTCGGGCGAGACCAAGGAGAGCCACACCATGACCTTCAGGAACACTCGAAACACCGCGCTGATCACGGCCGCCGCTGCCGGCCTTGCCCTGTCCATCACCGGTCTGGCCACCGTCCAGGCCCAGGACTCCAACCGGGGCTACCAACAGGCCGACCGAGAGCAGCAGCAGGATCGCACCTACGTCTTCCAGTCGGCCGAGAAGATTCTCGGCGAGCCGCTCACGAATCGTCAGGGCGACGAACTTGCCACGATCGAAGACATGATCGTGGATCGAGGCACGGGCCGCATCGAGGCCGTCGTCATCCGAGAGGGTGGCTTCCTGGGCTTCGGCGGCACGCACGTCTCGGTACCGTTCGAAGCCTTCTTCGTTGATGCCACGAACATGAACCTGTCCCTGAACGCGAGCGAAGACATGCTCGAGGGCGAGGACAAGGTGCTGCCCAAGGGCTGGCACCGCCTCGAAGACGGATGGGAGCGCAACCTCAGCACGCTGGCAGAGTCCCAGCGCGTGCTCCGCCAGAAGCTGCCCGCCGCCGATGCCGACGCCGAGACAAAGACCATGTCGGGCACCATCGAGAAGGTCGACCGCGTCGACCTGGGCGAGGGCCGGCATTGGATGCGGGTTCGCATCGGCGATGGAAGCGGCCAGCAGGGAAACCAGGGCCGCGACGGCAATCAGGCCCAGGAGACCGGGAACTGGGTGGTGCTCGGCCCGGCTTGGTACACCACCGGCGGCAAGGGCGCGCCCGTGCGCGGCCAGCGGATCGAGGTGGAGGCCTTCCAGGGCTATGACGGCAAGATGTTCGCCAAGACAGCCACCCTCGACGGCGAGCAGGTGACCTACCGCAACGACAAGCTCGAGCCGGCATGGACCAACCGCATGATGCGCTCCGACAGCGAGCGGAGCCCCGGACCCATGGTCCTGATCTCGGACGTCATCGATGAGAACGTGATCTGGGGACGCTCCGACGACGAGGTCGGCGAAGTTTCCGACGCATACCTCGAGTTGACGACCGGTCACGTGGCCGTGCTGGCCATCGAGACCGACGGCGACTGGTGGGGCCAGGACGTGGGCCCGCGGGCCATCCCCTTTGGCATCGCCCGCGTCGGCGAGGACGCCATCACCCTGGACGCTTCCCGAGAGATGCTGGGCGGCGCTCAGGTCCTGCCCGAAGATCCGGCGAAGCTGCGCGAGGGATCGAACCGCGAGCGGATGTTCGTCGTCTTTGAGGTGGAGCCCCCGGTGTACTCGGCCCGCCGCTGATTCGAGACGCCCGCAAGCCCTGTCGCTTGCGCCACTTGAAGGGGGCCGGGCCCGAGAACGAGGGTTTCGGCCCCTTTGTTTGCGCATTGCGGAGAGAAGATGCCGGGGCCGACGATACAATGGGAACGCGGGCGGGATGGCCGTCGCCCGCGGAGGACGCCAGGGCGACCATGAGCGATTGGATCGACGCCGAGGCCCACGTTGAACGGGCCCACGATCTCTACGAAGCCGGCCGATGGGCTGAGGCTGCCGCTGCGCTCCGCGAAGCCATCGCCCTGAATCCGTACCAGCCCGACTGGCTGTTCAACCTCGGGGTGGCGCTTGAGGCCGACGGCCGCTACGACGAGGCCGCCTCGGCCTTCGGCGAGAGCTACCAACTCCGCTCGGGAGACTTCAACGCCGCCATGGCCGCCGGGGTGAACCTGGTGCGGGCCGGCAAGGTCCGCCAGGCCCTTGCCTGGTTCGACAAGGCCGAGTCCGCCGAGCCGGGCGAGACGTACCCCGCCATCGCGCGCATCGAAGCGCACGCCGAACTGGGTGATCACGACGAGGCCGAACTGGCCTTTTACATGCTCCAGCAGCGCAAGCCGGATTGCGCCGAGGCGTATTCGGCCATCGCGGCGAGCTTGCTTGCCCGAGGGCTGCATGATCGCGCGGTCTGGTGCTTGCGCGAGGCCGCACGCCTCGATCCCGAACTGCCTGGCGTCCAGGCGAAGCTGGCCGAGGCCTATTGGCAGACGGGTCGCCACGAGCGTGCCCGCCAGTTGTTCCTCATCGAGCTGCGGGAGGATCCCGGCGACGTAGGGGTCTTGATGAACCTCGGGCGGCTCCTGGTCGAAATGCGACGCCTGGACGAGGCCCGTGAGAAGTTCGGTCGCGTGCTCGAACTCGAGCCCGACCACGCCGAGGCGCACGCGGAACTGGGCTTCCTCCACGAGAAGCGTGGTGAGCCCGCCAAGGCGGTGGTGCACCTTGATGTCGCCCGCCGGCTCGAACCAGACAACGGCCGCGTCACGCGCCGGCTGGCGCGGCTGCTCCTGGCGTCGGCCAAGACCGAAGATCGCCAGCGCACCATCGAGTTGCTCGAAGCCGAGGTCGAGCGCTTGCGTCGTGCGGCCGAGGTCCAGGGCGATGACGAGTCTCAGGCAGACGGCGCCGCTCTTGCCGAATTGGGCGAACTGCTCATCGACGCCGGCGGCCAGGCGCAGGCCATCCGCGTGCTGAGCCGGGCGGTTCGCATGCGTCCCAGTGATGCCCGCCTGTGGCACTGGCTCGGGTTGGCCCACTTCCACGCCGGCGACCGGGCATCAGGCATCGACGCCACCCGAGAGGCCGTGCGCCTCGACCCGCGCTTCGTGCCGGCGATGCACAACATCGCGCTGGCATTGCTGCGAGAAGGCCAGTGGTCGCGTGCCCGCTACTGGATCCGCCAAGGCCTTTCGATCGAGCCCGAAGACGCCTCGCTGCGTCGCCTAGACGTGCAACTGAAGCTGCATCGCCTGGGCTGGAGCTTGCACTGGCTCGCGTCGGTCTGGCTGCTGCGGCGCCGGCCTGCACCGCGAGCCTGATCAGCCAGACGCCGCAACGGGCGCAACCTGCGCGATCCCTGCCAGGGCGCGCTCCACGTCTGCCGGCCTCGTAAACGGTCCGAAGCTCACACGCACCGTGCCGCCAAGGGGCGTGGTGCCCATCGACTCGTGAGCCCCCGGTGCGCAGTGCAGGCCCGCACGTACCAGCAGGCCGTGCTCACGCTCCAGCATGGCGGCGGCTTCATCGGGCTCGACGCCCTCGAAGATCAAGCTGAACACCGCGACGCGGTCGGCCGGATCGCGTGGCCCGACCAACCGCACGCCGGGGATCTCGTCCAGACCCGCAATAAACCGTTCGATGAGCGCCACTTCGTGGGTACGGATCGAGTCGATGCGGCGGTCGAGCACGAATCGCACGCCGGCGATGAGGCCCGCGATGCCCACGGTGTTATGCGACCCCGGTTCGTAGCGGTCGGGCATTTCGGTGGGCTGGGTATCGCGTTCGCTGCGAGATCCGGTGCCGCCCTCGCGCAGGGTGTCCAGCTTCTCTTCCATGCCCGGTCCGATGTGCAGGCCGCCGGTCCCAAGCGGCCCAAGAAGGCCCTTGTGTCCGGGAAAGGCCAGCAGGTCCACCGCGTCGCGGCGAACGTCAACCGGAAGGTGCCCGACGCTCTGGGCGGCATCGACCAGGAACGGAACGCCACGGGCTCGGCAGCGTGCGCCGATGTCGGCGATGGGCTGGATCGCGCCGGTGGCGTTGCTCGCGTGCACCACCGCCACGAGGGCGGTTTCGTCGGTCAGGGCCGCCTCGATGGCCTCGGGATCGACGATGCCGCGCGCATCCACGGGCACGCGCGTCCAGCGGAAGAGCCCCGGCAGCATGGCCCTAAGGGCATTGAGCGGCCGCAGCACCGAGTTGTGGTCCATCGCGGTGGTCACCACGTGGATCCGGGCGTCGGCATCGGTGCGCAGCCTCTGGAACACCAGGCCCTTGATGGCCAGATTCAGGGCGTCGGTCGTGTTCAGCGTAAAGATGACGCGGTCGGGATCCTCGGCGTTGATCAGGCGGGCGATCAGCCGCCGGCATTCGCCCAGCACGGCGGCGCCCTGCCGGGCCTCGCGATAGCCGCCGCGGCCCGGCGAGGCCCCGATCTCGGCGCCATAGCGGGCCATGGCCTCGTACACGCCCGGGGCCTTGGGGAAGCTCGTCGCGGCGTTGTCCAGGTACAGGCGCGTGGGGGTGGTTCCGGCATCGATCGAATCAGGCATCCACACACTGTATTGCTCGGACCCCGGGCGAGCCCCGCGGCACGTACGCACGGATCGATGAAACCCCCATGTGACTACGCGCATAAAATGCTGTCATGACCAGAGACACACGCCAGCGCCGGGCCATCCGCTCGGTCTTCGATGATGCGGACGGACCGCTGGGCCCCCAGGAAGTGCTCGACAGGGCGCAGCAGGACGTTCCGGGCATCGGTCTGGCCACCGTGTATCGCACGATCAAGCTGATGCTCGAAGACGAGGAACTGACCACCGTCGAGTTGCCCGGCGAGCCCGCTCGCTATGAGCCGGCCGACCGAAACGCCAGCCACCACCACTTCTTCAAGTGCGATGCGTGCGGGCGCGTCTACGAGGTCCGCGGTTGCGTGAACAACCCCGCGGGGCTTGCTCCCGATGGGTTCCGGGTTTCCCGGCATGAGATCGTGCTCTATGGCACTTGTGCCGCCTGCGCATAGGCTCCTTGGATGTACCGGCGCTCACAGAGTCTGGCGTGGGGCACGCTGTTGTGCACGACGTTTTTCGCGTGTGCGGGATGTGCAGCGCTTGGGTTTGCGCCCATCGCGTCAGTCGCGAACTTCGGCTATGCCGCGTGGACGGGCTCGAGACTGGAGTTCGTTGAGGACGCGGGCTTCGAGAGGGTGACCTTGGCCGCCGAGCGCGCTCTGATCGGGCTGGACCTGAGCGTTGAATTAACAAGCGAGTTGCGGACGGACGGCATCGTGCGTCGGCGGGTTTACCAGGTCCGCAGCGAACGGGGCGATTTGGCCATGCTCACGCTGGTTCGCCTGACCCCGACGATGACCGATCTGACGCTGGACGTCGGCATCCTGGGCAATCGGCCGGCGGCCGAGCTGATGGCCGACCACATCCGCTGGTACACCGATGGCGACACCATCCGGGCATCCCGCCGGGCGGCCATGGAGTCGTTCGCTGACCTCATCAATCCCGATGGCGCCGCCCCGGGCGCCCGCGAACCAACAGATCCGCAGGAACCCACCCAGGCGGGGCCAGACTTCGGAAACGGGCTGTTCTAACGCCTACTTCGCGGCGTCTCGGGGTTGCCATTCTCGATCCACCGGCAGATACTCTGCCGTGCGGCGTGCGCCGCCGGCCCCTCGTGCCGGGCTGGTGGGTACCGCAGCACGACAAGAGACCCTCGGCACCCGCCCCCAGGGCGGTCCGGCGCTCCTCAGGGAGACAGCAGCGGCCCATGACGGCTTCCCGTCGGGCCCGGCTCGTCCCACGGTCGCGGCGACCGCCGCCGGCCTTGGGGGGCGTGACCGGGACAGAAAGGAAGCGCCATGTCCTTCGAAGCCGCCGTCCACGCCCAGGCGATCGACCTCTGCAAGATGTCCCTCGAGATGACCGAGGCCGCTGGCAGCGGGCACCCGACCACGGCCATGAGCCTCTCGCACATCACCACGGTGCTGCTGTTCCACACCATGCGGTGGAGCCCCGAATATCCCGATTACCCCACCAGCGACCGCCTGGTGCTCTCGGCCGGCCACGCCGTGCCCGTCGTCTACGCCGCCGCCTGCAAGCTGGGCGTCATGGTCGGGCGAGACCCCGAGAACCGCCGCCCGCTGACGCTCGAAGACGCGCTCACGCTCCGCCAGCAGGGCAGCGAGCTCGACGGCCACCCCAACCCCATGGAAGGCTTCCCCTTCTTCGACGCCGCCACCGGTTCGCTGGGCCAGGGCCTGAGTGTCGCCTGCGGCCTGGCAGAGGCCGACCGGCTCGACGGCCGCGACCGCGTGGTCTACTGCATCATCGGCGACGGCGAGAGCCGCGAGGGCCAGATCGCCGAGGCGCTGGACTACTTGGCCGAGCGCAAGCTCCGCAAGGTCGTGCCCATCTTCAACTGCAACGGCTACGGCCAGGCCGGCCGAGTGAGCGAGCAGCAGGGCCCCGAGCGGCTTGCAAAGAAACTCGAGGCCTTCGGACTCGAGGTCATCACCATCGATGGCCATGACCCTGCCCAGATCCGCAACGCCTTCGAGCGGGCCCACGGCGTGGCCGACGACACCGACCTGAACTCCACCACCAAGCCCGTGGCCATCGTCGCCAAGACCATCAAGGGCTGGGGCGCGCCGTCCATGCAGGGCAACGGCTGGCACGGCAAGCCCGCCAAGAACCAGGCCCTCGAGCGTGCTAAGGCCGAGCTCGACGAGCGTCGCGGCGAGCTCACCAGCGCCCTGAGCAGCGCCGACAGCTTCGCCATCCAGCCCCCGCCCGAGCCGGCCGCCGCGCCCCAGGGCGAGGGCGAGGTTCCCAGCATGGACCAGGCCATGAAGCAGCTGGACATGGAGAGCCTGCGCCAGACCGCCAGCCTGGCGACGCGTCGCGCTTACGGCCTGGCGCTGCGCGCCATGGGCAAGCCGATGCCCCAGGTGGTGGTCCTCGACGCCGACGTGAGCAACTCGACCTTCGCCGAGACCTTCGCCAAGGACAGCTCGCTGGCGCCTCGCTTCTTCGAGTGCAAGATCGCCGAACAGCACATGATCTCGATGGCCGCCGGCCTGAGCGCCGCGGGCAAGATTCCCTTCTGCAGCAGCTTCGCCAAGTTCCTGACCCGCGCGTACGACCAGATCGAGATGGCCATCAACAGCGGGGCCAACATCAAGATCGTCGGCAGCCACAGCGGCATCACGCTGGCGGCCGACGGCCCCAGCCAGATGGGCCTGCCCGACGTCAGCTGGTTCCGCAGCTTCACCACCATGAAGGACCACCGCGGCAATCCGGGCTGCTACGTGCTCCAGCCCAGCGACGCCTACAGCGCCTACGCCCTGTCGCAGGTCATGGCCGAGTACGAGGGCGCGTGCTACATGCGCACCCACCGCCCGGACGTCGAGTTCCTCTACAGCGCCGAGGACGTCTTCAACCTCGGCGGCTTCGAGGTCTTGAACGAGGGCCGAGACATCGTCATCTGCGCGAGCGGCTACATGGTGCACGAGGCCAACAAGGCCGTCGAGCTGCTCGACAAGGCGGCCATCCAGGCCACGCTGGTGGACATGTACAGCCTGCCCTTCGACGAGGACAAGCTGCTGGACATCATCGGCGCCAACGGCGGGTTCGTAATCTCCATGGAGGACAACTACGGCGGGGCCCTGGGCAGCGCCATCGCCGAGGCCATCGCCCACAGCGGCGACGGCTTCACCCTCAAGCAGATGCACGTCACCCACATCCCAAGCAGCGCGCGCACCGCCGATGAGCTGCTCAAGCAGTGCAGCCTGACGGCCGAGGACCTGGTCGCAGCCGTCAAGGACGTGCTGCAGGTGGTGTAACTCGGCCGGGATCGATGGCGGGCCGCCCGGGAGCGGTCACCGGGGAGCGACATGATGGACGATCTGCGCGGGCCCACGCCCGACTTCACGGTGGGCGAGGCCATCGGCGAGGCGCACAAGCTGCTCATGGCCAACTACGGGCTCATGCTCGGCGCATCGCTGGTGGTGCTGCTGCTGACCGGGGCCTGCACCGTCGTGGCCGCCCTGATCGACACGGCCCTCGTCGGGCCCGACGCCATGTTCAACCCCGTCTCGACGGCCTCGCAGTTCCTGGTGCAGACGCCCCTGGGCGTGGGACTGGGCATGCTCGCCGCCCGTCGATACCGCGATGGCGGCGGCGTGTTCGAAGACATCTTCCTGGGCTTTACCCGCTACTGGCCCGTCGTCGCCATCGGCCTGATCCTCACCGTGGGCTCGTGGGTCATCACGCTGGTCGCCGTGGCGGGCGGGGCGCTGGTCGTCGGCGTGCTGGCGGCGGTGTCGACGGCCGCGGCCATCGCCGTGGGCGTCATCTTCGGCCTGGCGCTCATCGTGCTTCTGATCTACCTGGCTATGCGGCTGTGGTTCTCGTACCTGGTGTGCATCGATCCCAGGGGCGTTCGCCCCGGCCCGATCGACGCGCTGAAGCTCAGCTGGTACATGACCGAGGGCCACGTCTTCAAGCTCTGGCTCACCGGCGTGGTCATGGGCCTCATCGGCCTGGTCTGCGCGCTGCTGCTCTTCCTGCCGTTCATCTTCTATGCCATGCCCTTCATGGCCTGCGCCTTCGGCGTGCTTTACGTGCTGGTCACGCCCCCGGCCGCGGACGAAGGCGAGCCCATCGAGCCAGACGGGTTCGACCCGGGCCCGCCGCCGCTGGGTGCGTAGGCCGAAGCCGCGTTGCTCGGTCTGGCCGGCGGCCTTGGGCCCGTACCCTGCTCCATGCGCCAGTACGTCACCACCTTCGCCGAGTGGAGCGCCGCGGGCATCGAGGCCGTGGGCATCGCCGTCATCGTCCTGGTCCTCGTGTGGACGCTCGTCCTGGCCGCGGTCCACCTGGTCGCCGGCCGTCCGCACGGAGACCTGTACCGCGACGCCCGCCGCCGCCTGGCCCGGGGCATCCTGCTGGGGCTGGAGTTCCTGGTGGCCGCCGACATCATCCACACCGTGGCGGTCGACCTGACGTTCCAGAGCGTGGGCGTGCTGGCCATCGTCGTGCTCATCCGCACGTTCCTCAGCTTCACGCTCGAGCTGGAGAGCAGCGGCCGCTGGCCCTGGGAGCACAAGCCCGAGCACAGCCATTCGTGATTGCTAGTCGGCATCGGCCGAAGCGAAGTGCGATGCTACGAAGTCCGTCATTCGCTGCATCCGCTCGACCATGTCGGTGGCAGCGGAGCTGATTTTCTCCAGCGTCTTTGCGTCTCCCTGCACCCCCGAGTTCGTCCGTACGACCGTTTGGCTGAACACACGAGTCCACCGATCGGTGATCTTGGCCCGACCGATCTTGAACCCACAGTCTCCGCCCTTGTCTTGGATGGCCGTTAAGAACCGAGCGCGCACATCGGGCTCGGTCGTGGGGCCGACCACCACCTGCACGTTCGCCTTGGTCATCGTCGCGTTAATCGCGAAGGTCATGAACATCCAGCCGCTGGGGTGCATCTGGGGCCGCCGGTTGATCGCCGGAAGCGCCTCGATCCACTCGGCCGGGGTGAAGCGGAACGTGCTCGACGTGCGGTCACTGACTTCGCCGAGGTACCCAGAATCGGTGATGGCCTGCGCAAACGCCTCGATGAACGGCGTTCGGGGGTCACCCTTGCGCTCGAAGATCAACTCCAACGCCTGCCGGTGGTTCTTGTAAATCCGCTCGCACAGCTCGTCGATCTTCGGATCGTCCATGAATCGGCTCCCGATCATCCGCAGGTAGTGGTCCAGGAACGCCGCCACGTCCTCGCCCACGCCGCCCTCGTTAAGCCTCCGAACCCGTGCCAGCGTGCGGTGCAGGTCGGCGTAGCCGTACGGCGACCACGCCTCGTCGCTGGGCTCATCCCCCTGACGGGTCAGGTACACCAGCAGGTGCTTGTGGCCCGGATATCGCCGCGAGACGAGCGTGCGGTATCGCTCGAGCTGCCCGGAGTGCTCGGTCGAATCGACCTTGTTCTCGATCGCGAAGACCAGCCTGGGCTCGTCGATCACGATCAGGATGTCGATGTGATCGCGCTCGCGCGAGATCTCGACCTGGCCCAGGTCCAGGCCGTCCAGTTCCACGGGCGAGCACGGTCGCAGGCCGCGCGGCGCGCGGGCGAGCATGTCCATCACCACCGCGCGCAGGAACAACTGGCCCGTGCCGTGGCTCTCACCGGGGTCGAGCAGCCACGCCAGGAACTGGCTGTGGCGGATCTCGGCGCGCACGATGCCCAGGGCGTCGAAGATGTTAAACCGGCCGATGCGTTCTTCGAGTTGCGCCAGGTCGTCGTTGCCAACGACGAACGCCTCCAGCGCATCGAGGGCCTGCACAGCGTCGAGTTGCGGGCTGTCCTCGGCCATCGTCGCCATCATACCGTCTACACTGGCCTCCATGCCGCCCGCACCTCCACCCTGGCTCGGTCGCCTCAAGGGCCGCTTCCTCGTCTTCGAGGGGCCCGATGGCTCGGGCAAGAGCACCCAGCTGCGCATGCTCGAGGCCATGCTCAAGGACGCGGCCATCCAGGTCGAGACCGTCCGCGAGCCGGGGGGCACCGCCGCAGGCGAGGCCATCCGCGACGTCCTGCTCGACCATCGCCAGGCCGAGATGGACGTCCGCTGCGAGATGCTGCTGTACATGGCAAGCCGGGCCCAGCTCGTCGCCGAGCGCATCGCCCCGGCCCTGGCCAAGGGCAGGGTCGTCCTGGCCGACCGCTTCGTCGCCAGCACGCTGGCCTACCAGGGGGTCGCCGGCGGGCTGAGCATCGACGACATCCTGGCCGTCGCCCGGGTCGTCACGCACGGGGCCGAGCCGGTGGGCGAGCCGGACCTGAACCTGGTCTTCGACGTCGACGAGGCCACCGCCGCGGGCCGCCTGGGCCTGCTGCTGGACCGGATGGAGGCCAAGGGCGCCGCCTTCCACGCCCGCGTGCGCCGCGGCTACCTGGCCCAGGTCGAGGGCGACATGGCCGCCCACGGCGGCCCGGGCAAGGACCGCTACGCCCGCATCGACGCCACGCGGCCGCCCGAGGCGGTCTTCGCCGACGTGCTGGACACGCTGGCCGCCCGCTTTGGCTGAGGGCGGGCCGCCGGCCAAGTGAGAAGAAACACCCAATCCATGGCGGCCCGGGCACAATTGGCTTGCGGGAATTTCGATGTGGCGGTAGACTGGGGGTACCCGGGTCCACGACCGGCGCTGGAGGCCACCCATGGCCGACCGTCCGTCCGATACCCCCAACCCCAGTGGGGCCCCGGGCTCGAGGGGCTCGTCCGGGTCGGGGGATGCGCAGAGGTCTACGGGACCAACCGGCCCCGGGGCATCGCCCTCGCCCCACATGGCTGCCAACACGCCCGGCAATACGCCCGGCCAGCCGCCCAACCAGCCGGGCCACCAAGCACCCCGGCAGGCGGCACGTCCGCTCGCCCGGCCGCCCGAGGGGCCCCGCGGCGAACCTGCCCATCCGGCCCATCACGCCCCGCAGGCCCCCAAGCCCGCCGGTGCGCCCGGCTCGCTCCCGGCGCCGCTGGCCGATGGCCCCGGGCAGTTGGGGCCAGCCGCCGTCGCCGCGCTCATCGAGCTCTTGGGCGACGAGCCGGCCCTGGGCCTGGCTCTGGTTGACGGCGACGGGCGCACCATCGCCAGCAACCGCCGGTTCGTCCGGCTGACGGTGCCCCGGGGCGCCGCCGAGGGCGCCACCGCCAGCCAGCACGACCCGGCCCACGCCCACCCTCGCGCCGCGTCTGCCGGTCGCCGGGGCGTGTGGGCCCGCGTGGGGCCCGACGCCGTGCACACGGCGCGCACCAGCGGCAAGCCGGCGGTGCTGCGCTTCATCCACGAGGGCGCACAGGTCCAGTGCGACGTGTGGCCGCTGGCCAGCCAGGACCCATTGGTCGTCGAGGGCCCCGCGTACCTGGTGGTGGCGGTGCAGGGCCGCTTCGATCCCGGTGGCTCCGATTCGGTGGCCACCGGCCGGGCGGGCGCCCAGTGCGAGCCCAAGCCGGGCGCCAGCCCGCCGGCGTCCGACGCCGAGGAGCGCTTCACGACGCTGGCCCCGATGCTGGCCGAGCTGGGCGAGCTCGAGGCGCTGACCGCGCGCGAGCTCGAGGTCCTGGCGCTCATCGGCCAGGGCATGGCAACCAGGGACATCGCCGAGACGCTTGGCCGCTCCCCGCGCACGGTGGAGCGTCACTGCGATGCGATCCACAAGAAGCTGGGCACGAACAACCGCGTGCAGATGGCCAGGTACGCGATGCGGGCGGGGCTGACGGCCGAGGCGGGGAAGCTGAAGAGGGTGTGACTGGTCGCCTCGGCGGCGGGGAGTTTCCTTGTCGCCTCGGCGGCGGGCCCATGCGCGGGCTTCGCCCGGCGCGGGGCCCACGGCGCGTTCACATCGCGCCGTGTGCCCCGCGCCGCAGCATCCGCCGAGCGAGTCCGCGAGCGAAGAGCGCATGCGGAGGCGAGGCCCGCCAGGGCCCGGGCGCCAGCCCGCAAGCGAGCGAAGCGAGCGCCTCAAGAACACTTCAATTGGTCCAGCCGCAGCGCAGCCGCCGCGTCTTCGGGGCGGCTCCGCGCAGGCGTCGAACATCGGCGCACGGCCGAGACCAACGCGCCCGACCCACCGTGCCCCCCCACCGCGCAACGCCCCCGCCGGCGAGG